>NZ_JANLNX010000009.1:0-22652 GCF_025466015.1 Pseudomonas sp. 5P_5.1_Bac1 | reverse complement strand
TGCCAAGGTTCGTTACGACTTCTGATGCCGGTTGCGGTCAGTTGAAATGAAAAAGCCCCCGGTCGCGAGACCGGGGGCTTTTCATTTGGTGCGGCTCAGAACAGCAACCGCCAATCCCGCTTACTTGGCCTGGTAGATGATCCCCGGGCTGCACTGGACCATCTGGTAATGGTCCGGCAGGCCGTTCAGCGCCTCGGAGGCGCCGAGGAACAGGTAGCCACCCGGCTTCAGCGTTGCGTGGATGCGGGTCAGGATGTCTTTCTTGACCTGGGCCGAGAAGTAGATGAGCACGTTGCGGCAGAACACCACGTCGAACTTGCCCAGCGCAGCGTAGCTGTCGAGCAGGTTGAAGGAACGGAACTCCACGCGGCTGCGGATCGGCGCCTTGATCGCAAAGCGGCCTGCGCCCTTGGGATCGAAATAGCGTTGCAGGCGTTCCTGAGACAGGCCGCGCGCGATCGCCAGGCTGTCGTACTCGCCGGTCTTGCAGTTGGCCAGCATCGCACCGGAAAGATCGGTCGCCACAATCTGCGCGCCCGCTTTCATTTGGCCGAGGTTGCCGCGCTCGAACTCGTCGAGGGTCATGGAAATCGAATACGGCTCCTGACCGGACGAGCAGGCCGCCGACCAGATGCGCAGGCGCTGGCCCGGGTTGTTGCGGACCAACTCCGGCAACACCTTGTTCTTCAGCACTTCAAAGGGATAGGTATCGCGAAACCAGAGCGTTTCGTTGGTGGTCATGGCATCAACCACCTGCTCGCGCAAACCGCTGCGCGGCTGGTTCTGAATACGCTGGACCAGTTCGGTCAGCGTCTTGATGCCCTGCTGTTCCATCAGCTTGTTGAGACGGCTGGAAACCAGGTACTGCTTATTTTCGCCCAGCAGGATGCCACAGGCTTTTTCCAGGAAGACCCGGAACTGCTCGAAATCCAAATTACCCGTAGACAATGGTGCCGCCTCTTAAATCATGTGCAACACCAGGGGCCGCGACCCCTGGCCGTTATTAGTGTGTGGCCTTGATCCGGTCAACCACGCGCTGAGCCAGGTCGTCGGGCCTGAACTTGGCGAGGAAGTCGTCTGCACCGACCTTCTTGACCATCGCCTGGTTGAAAACACCAGACAGCGAAGTATGCAGGATGATGTGCAGTTTTTGCATGCGCGGGTCGTTGCGGATTTCCGCGGTCAGCGTGTAACCGTCCATCTCCGGCATCTCGATGTCGGAAATCATCATCAGGAATTCTTCTTCCGGACGCTTGCCCTCGTCGACCATCTTGCGCAGGTAGTCCAGCGCCTGACGCCCGTCGTTGAGCGCGACCACCTCGACGCCGACGGTCTGCAGGCAGCGACTCACCTGCTTGCGCGCCACCGACGAGTCGTCGACGGTGAGCACCCGCAGCGACACCGCCTTGCTCTGTACATCGGCATCGACCACCCCGGAAGACACCGATTCGGAACTTGGCGCCACTTCGGCAAGGATCTTCTCGACGTCGATGATCTCGACCATCTTGTTGTCGACCCGGGTCACCGCCGTGAGGTAGTGATCGCGGCCGGTTCCCTTGGGTGGCGGATGGATCTCTTCCCAGTTCATGTTGACGATGCGTTCGACCGAATGCACCAGGAACCCTTGGGTCTTGGTGTTGTACTCGGTAATGATGACGAAACTCTTGCTCGAATCTTCATTCAGACCGGGCAAGCCGGTCGCCATCGCCAGATCCAGGATCGGGATGGTCGCCCCACGAATATTCGCAACACCGCGCACAACCCGGCTGGATTTGGGCAGAAGCGTCAGGCTCGGGCATTGCAGCACTTCCCGGACCTTGAAGACGTTGATCCCGTACAACTGATTGCCATTAAGGCGAAACAGCAGCAGTTCAAGACGATTCTGACCAACCAGTTGCGTGCGCTGGTTCACCGAATCCATAACACCAGCCATGCCAGACTCCTCAACCGAAGCTCGGGGCAGCGCACCGGATCGGCACGCGCCTTGCTTTTTTAACTGTATGAAAACGAAAACGACATTTTTCCGACGCCTGCACCGCCATCTGCCCGGCTTCCTTGCTGCGCTGTGCTTGTTGACTCCCGGCGCTCGAACTCTGGCTGACGCCTTCACCTTGCCTGAACAGCTTATCGGTGTCACCCAGGGGTTTCTTGAATTCACTGTTGAAGACTATTTGGAAAAGAGCCAGACCGAGGGCCGCTACGAGATCCAGGTCAACAACCTCGACCCGCGCCTGCGCATGCCGTTGTGCAGTGAACAACTGGGCGCCAACCTGGAAAGTCCGGCGCAGCCGCTGGGCCGGGTAACCGTGCGGGTGCGCTGTGATGGCAGCTCGCCATGGACGGTGTTCGTTCCCGCCCAGGTCAAGCTGTACCGCGACGTGGTGGTGGTCACCCGTCCGCTCAAGCGCGAAGCCGTGGTCAGCGAAGAGGACATCGCCCTGCGTGAGCGCGACGTCGGCCTGCTTGGCCAGGGTTTCCTCGCCAGCCTCGACCAGGCACTGGGACAGAAAGTTATCCGACCAATGGTCATCGACCAGGTCATCACCCCGGTTCACCTGGAACAGGCCGAGGTGATCCGCAAGGGTGACCATGTTGTGATCACCGCCCGCAGCGGCACGTTGAGCGTGCGCATGCCCGGCGAAGCCTTGACCAAAGGCGGCATAAGCGAGCAAATTCGCGTGCGCAACCTCAACTCCAAGCGCGTGGTGAAGGCCAGGGTAACCGGTCCCGGCCAGGTGGAGGTTGCCATGTGACCTTGTGCCGCATCGCACGCACGGCTGATGAAAGCTGGCGATCAGGGACTGCATTTCCTAAACTGTGTCCCAGTACGGGCTGATGGACCTGCCGCGAAGGATCATTCATTCGCGCCTAAAGTTTTTTTCGGGTCGGCCGAAAAAAGGGCAAGCGTCCAAATTCCCAGAGGTTTTCTGATCATGGTCATCGACTTCAGTCGTTTGAATAATTCCCCGTCAGTGACGGGCGGCCTGCGCACCGGCAATAGCCAGGAAAGCGCCGCCAGCAACCGCGCAGGCCAGTCCGAAGCAGTTGCCAGCACCGCCCAGAGCGGGGAAACGGTACACCTCAGCCACGAGGCACAGCAGTTGCAACAGGTCAGCGACAAGCTGCGCGACCAGCCTATCGTCAACAGCGACCGTGTGGCCGCGTTGAAACAGGCGATCGCCGACGGTAGCTACCAGGTCGACGCCAACCGTGTCGCCAGCAAACTGCTTAATTTCGAAGCTCAGCGCTAGCCCTCTGGCGCGCTGACTTCAAGGACGCTACGACTCCAAGAGCCAGCCATGCACGACACTACCCTGCTGCAACTGATCGAAGACGATATCGGCCCGGCACAACAACTGCTCCAGCTCCTGCAGGACGAATACGTCGCCCTGCACGGCCGGGACATGCCGGTGCTGGAAAATATCCTGGCCTACAAGCAATCGCTGGTAGTGCTACTTGATCAGCAGGGACGTCGGCGCAGTGAACTGCTCACCAGTCTGGGCCTGCCCCCAGACCGCACCGGCGTCGAGAAACTGGCCAGCCAATCGCACCTGGGTGCGCAATTGCTGCAGCAACTCGATGTGCTGGGCAATCTGCTCAACGAATGCAAGACCATCAACGAACGTAACGGTCAATCCATCGTTTTGCAGCAGGCCACCACGGCCAACCAGATCAGAATCCTCATGGGCGGTGAAGCCCCTTCGCTCTACGACAGCCGGGGCTCTACCTCGCCACTTGCCAAGCCTCGTGCGCTCAGCCAGGCGTGACCCTCTATCAAGGCACAACACATGCTGGCAGAATGCTGGCTGCGTGTGTCGTTTTTGCCTGGAGATTCATCAACCGTGTTCAATGACGTAGAAGCTCCGCAGCCTCCGAAGGTCTTCACCACGCCTTTGGAAATTGCCGCCAACTTGCGGATGCTGCAAGAGAGCCATGATCCGCTGATCATTACCTTCCATGAGCGCAGTCAGCGTTTCCAGAGTTACGTGGTCGACGTCGACCGCGACAACAACGTCCTGTCCCTGGACGAAATGATTCCTCGCGACGGCGAGCGTTTCCTGGAAAACGGCGAACCCTTCCGGGTCGAAGGTTTCCATGACGGCGTACGGATCGCCTGGGAGTGCAACGAGCCACTGACGGTCGTGACTGCCGATAATGCCCGCTTCTACCGCGGCGCCCTGCCCACCGAAGTGACCTATCACCAGCGCCGCAACGCCTTCCGCGCCGCGTTGAAGCTGTCGCAACTGGTGGACGTTGTTCTCGACGGCGAGAAGCTCAAAGGCGCTGGCGCCATTCGCGGCAAGCTGCTGGACGTTTCCGCCACCGGCTGCAAGCTGCGCTTCGAAGGCAACATCGAAGAGCGTCTGCAATTGGGTCAGGTCTACGAGAAATTCGCTGCGGGCAGCCCGCTGGGCCTGAGCAACATGTCGGTCGAACTGCGCCACCTGCATTTCGAAGAGCGCCTGGGCGCCACCTTCGCCGGTATCCGCTTCCACAACGTCACCGGCCAGATGCAACGCAAGATCGAAAGTTTCGTCTATCAACTGCAGCGCGAAGCTCGCCGTTTCGACAAAGACGACTACTGAGTACCCCTTGGGACCGCGATGCGGTCCCAGCCTTCCTGGATCACACCGGCTTCTGTTCTTGCCCTTCCTTGCCGGCCTCTCCCTCTTCTTCCTCGGTATCCTCGGCCGCGACGGGCGTCTGCATCTGATCCTGCACCACCTGCTCGGTCACGCGCGGGTCCAAGGCCGCGGCAAGCGGTGAGCTGGCGGCTGGCATGGCCACGTGGGACAGCGGCGCATCATCGACCTGATGCAGCCCGGTAACCGCCTTGGGCCGAATCCGCCAGACCAGCACCAGCGCAAAGAAGGTGAAGAAAGCGTAGAGCATCTGCTCGCCGAAGACCTTCATCAGCACACCCGCGGCCAGCGGCCCGATGCTCGCACCGACACCGTAGGTGACCAACAGCATGGCGGTCAGCGACACGCGCCGCTCGCTCTCCACATGGTCGTTGGAGAACGCCACGGCCAGCGGGTACAGGCAAAACTGCAACAGCGACACCACGAACCCGGCGACGAACAGCACCACCATCGGCACCTCGGGCAACACGGCAAGCGGCAACGAAGCCACCGCCAGGCCCACCGCGACACTGCGGATCAGCACCGCCCGATCATAGCGGTCGGACAGCCAGCCCAACGGCCACTGCACCAACAGGCCAGCAAAAATGCAGCAGCCCATGAACAGACCCACTTGCTCGGTGCTCAGGCCCTGCCGCGAGGCATACAACGGCGCCAGACCATAAAAGGACCCGACGATCAGCCCCGAACCCAGCACCGTGCTCAGGGACTGCGGTACGCGCTTGATGAAGAACCGCGGCTCCATGGCCGCCGGCCGCAATGGCGCCGGGTGGATGCGCCGAGTCAACGCCACCGGCACCAGGCACAGGGCGAAGCACATGGCGACCAGCATCAGCAGTTCGAGGCCCAGTTGCGGGTGCGCCACCAGGATCAACTGGCCCAGCACCAGGCCGAGATAGGAGGCGATCATATAGCCGCTGAACACCGCGCCGCGCTGCTTGGCGTCGGCCTGCTCGTTCAGCCAGCTCTCGATGACCATGTACTGGCACATCATGCCGAGGCCGACGATGACCCGTAAAAACAGCCAGGCCGGCAGCCAGCTGACCAGGCCATGACCGAGCACCGCCGCGCCGACGATCCCCGCACAGGTGGCGTAGGCGCGGATATGGCCGACCCGGGCGATCAGCCGGTGGCCGATCTTGCCGCCAAGGGCCAGGCCGAAATAGTTGGCCGCCATCAGCGCACCGACCCAGAGACTGTCCACATGGTCGGCACTCAGGCGCAGGGCCAGGTACGTACTCAACAGACCGGAACCGATCAACATCATCAAAGCGGCGAAGTACAACGCGCGAAAAGACTTCCAGATAGTGCGCATCAGCGTCCCGAACGGCCTCTTGAGCAGATGGAAAAACTGCGTGAAAGCATAAGTGATTATTCCCGCCACAGGCTCGGGCTCGGAGAAAAAAACAAGAGGCCGATCACGTTACCGGGATCGGCCTCTTCTAGTGGGTGGCTCTAGCGCAGCCTGCGTTCGGTCAGGCCTGGGCGGCCAGCACACGACGCTCCCACGGGGTGATTTCATCGAAGAAGCTGGTCAGCTCCAGGGTCTTGGTGGCGTGGTAGCCCTCGATGAACTCCTTGCCGAACAGCTCGCGCGCCAGATCGCTGCGCTTGAGCCGGTCGAGCGCCGCATGCAGGGTGCATGGCAGCGACAGGTTGTCCGGCACCTCGAACTCGCCCTGGATCGCCGGCGCCGGTTGCAGACGCTGCTCGATGCCGTGCAGGCCGGCGGCGAGGCTGGCGGCGATCGCCAGGTACGGGTTGGCATCGGCACCAGGCAGGCGATTCTCGACCCGCCGAGCCACTGGCGAACTGGCCGGAATCCGCAGACCTGCAGCACGGTTGTCCTCGGACCAGCAGGCGTTGTTCGGCGACGCATAAGGGTGGCACAGACGCTGGTAGGAGTTGACGTTGGGCGCGAACAGCGCGGTGAAGTCCGCCAGACAGGCCTGCTGGCCGCCGATGAAGTGGTAGAACGCATCGGTCGGCTTGCCGTCGGCATCGCTGAAGGCATTTTTGCCGCTGTCGATGTGCACCACGCTCTGGTGGATGTGCATCGAGCTGCCCGGGGTTTTCGCCAGCGGCTTGGCCATGCACACCACCGTCAGCCCGTGCTTGAGCGCGACTTCCTTGAGCAGGTGCTTGAACAGGAAGGTCTGGTCAGCCAGCAACAACGGATCACCGTGCAGCAGGTTGATCTCGAACTGGCTCACGCCCATTTCGTGCATGAAGGTATCGCGCGGCAGCCCGAGCGCCGCCATGCAGCGGTAGACCTCCTGGAAGAACGGCCGCAGGCCGTTGTTGGAACTGACGCTGAAGGCCGAGTGACCGTCCTCGCGGCGTCGGTCCAGGCCAACAGGTGGCTGGAATGGCTGAGTGGGGTCGGCGTTGGGCGCGAAGACGAAAAACTCCAGTTCGGTGGCCACCACCGGCGCCAGGCCGAGGGCGGCGTAGCGGGCGATCACCGCCTTGAGCTGGCAGCGGGTCGACAGGCCGGAACCTTCGCCAGTCAGTTCGCTGGCGTCGCAGATGGCCAGGGCGCGGGGTTGATCGCTCCAGGGCAACAGATGGATCTGCGTCGGATCGGCGACCAGCGCCAGGTCACCGTCATCACTGCCGTAGAAGCGGGCCGGCGGGTAGCCGCCCATGATGCATTGCAACAACACGCCGCGGGCCAATTGCAGGCGCCGGCCTTCGAGGAAACCCTCGGCAGTCATCACTTTGCCGCGCGGTACGCCGTTGAGGTCTGGCGTGACGCATTCGATTTCATCAATGCCCGTCAAACGCTCGGCCAGGGAGCGCTGGTCATTGGTCGTCATGACTCTATCCTTGTTGTTTTCGCATGCCGGAAACGGCGACCCCCACAACATACTCAGCCACTGTTAAAAATATCAAGCATATAAGTGGCCAATTGATCGTGATTTTCTACACTCCCCAGAGACTGATCGCTGCTGGCTCCCGTCAGAAACCTAGCGAGCCTCGCGCAACGTCAACCCATTCGCCGGCAACGGCAGCGCCGTCTTGTAGCGCACCTGCTTGAGGGCAAAGCTTGAACGGATATTGGCCACGCCCGGCAGCCGGGTCAGGTAATCGAGAAACCGCTCCAGCGCCTGAATGCTCGGCAGCAATACCCGCAACAGATAGTCCGGGTCGCCGGTCATCAGGTAGCACTCCATCACTTCCGGGCGCTCGGCGATTTCTTCCTCGAAGCGGTGCAGCGACTGCTCCACCTGTTTTTCCAGGCTGACATGGATAAACACGTTCACATCCAGCCCCAGCACTTCCGGGGCCAGGAGGGTCACTTGCTGGCGAATCACCCCCGACTCCTCCAGCGCCTTGACCCGGTTGAAACACGGCGTGGGCGAGAGGTTCACCGAGCGCGCCAGCTCGGCGTTGGTGATGCGGGCATTTTCCTGAAGGCTGTTGAGAATGCCGATGTCGGTCCGATCCAGTTTCCGCATGAGAATAATTACCCTGCCGATTGTTGTTTTGCAGAATATTTATCCGCGCGCCGTGGCAAAGGCAACCAACATCAGAAAAATATTCTTCCGGGGGCGGAATATCATGTAGCCAAGACTGACTCTCTGGTCACAAGCCGGAATCAGTAGCGACCGCTTCAAAGCTCAACAAAAACACAAGACAGAGCGAGCGTAAAAAAGCATGAACGAGTACGCCCCCCTGCGTCTGCATGTGCCCGAGCCTACAGGCCGGCCAGGCTGCCAGACCGACTTTTCCTACCTGCGCCTGGCCGATGCCGGCCAGGTCCGTAAACCCGCTATCGACGTCGAACCTGCCGATACCGCCGACCTGGCCTACAGCCTGATCCGCGTGCTCGATGACAAAGGCAATGCCCTCGGCCCGTGGGCCGAAGACATCGACCCGCAGGTGCTGCGCCGCGGCATGCGCACCATGATGAAAACCCGGCTGTTCGACAGCCGCATGGTGGTTGCCCAGCGTCAGAAGAAGATGTCCTTCTACATGCAGAGCCTCGGCGAGGAAGCCATCGGCAGTGCCCAGGCGGCAGCGCTGAACCGCACTGACATGTGCTTCCCGACCTACCGCCAGCAAAGCATCCTGATGGCCCGCGACGTGTCGCTGGTGGAGATGATCTGCCAGTTGCTGTCCAACGAGCGCGACCCGCTCAAGGGTCGCCAGTTGCCGATCATGTATTCGGTGCGCGAGGCCGGCTTCTTCACCATCAGCGGCAACCTCGCCACCCAGTTCGTCCAGGCTGTCGGCTGGGCCATGGCCTCGGCCATCAAGGGCGATACCAAGATCGCCTCGGCCTGGATCGGCGACGGCGCCACCGCCGAATCCGACTTCCACACCGCCCTCACCTTCGCCCACGTCTACCGGGCACCGGTGATCCTCAACGTGGTCAACAACCAGTGGGCGATCTCCACCTTCCAGGCCATCGCTGGCGGTGAGGCGACCACCTTCGCCGGTCGCGGCGTCGGTTGCGGCATCGCTTCGCTGCGGGTCGACGGCAACGACTTCATCGCGGTCTACGCCGCCTCGCGCTGGGCCGCCGAACGCGCCCGCCGTGGCCATGGCCCGACCCTGATCGAGTGGGTCACTTACCGCGCCGGCCCGCACTCCACCTCGGACGATCCGTCCAAGTACCGTCCGGCCGACGACTGGAGCCACTTCCCGCTGGGCGACCCGATTGCCCGTCTCAAGCAGCACCTGATTGCCGCCGGCCAGTGGTCCGAAGAGGAGCACCAGGCGGTCACCGCCGAACTGGAAGCCGAAATCATCAAAGCGCAGAAGGAAGCCGAGCAGTACGGCACCCTCGCCGGTGGGCAGATGCCGAGCCCCGCCTCGATGTTCGAGGACGTCTACAAGGAAATGCCGGAGCACCTGCGCCGGCAGCGCCAGGAACTGGGGATCTGAGATGAACGATCACAACACTTCAATCCAGTTGGAAACCGCCATGGCGACTACCACCATGACCATGATCCAGGCCCTGCGCTCGGCCATGGACATCATGCTCGAGCGCGACGACAACGTGGTCATCTACGGCCAGGACGTCGGCTACTTCGGCGGGGTATTCCGCTGCACCGAGGGCCTGCAGACCAAGTACGGCAAATCGCGGGTATTCGATGCGCCGATCTCGGAAAGCGGCATCGTCGGCACCGCCGTGGGCATGGGCGCCTATGGCCTGCGTCCGGTGGTGGAAATCCAGTTCGCCGACTATTTCTACCCCGCCTCCGACCAGATCGTTTCGGAGATGGCCCGCTTGCGTTATCGCTCGGCCGGCGAGTTCGTGTCTCCGCTGACCCTGCGCATGCCTTGCGGCGGCGGTATTTATGGCGGCCAGACCCACAGCCAGAGCCCGGAAGCGATGTTCACCCAGGTCTGCGGCCTGCGCACCGTGATGCCGTCCAACCCCTACGACGCCAAGGGGCTGTTGATTGCTTCGATCGAGAACGACGACCCGGTGATCTTCCTCGAACCCAAGCGCCTGTATAACGGCCCGTTCGACGGCCACCACGACCGCCCGGTAACGCCGTGGTCGAAACACCCCGCCAGCGCCGTGCCAGACGGCTACTACAGCGTGCCGCTGGACAAGGCGGCGATCACCCGCCCCGGCAACGACGTCACCGTGCTGACCTATGGCACCACCGTCTATGTGTCCCAGGTTGCCGCCGAGGAAACCGGTGTCGATGCCGAAGTCATTGACCTGCGCAGCCTGTGGCCGCTGGACCTGGACACCATCGTCGAGTCGGTGAAGAAGACCGGCCGCTGCGTGGTCGTCCATGAAGCCACCCGCACCTGCGGCTTTGGCGCCGAACTGGTGGCGCTGGTGCAGGAACATTGCTTCCACCACCTGGAGGCGCCGATCGAACGCGTCACCGGCTGGGACACCCCCTACCCGCATGCACAGGAGTGGGCGTACTTCCCCGGTCCTTCGCGGGTTGGCGCGGCATTGAAACGGGTCATGGAGGTCTGAATGGGCACGCACGTCATCAAGATGCCGGACATTGGCGAAGGCATCGCACAGGTTGAGCTGGTGGAATGGTTCGTCAAGGTCGGCGATACCGTCACCGAAGACCAGATCGTCGCCGATGTCATGACCGACAAGGCCACGGTCGAAATCCCTTCGCCGGTCACCGGCAAGGTCCTGGCCCTCGGCGGCCAGCCCGGCGAAGTCATGGCGGTCGGCAGCGAGCTGATCCGCATTGAAGTGGAAGGCGCCGGCAACCATCAGGAAAGCGCCGGCAAACCGGCGGCAGTCGCGGCCCCCGAGGCAAAACCCGTCGCGCCGGTTGAGACGCCGGCAGCCGTGACCGCCGCGCCTGTCGCAGCCGCCAGCCCGGCCCGCAGCAGCGCGCCCGAAGCGGCGATCGTGCCGCGTGCGGCCAATGAACGTCCGCTGGCTTCCCCGGCCGTGCGCAAGCGCGCCTGGGACGCCGGCATCGAATTGCGCTATGTGCACGGCAGCGGCCCGGCCGGGCGCATCCTCCACGAAGACCTCGACGCCTTCCTCACCCAGCCGACCCACGGCCAGGCGGCACCGGGCGGCTACGCCAAGCGCGAGGACAGCGAGCAGATTCCGGTGATCGGCCTGCGCCGCAAGATTGCCCAGCGCATGCAGGACGCCAAGCGCCGCGTCGCGCATTTCAGCTATGTCGAGGAAATCGACGTCACCGCGCTCGAAGAGCTGCGCGTGCACCTGAACAAGAAATGGGGCGACAGCCGCGGCAAGCTGACCCTGCTGCCGTTCCTGGTCCGGGCCATGGTGGTGGCCCTGCGCGAGTTCCCGCAGATCAACGCGACCTACGACGATGAAGGCCAGGTCATCACCCGTCACGGCGCGGTGCATGTGGGCATCGCCACCCAGGGCGACAACGGCCTGATGGTGCCGGTGGTGCGCCATGCCGAAGCCGGCAGCCTGTGGGACAACGCCAGCGAGATCGTCCGCCTGGCCAACGCGGCCCGCAACAACAAGGCCAGCCGCGAGGAACTGAGCGGCTCGACCATCACCCTGACCAGCCTCGGCGCCCTCGGCGGGATTGTCAGCACGCCGGTGGTCAACACCCCGGAAGTGGCGATCGTCGGCGTCAACCGCATCGTCGAGCGGCCGATGGTGGTCAACGGCCAGATCGTGATCCGCAAGATGATGAACCTCTCCAGCTCGTTCGATCACCGGGTGGTCGACGGCATGGACGCCGCGCTCTTCATCCAGGCCATCCGCGGCCTGCTCGAACAACCCGCCAGCCTGTTTGTGGAGTGACCATGCAGACCCTCAATACCACGCTGCTGATCATTGGCGGCGGCCCCGGCGGCTACATCGCGGCGATCCGCGCCGGGCAACTGGGCATTCCCACGGTACTGGTGGAAGGCCAGGCGCTGGGCGGCACCTGCCTGAACATCGGCTGCATCCCGTCCAAGGCACTGATCCACGTCGCCGAGCAGTTTCACCAGACCCAACAGCACAGCGAGCATTCGAGCCTGGGCATCAAGGTCCAGCCGCCGACGCTGGACATCGGCCAGAGCGTCGCCTGGAAAAACGGCATCGTCGACCGGCTGACCAGCGGCGTCGCCGCGCTGCTGAAAAAGAACGACGTGAAGGTGATCCACGGATGGGCCAAGATCATCGATGGCAAGCAGGTCGAAATCGACGGCCAGGACCTGCGCATCCAGTGCGAGCACCTGTTGCTGGCGACCGGCTCCAGTAGCGTCGAACTGCCGATGCTGCCGCTGGGCGGCGCGGTGATCTCGTCCACCGAAGCCCTGTCACCGAGCCAGTTGCCCAAGCGCCTGGCGGTGGTGGGCGGCGGTTATATCGGCCTGGAGCTGGGTATCGTCTACCGCAAGCTCGGGGTCGAGGTCAGCGTGGTGGAGGCGCGCGAGCGCGTCCTGCCGACCTATGACGCCGAACTGACCCAGCCGGTGGCCGAGTCGCTGAAGAAACTCGGCGTGAAGCTGTACCTGGGGCACAGCGTCGAAGGCTTCGACGCCGCCGAAAAACGCCTGCGGGTGCGCACGCCGGACGGCGCGGAACTCTCGCTGGAAACCGATCAGGTGCTGGTGGCGGTGGGCCGTCGTCCACGCAGCCAGGGCTTCAACCTCGAAGCCCTGGCGCTGAAGATGAACGGCGCCGCCATCGCCATCGACACGCGCTGCCAGACCAGCATGCGCAACGTCTGGGCCATCGGCGATCTGACCGGCGAGCCGATGCTGGCGCACCGCGCCATGGCTCAGGGCGAGATGGTTGCCGAGCTGATCGCCGGCAAGCAACGCGCCTTCACCCCGACCGCGATTGCCGCGGTGTGCTTCACCGATCCGGAGCTGGTGGTGGCCGGCAAGACCCCGGACGCGGCGAAGGACGAAGGGCTCGACTGTCTGGTGGCGCAATTCCCGTTCGCCGCCAATGGCCGGGCCATGACCCTTGAGTCGAAGAGCGGCTTCGTGCGCGTGGTGGCGCGCCGCGACAATCACTTGATCGTCGGTTGGCAGGCGGTGGGGGTTGGCGTGTCGGAGCTGTCCACGGCGTTCGCCCAGTCGCTGGAGATGGGCGCGCGACTGGAAGATGTGGCGGGGACCATTCATGCGCATCCGACGCTGGGTGAGGCGGTGCAGGAAGCGGCGTTACGGGCGTTGGGGCACGCGTTGCATATCTGATCGGCGTTTGCTTGAAAAAGCCGGGGCCGCTGTGCGGCCCTTCGCGAGCAAGCTCGCTTCCACAGGTCTCTGTAGGAGCGGGTTTACCCGCGAAGGGCCGCACAGCGGCCCCGACTTATTTGATCTGGAATAGATCAGACGCGGAAGTAACCCACCGAGGAATCGAACGGCAGGCGCTTCAGCTCGACCTTGTTCAGGTCCAGCACATCGCGCAGTGCGGCGGTTTCGCCAGGGAAGTTGCGGTAGGCAACTTCGTCCAGCACCACGATGGCGCCTTTCGGCATGTACGGCAGGAAGGTTTCCAGCGCGACCTTGGTCGACGAATACAGGTCAGTGTCGAGGATCAGCATCGCCACCACCAGGTCCGGGCGGGTCTTGACGAAGGCCGGCACGGTTTCAAGGATGTCGCCCTTGACGATCTCGCAACGCGGGATGCGGTTGACCGGGCGAACCAGGTCGTTGGCGTCGATCATGTCCTGGATCAGGGTCTCGTCGGTGTCGGAGAACATGCTCTCGTTGATGTCGGCCGGGTCTTCCTTCTGGTCGATGCTGGCAAAGCCCTGGAAGGTGTCGAAGCCGATGATCGAACGGTTGATCGCATACGGCTCGAGAATCATCGACAACTGCATGTACAGCATCAACGAATTGCCCTTGTAGACGCCGCATTCGACGATGGCGCCAGGAATGTCCTGGACCATCTTGAACAGCTCGATGCGTGACAGGGCCGCGGTCACCGCGATGCGGTTGGCGAACACGAAGGGGGCGTCAGCCACGTATTGGGCATCGACGCGGCTCAGCACGCTGGCGCGCTTTTCGTTGTACTCGACCTCGGCAGCAGTCAGGCGACGCTTGGTCATGGGTTAACTCCCTGGAATTGCGAAAAGTCGCTGGCATGGAAAAGGTCTTTGAAGCCGGCCTCGACGTCGAAACAGCCGTTGTCGACGTTCGGCGCGCCGCGCTTCTGAATCAGGTCCTGCAGGTGGATCAGGCGGAAGTCCACGCTGAAGCGGATCCTGTCGGTGTGGTTGGCCACGGTGCCGTGCAGGTGCGAGCCGGAGAACATCAGCATCTCGCCGCTGTTGGCGGCAACGCGGATTTCCGCGCTGTTGTCGATTCCTTCCAGCGGCACCGGGTGTACCCGCGCTTCCTCGGTGATGTTGTCCTTGGCCTTCAGGCGCTGGTTGTTGATCCAGTCGGTCAGGCTCCAGGTGTGCGAGGAGTTTTGCACCGGCTTGGTGAAATAGGCCGGGTTGATCATCATGGTCTGCTCGGGCTCGATGCTGTAGATCGGCATCCAGGTGTTCAACTGGCAATCGACGCTGCCGTACCAGGTGTCGCGGTGCGCCTTATAGGCGTAGCTGACGCCGGCGTGCAGGTAGTCGTAGTTCGGCACCACGCGCACCCGTGGCACGTCGAAGATGTAGTCGCTCGGGTCGGCACCGATTTCAAGGATGTAGTCGCGGATCAGCGCCTTGGCCTGCGGGCCATTGGTGAATTTGCGCTTGAGCCGGGTGACGTGCTCGACGAAGGTTTCCACCGACATCTTCTTGTGCAGCGACAGGTGATCGAGCTCGCCGTCGAAGGCTTCAGTGATGCTGTGCCGGGCCAGCGCACACAGTTCGTGGGCGCTGCGCAGGTTGGTATCGAGGAAGATGTCGCCCGCGTAGACGCGCTCGCGGAATGCCGGCTTCTTCTGCAACTGGTTGATGTAAAGATTCATACGCCTCTTCCTCATAAAGACCAATGCCCGCCACTCAGGGCGGGCCATGAATTGAAGTGGACGCAAGGCGACGTCACTCTGCCTGTCCGGCAGGGAACTTCAACCCCATGGGGGTCCGGGTCGTGGCCCGGATGTAGTGCTCTTTGGATCGGCACCGGGTGCGCAAACTTTAATGCCGCCCGGCGGTACAAGACTTGCCGCAAGCGGCAAACGTCTTCCGCCGTACAACCGCACCGTACGGCTGCAAGCCCCGTGTTGCGGGGATCCGCCGGGCTGGCACAGCAATTGCGATATCGCGCCTGATCCAGTGTCCCACTCCAAGGAGAATGATCCCGTGAGCATCATCAATGGCCATGGCTGGCAGAACATCGCGGTGAGCCAGCACCGCACCCTCGCTGCCGTCCCCGGCGCCGACGCGCAAGCTTACCAGTCGGAAACGGCCACCGCGTCGGCGGTTTCCACGGTCAGCAGCGCGACCGCCTCCGGCAGCGCTTCGAACTCGACGTACCAGGACGCTCAGGATGCCCAGGACGAGGCCTTCGCCAAACTCAAGGTGGTCCTGCAGAACTCGGGGTCCAGCGAGTCTGACGAATCCACGGGCGTAACGGCGTCCGGCGCCAGCACCACGAGCAGCAGCGCCGCCCAGGAGTTTCGCGATTACATGGCCCTGTCGCCGGCCGAGAAAATCCGCCTGAAGCTGCTCAACGAGCTGGGGCTGACCGAGGACGACTACGAGGCGTTGCCGCCGGAGAAGAAAGAGAAGATCGACCTGGCGATCGCCCAGCGCATCAAGGATGAAACCGAGCTGAAGTCCATGGGCCAGGCAGAACCGCAGATGCAGGCGGCGATGGCGGCGCAGAACCTGAGCGCGTCACTGAGCGAACGACCGCAGGACGCGGCGGATCCGGCGCAGGCGCGCAAGGAGAAGGAGGATCGGGAGGATCCGTTGAATAGGTGACAGTTCCATCGCTGGCGAGCGGAACGCCGCTTGCCAGCGATGGCCCCTCTCAAGCAATCGGAATCAAAGGATCCGCCGCCGCCAATGCCACCGCCCGCTCCGCCACCGGCGGATAGATCCACACGGTGTTGATCTGGGTCTTGAGCTGCTTGCCCTCCTCCTTCACCAGTTTCACTTCGCGCTCCCAGCCTTCGGTGAACACCGCGCCCCAGGCGCCGAGGTCCAGGCAGGTGACGTACTTGGGCTGGCTGTAGGTGACCGGCGCTACGCCCAGCAGGTCAGCCGCGACGTTGTTGCCGGCATGGCGACCCAGTGGAATGGCGTGCTGGCAGGTCATCAGCGCATGGTTGCCTAGGTCATCGCTGGCCGCATAAGCGGTATCGCCGGCGGCATAGATATCGGCCTGTCCCACCACCTTCAAGGTGCCATCCACATGCAGCCGGCCTTGGCGATCACGCTCGCCGGGAATCTGCGCGGTCAGGTCACTGGCCCGGACGCCGGTGGTCCAGATCACGGTGCTGGCCTCGATGCGCTGGCCGTCCGACAAGGTCACGCCCTCGGCATCCACAGCCTCCACCGACGACTTCAAGCGCCACTGCACACCCAACTCGGCACTGGCCTCGGCGATCGAGCCGGCGATTTCGTTGCCCATCGAAGCGCCAATGGCCTCGCCACGGTCAACGATGATCACGTTCACCTCGGCGTCCTCGCCCAGCACCGCACGCAGGCGGGCCGGCATTTCGGCCGCGGTCTCGATACCGGTGAAGCCGCCACCGGCGACCACCACGGTATTGCGCGCCGCCGAAGCCGGGCGTTGCGCCAGTGACTTCAGGTGCGTTTCCAGGCGCAGCGCTTCTTCGAGTTGATCGACATCGAACGCATGCTCGGCCACACCCGCCAGGTCCGGTCGGGCCAGCACGCTACCGGTGGCCAATACCAGCTTGTCGTAGTGACTGACCGCCGTATTGCCGTGGGCATCCCGGTACTCGACGCGCTTGCCGGCCACATCGATGCGCTGCGCGGCGCCCTGGATGAAACGCACACCCACCGCGTCGAACAACGCGCCCAGCGGCGCCACGGTGCGGGCGACATCCGCTTCATAGAAACGCGGGCGGATACGCAGTTCGGCCTGGGGTGCGAGGACACTCACGGCAACGTTCGTGCGGCCATGGATGTCCAGCAGGCGCGTGGCGCTCAGGGCGCTCCACAGTCCACCAAAGCCGGCACCGAGAATCAGGATGTGCTGTTGCATTGTTCTGCTCCGCTTGTAGAAGGGTTCGAATTCACAACTACGACTTTATTGGTCGTAGTTAATAAAAACAAGTCGCCACTCGTCGCCAGCCGCCAGGTTGCGCCATGGAAACCGCCTTGAAGCCACATAATCAGCGGCTATAGGCGCTCTGAAAAATTTTCGGGCAGACGGAAGGTGACCGCCGGCTTTGCTCGGCAGCCACAGAGGCTGGTAACATTTGCGACCAGTTCAGTCGGAGATAACGTGATGTCGCTTTACAGCGCGGGTGTCGAATACGGCATTCACTGCCTGATATTCCTGGTCGGTGACGGCGGCGAGAGCCGCGAGGCCAGCGTGCGTGATCTCGCCGAACTGCAAGGCGTGCCGCTGGACTACCTGGCGAAGATTTTCACCAAGCTGGCCAAGGGCAAGCTGGTGGCGGCCACCGAAGGCGTGCGCGGTGGTTTCCGCCTGGCCCGCCCCGCCGACGAAATCACCCTGCTGGACATCGTCAATGCGATCGACGGGCGCAGGCTGATCTTCGATTGCCGCGAGATCCGTGGCCGCTGCGCGCTGTTCGACGGCGAGCCGCCTGAGTGGGCGACCGAGGGGCCTTGCGCGGTTCACGCGGCGATGATCACCGCGCAGAAACGCATGGAAGAAGCGCTGGCCCAGCAGACCGTACTCGACCTCGCGCGCAAGGTCGGGCGCAAGGCCCCTGCCGGGTTCGGTGCGCAGGTCGGCGACTGGATGAGCGGGCGGCGGGAGAAAAAGGCGGCGCCGGAAGGCGGGCAGATTCCGCTGGTGGATGTATCACCATGAAGTAGTCGCGGCGCGTTCTCGCGAGCAAGCTCGCTCCTACATTGTCCAGAGCCGTCGCGAAGGCCTGCCAAGCAGGCCACCCCTCTCGAAACGTCATTTGTCATACGACAACATCACCCCATTTAAAATCGCCTAAAGCCTTATCCTGCCTAGCTTTCACCGCTAAAACCCCCTCCCTTCCCCGTCACTCCCCGACAAAAATTCCTCATTACGCCCTAGCCACCCGACAAGTTGTACGATAACGTAAGACAACTGTTCAGCCACACAACCACTCACCCGACCCAAGGTTTTCAAACAATGACTCCACAAGAACTGAAATCCATCCTGTCCCACGGACTGCTGTCTTTCCCGGTTACCGACTTCGACGCCCAGGGCGACTTCCACCGCGCCGGCTACATCAAGCGCCTGGAATGGCTGGCCCCGTACGGCGCCAGCGCGCTGTTCGCCGCGGGCGGCACCGGTGAGTTCTTCTCCCTGGCCGCCAGTGAATACAGCGAAGTGATCAAGACTGCGGTAGACACCTGCGCTGGCTCGGTGCCGATCCTCGCCGGTGTCGGCGGCTCGACCCGCCAGGCCATCGAATACGCACAGGAAGCCGAGCGCCTCGGCGCCAAGGGCCTGCTGCTGCTGCCGCACTACCTGACCGAAGCCAGCCAGGACGGCGTCGCCGACCATGTCGAAGCGGTGTGCAAGTCGGTGAACATCGGCGTGGTGGTCTACAACCGCAACGTCTGCCGCCTCAACGCCAGCCACCTGGAACGCCTGGCCGAGCGCTGCCCGAACCTGATCGGCTACAAGGATGGCCTGGGCGATATCGAGCTGATGGTGTCGATCCGTCGCCGCCTGGGCGATCGTTTCAGCTACCTCGGCGGCCTGCCGACCGCTGAAGTCTATGCCGCGGCCTACAAAGCCCTGGGCGTGCCGGTGTATTCCTCGGCGGTGTTCAACTTCGTGCCGAAGACCGCCATGGACTTCTACCACGCCGTCGCCCGTGACGATCACGCCGCCGTCGGCAAGCTGATCGACGACTTCTTCCTGCCGTACCTGGACATCCGTAACCGCAAGTCCGGCTACGCGGTGAGCATCGTCAAGGCCGGCGCGCGCATCGCCGGCTACGACGCAGGCCCGGTGCGCACGCCACTGACCGACCTGACCGGCGAAGAGTACGAAATGCTCGCCGCGCTGATGCACAAGCAAGGCGCTCAGTAAGGGTTTGCCGCCCGGCCGCGCCTGCGTGCGCGAGCTGGCGGCACAGGCATTGTCCGCGGGCTGCCGCGCGTCACGTCAGGACGCGCCGCGGCCCGAACCCGCCGGCTGACAATAACGACAAGGGCCAACCCATGCAGTTGATCGAACATTCCGACTCACCGCGCTATGTCCGCCTGCACGCCGACGACAATGTCGTGGTGGTGGTCAACGACCAGGGCCTCGCGACCGGCAGCCGTTTCAGCGACGGCCTGACCCTGGTGGAGAACGTGCCGCAAAGCCACAAGGTCGCGCTCACCGATATCCCCCGCGGCGAGGCGGTCCGGCGCTACGGCCAGGTCATCGGCTATGCGCTGGAGGATTTGCCCCGCGGCAGTTGGGTGCGGGAAACCCAGCTGGCGATGCCCGAGGCGCCGCCGCTGGACAGCCTGCCAATGGCCGATGCCATCCCCGCGCCGCTGCCGCCCCTCGACGGCTACAGCTTCGAGGGCTACCGCAACGCCGACGGCACCGTGGGCACACGCAATATCCTCGGCATCACCACCACCGTGCAGTGCGTGGCCGGGGTGCTGGAACATGCGGTGGCGCGCATCCGCGCCGAACTGCTGCCGCGCTATCCCCATGTCGACGACGTGATCGCCCTGACCCACAGCTACGGCTGCGGCGTGGCGATCAACGCCCGCGATGCCTATATCCCGATCCGCACCGTGCGCAATCTGGCGCGCAACCCCAACCTCGGCGGCGAAGCACTGGTCATCAGCCTCGGCTGTGAAAAGCTCCAGGCCGATCAGGTGATGCACGAGAACGACGCCTCGGTGGACCTGCGCGAACCCTGGCTATATCGCTTGCAGGACGCACAACTGGGCTTCGGCGAGATGATCGAGCAGATCATGGCCCTGGCCGAAACCCGCCTGAAAAAACTCGACCGGCGTCGACGCGAAACCGTCCCCGCCAGCGAACTGATCCTCGGCATGCAGTGCGGCGGCAGCGACGCCTTTTCCGGCATCACCGCCAACCCGGTGCTGGGCTTTGCCAGCGACCTGCTGATCCGCGCCGGGGCCACAGTGATGTTCTCGGAAGTGACCGAAGTGCGCGACGCCATCTACATGCTCACCTCTCGCGCAAGCACTCCGGCGGTGGCCGAAGCGCTGGTGCGGGAAATGGACTGGTACGACCACTACCTGCAACGCGGCGCCGCCGACCGCAGCGCCAACACCACGCCGGGCAACAAGAAAGGCGGGCTGTCGAATATCGTCGAGAAGTCCCTGGGCTCCATCGTCAAATCCGGCAGCAGCGCCATCAGCGGCGTCATCGGCCCCGGCGAACGGGTCAGCGGCAAAGGCCTGGTGTTCTGCGCCACGCCGGCCAGCGACTTCATCTGCGGCACCCTGCAACTGGCCGCCGGCATGAACCTGCACGTCTTCACCACCGGCCGTGGCACACCCTACGGCCTGGCGATGGCGCCGGTGGTGAAAGTCTCCACCCGCAGCGAACTGGCGCAGCGCTGGCCGGACCTGATCGACCTCGACGCCGGGCGTATCGCCAGCGGCCAGGCGAGCATCGAGTCGCTGGGCTGGGAACTGTTCCGCTACTACCTCGATGTCGCCAGCGGCCACCAGCGCACCTGGGCCGAGCAACACCGCTTGCACAACCACATCACCCTGTTCAACCCGGCACCGGTCACCTGAATCGGTGCCTGTCCTCATCCTTCCTGGAGATCCATGATGCCCAGCGTTCTCGGTCACAACTTCATCGGCGGCAGCCGCAGCGCCGCCGGCAACGTCACCTTGCACAGCGTCGACGCGACGACGGGCGAAGCCCTGCCCTACAGCTTCCACCAGGCCACCCCGGCGGAAGTGGATGCCGCGGTCGAAGCCGCTGAAGCGGCCTTCGTCGAGTTCCGGCAGTCGAGCCCGGAACGGCGTGCGTTGTTCCTCGACGCGATTGCCGAAGAACTGGACCAGTTGGGTGACGATTTCGTCGCCCTGGTCTGCCGCGAAACCGCCCTCCCCGCCGGCCGCATCCAAGGCGAACGCGGCCGCACCAGCGGGCAGATGCGTCTGTTCGCCCAGGTGCTGCGCCGCGGCGATTTCCTCGGTGCGCGCATCGACCTGCCGCTGCCGCAACGCACGCCGCTGCCGCGTGTGGACATTCGCCAGATGCGCATCGGCGTCGGCCCGGTGGCGGTGTTCGGCGCGAGCAACTTCCCGCTGGCCTTCTCCACCGCCGGTGGCGATACCGCCGCCGCCCTCGCCGCCGGTTGCCCGGTGGTGTTCAAGGCGCACAGCGGCCACATGGCCACCGCCGACCTGGTGGGCTGCGCCATCGTCCGCGCCGCCGAGCGCAGCGGCATGCCCAAGGGCGTGTTCAACATGATTTTCGGTGCTGGCGTGGGCGAGCAACTGGTGCGTCATCCGGGCATCCAGGCGGTCGGCTTCACCGGCTCGCTGTCGGGCGGCAACGCCCTGTGCAAGATGGCCGCCGAGCGCCCGCAACCGATCCCGGTGTTCGCCGAGATGAGCAGCATCAACCCGGTGATCGTCCTGCCCGAAGCGCTGGCGGTGCGCGGCGAAACCATCGCCCGCGAATTGAGCGCGTCGGTGGTGCTGGGCGGCGGCCAGTTCTGCACAAACCCGGGACTGGTGATCGGTGTCAGCTCGCTGGCGTTCAGCGCCTTCATCGAGCAGTTGCAGGAACAGATGGCCGCCCAAGGGCCGCAGACCCTGCTCAATGCCGGCGGCCTGCGCAGCTACGCCAAGGGCCTCGAGCACCTGCACGGACACCCGCGTGTCACCCACCTGGCCGGCCAGCCGCAACACGGCAACCAGGCCCGGCCGCAATTGTTCAAGGCGGACGTGTCGCTGTTGCTCGAAGGCGATGAGTTGCTGCAGGAAGAAGTGTTCGGCCCGACCACCATTGTCGTCGAGGCGGCGGATGATGCGCAGTTGATCGAGGCGTTGCGTGGGTTGCGTGGACAGTTGACCGCGACGCTGATCGGCGAGCCGGAGGACCTACATGCGCATCAGCACCTGGTGCCGCTGCTGGAGCAGAAGGTTGGGCGGATTCTGGTGAATGGTTATCCGACCGGCGTCGAGGTGTGCGATGCCATGGTGCATGGCGGGCCTTATCCGGCGACGTCGGACGCCCGCGGCACTTCGGTGGGCACGTTGGCCATCGACCGGTTCCTGCGTCCGGTGTGCTACCAGAATTATCCACAGGCCCTGCTGCCAGCGGCGCTGCGCGATAGCAATCCGCTGGGGATTCGGCGGTTGGTGAATGGGGAGTGGTCTGAGGGGGGGATTGGGTGAAGCTCAGGCTTTAGCTTTTTTCAAAATCGAAGATGGCATCGATCCTGTGGGAGCTGGCTTGCCAGCGATGAGGTCAAGCCTGGCAATCAGGCTGTAGCTGCCGGCCTCATCGCCGGCAAGACCGGCTCCCACAAGGTTC
>NZ_JANLNX010000088.1:0-23391 GCF_025466015.1 Pseudomonas sp. 5P_5.1_Bac1 | reverse complement strand
ACCGCGCCCCCAAAAACCCCGCCGCGGGTGTGGGGGCGGGGTGCCGCGCCAAGGGCCGCAATTGATTTGACTGACAGGCATTAGCGCGGGGCAGCCTGTCAGCAAGCCGCGCTTATGGAACGCGGTCTCGGCGAGAGCAGTGCATGGCATCGGACCTTGTTGTTGTTGTTCTTGGATTGCCTGGCGCCAGAGTAAGAACAGACGAGGCGGGGATAAATCCCTGATTGCGCAAGTTGGGTTTTGGAAAAGGGGAAGTGTGGGGCGCCGCTGCGATAGCAAGCCCCGGAGAGGGCGTGCAACGACACGGACGCAGGGCCGAGCCGCCAATCGCAATCTGTTCAGAACCCCGCCCCTGTGCCAATCTGACACAAATTCTTACCCCGCCCGCCGGGGTAACCTGGAATGACCACAGGGGCAGCATGAAAAAAGTGAAGCTGGATCGCATCAACCGGGCGATCCTGGAAAACCTGCAGAACAACGCACGCATCAGCAACCTGGAGCTGGCGGAGAAGGTCAACCTGTCGCCCAGTGCTTGTCTGCAACGGACCAAGGCGCTGGAAGACGCCGGTTACATCCGGGCCTACATGGCCTCCATCGATCTTGACGCCATTTGCATCAATGTCATGGCCTACGTGATGTTCAGCCTGCGCGACCACGCCGGGCACTTGCGGGTGCAGTTCGAGCGGTTCGTCGCCAAGCGCCGGGAGTTGGTGGACTGCCTGAAGGTCGATGGCGAGTACGATTACATCGCGCTGGCGACCTGTTCCACCGTGGCGGATTTCAACACCCTCTGCGAGCAACTGTTGGACGAGAACCCCAACATCCTCAAGATCAGCAGCAACATCATCCTCGACAAGACCAAGTGGTTTGCCGGCTACCCGCTGGAAAACCTGATCTGGCGCGAGTGAGTTCGCTGCGCCTGCACAATCTGCGCTAAACCCGCGCATATCCCGCAGCAACTGCCGTCCACGGGCGGCAACTCGACCTTTTGCATTGTCGCGGCTACGGACAATAGCGGTCTTTTCCCAAAGGAGAACCGCGATGTCCGCCTCTGTGTTCGTCACCCTGGAAACCGCCCTCGGGGCCTTTACCGTCGAGTTGTTCGCTGAGTGTGCGCCGCTGTCCGTGGCGAACTTCCTGGCCTATGTGGACAGTGGTCGCTACGACGGCAGCAGCATCTTCCGGATCGTCAACCCGGACAACCAGCAGGCCGAGGATCCGGTGCGAATCAGCGTGATCCATGGCGGCACGCGGCCGCTGGCGGCGGACAACCTGCCGATGATTGCCCTGGAAACCACCGTGCAGACGGGTTTGAGCCACCGTCACGGCACCTTGTCGCTGGGGCGGGAGGCTGCTGACAGCGCCGAGGGCGACTTCTTCGTGTGCATCGGCGATCAGCCGCATTTCGATCACGGCGGTGCGCGTCATCCCGATGGGCTGGGCTTCGCCGCGTTTGGCCAGGTGTGCGCGGGGATGGACGTGGTGGAGGCGATCTGGGCGAGCGCGGGGGCCCAGGAATATCTCGCGGCCGACGAGGAAATCGCCATTCTTCGGGCGTTCCGCCAGACGCGGAGCTTGTGATGGAGCGCCTTGAGCTGTTGCGCGGCGAGTTGGCCCGGCGGCGTATCGACGCCTTTCTGGTGCCGCGCAGCGATGCGTTCCTCAATGAAGACCTGGCGCCCGCCGATGAGCGTCTGCACTGGTTGAGCGGTTTTACCGGCAGCGTCGGGCTGGCGGTGGTTACTGCTTCCGCGGCGGCGCTGCTGGTGGACGGTCGCTACACCCGCCAGGCGCGGCAGGAATGTGGCAAGCACTTCGAAGTGATTGCGCTGGACGATGGCGAGCTGTTTGCCTGGTTGCGCGGACAATTGGCGGCGGGTGCGCGCGTCGCGTGTGATGCGCGGTTGCACAGCATCGACGAATGCACGCGCTGGCAGGCGCTGGCACGGCAGGCCGGCTTGCACTGGCAGGAGCTGACGGAAAACCCCGTGGAGGCGTGCTGGCGTTATCGGCCCGCAGCGCCCGATAGCCCGGTGGTTGCCTGGGCGCTTGAACACGCGGGGATGACCGCCGAGGCCAAGCTGGAGCGATTGGCGGTCGCCCTTCGCGAGGCCGGTTGCGACGCTTTGTGGCTGCCGGCGCCGGACATGCTGGCCTGGCTGCTCAACGTCCGTGGACAGGACATCGCCATCGCGCCGCTGCCGCTCAGTTGCGGCGTGCTTGACGCCGAGGGTCGGCTGGAATGGTTCATCGAGCCTGAGCGCCTGCAACTGCCGGACAACGGCTTGCCCGCGACAGTGAGTGTGCAGTCGCCGGACAGTCTGTACCCGGCCATTGCCCGGCGCGCCGGGCAAAAGCTGTGGATCGACCGGCAATCCTGCACCGCCGCTGTGTACCGCCAGTTCCAGCAGGCGGACTGCGTTCTTCACGAGTCGCCGAACCCGCTGCTGCTCCAGCGCGCCTGCAAGCAGCCCGCCGAACTGCGCGGCATGCGCGAGGCGCACCGCATCGATGGCGTGGCGCTGTGCCGGTTTCTCTATGAGTTCCACTGCCGTTGCGAGCGCTTTCGCGGGCAGAGCGAGCTGTCGGTGGTGGAATCGCTGGAGCGCTGGCGCTCATTGCATGCCGACTACCGTGGCGTGAGCTTCGACACCATTGCCGCCGCCGGCGCCAATGGCGCGCAGCCGCATTACCTGCCGAAGCCGGGGAGGGCGGCGAAGCTGGCCTGGGGCGAACTGCTGCTGATCGATTCCGGCGGCCAGTACCCGCAGGGCACTACTGACGTGACGCGGGTGCTGGCGTGCAGTCCGCCCAGCGGTCGCCAATGCTTTCTCTACACCACGGTGTTGAAGGCGCATATTGCCTTGGCCAGTTGCCGCTTTCCCGCCGGCACCAGCGGCCAGCGCCTGGACAGCGTGGCGCGCCAGGCGTTGTGGCGCGAGGGCCTGGATTATGCCCATGGCACCGGACATGGGGTCGGCAGTTATCTTCATGTTCACGAAGGCCCGCAGCGCATCGCGCCCCACGCCAGCGACGTGGCCTTGCAGGTCGGCATGGTCACCTCGATCGAGCCCGGGGTGTATCTGGACGGTGAGTTGGGCATCCGCATCGAAAACCTCTACGAGGTGGTCGAGTGCGAGGCGCATCCGGGATTCCTGGCGTTCCGGGTGCTGACCCTGGCGCCGCTGGCCGTCGAGCTGATCGACCGCGCCATGCTCACGCAGGCCGAGGCGCAGTGGCTGGACGACTATCACCGCCAGGTCCACACCAGCCTGAGCCCGTTGCTGGAGCCCGAGGTCGGCGCCTGGCTGGCGCGGCAGACCGGCGTGAACAATTTGCCGTTTGAGGGCCGATAACCGCCGATTGTTTTTCCACGGCCCGGCAAAAGCGCAGTTAGCGCGCCGCCGGGCTGGCAACATGTTTCCTGCGTTCGCGAGCGCCTGACACAATTCCAATAATCGGTTCATCCCGTACTCGGGAGAGAACCACAGCCGGTCTAGAGGCGAGCATGAGCAGCAATGAAGAAGTGATTCCCGAGGGCTACGATCGACGGCCCGTCCCCCAGTCCGAAACCGTCTCCGGGGTCGGGCTGGCGCTGATTACCCTGGGCATCGGCATGACCTTGCCGGTGTTCTGGCTGGGCGCGGACGTGACCCAGAAAGTCGGTTTTTCCGCCGCGCTGGCGGTGTTCATCGGTGTGTGCGGGCTGCTCGGGGTGCTCTGCGCGCTGACGGCGCTGGTGGGCGTGCGGACTCGCCTGAGCACCTACATGGTGTTGCAGTTCTCCTTCGGTCGCCACGGCGCCAAGCTGATCAACCTGACCATGGCGGTGACCCTGCTGGGCTTCTACGCCGCCACCGCGGATATATTCGGCAGCACGGTGGCCAGCGCACTGCAGAGTGCCTGGGGCATCGTCACCCCGGCGTGGTTGCACTGCGTCTGGGGCAGCGTGCTGATGACGCTGATGGCCATTTATGGCTTGCGCGGCCTGGACCGGCTGTCGATCTGGTCGGTGCCGCTGATGGCGGCGTTCATGTTGTTCGCCTTGTACCTGGGCCTGCAGCGCACCGCGCCGGGGCAACTGACGGGCTTCGCCGGCGCGGGCGACAGCCTGGCACTGGTGATCGCCAGCACCATCGGCATGGTGATCCTGACCCCGGTGCTGATGCCCGACTTCACCCGCTACGCCCGCACGGAAAAGGACGCGCTGATCGCCATTCTCGGCATGGCGCTGGGCTTTCCCTTCGTGCTGAGCGTGGGCGGGGTGCTGTCGATCATCACCGGCCAGTCGGAAATCATGCTGGTCATGGCGGCCCTCGGCGTGCTGCTGCCGGCCCTCGCGGTACTGGTGTTCTCCACCTGGATCACCAACACCGCCAACCTGTATTCGGCGACCTTGACCCTGGCCACGGTCAACCGCGCCGCGAGCTGGAAGCTCACCCTGGCCGGCAGCCTGGTGGCAACGGCGCTGGCGGTGGGCGGTTTCATGAGTCACTTCCTCGATTTCATCATGACCCTGAGCATCGTCATTCCACCGCTGGCGAGCATCTACGTGGCCGACTTCTTCGTGGTGCGCCGGCAGCGTTATGACCTCGATGAGCTGGCCCGCTCGAAAGCCTTCGGCTGGCCGGCGCTGGCGAGCTGGGCGCTGGCCAGCGGGATCGCCTGGATGACCTCGTTCGAGGGCTGGACCTTGACCTCGCAACCCACCGTGGATTCGCTGCTGGTGGCGCTGCTCGCCTACCTGCTGCTGTACCGCTTCGCTCCCGTGAACCTGGCGCCGGCCTCGCACCCGAGCCGCTGACACCCGACCTGCAAGCGTGCTGATTCCGGGGATTTTTCCCCGGCGGGCGAAGCCATGCCCGCGAGATGCCCATAACAACGTTTAGCGGCCTGATTCGACCTTTTTTCTGCCAACCCAACGCCAATAACAACCTCAAGAAGTTCAGGAGCAGATCCTTTGAAACGCATTTCCTTCGTCTTGCTGAGCACCCTCGGATGCGCCGGCTTCGCTCACGCCGACATCTCCAGCACCCTGGCCCTGACCAGCGAATACCAGACCCGCGGCATCGGCTACTCCGGCAACAAACCCGCCTTGAGCCTGAGCCTGGACTGGACCGGCGACAGTGGCGCCTTTATCGGCACCTGGGCGTCGAGCACCGACAGTTTCAAGAGCGGCGATCCCTACGATGACGGCGCCAAAATCGAATGGGATTTCTACGGCGGCTACAACGGCCAACTGGAGAACGGCCTGCGCTATGGGGTGATCGGCTACTACTACTCGTTCCCCTCGACGAATTACAACATCAACTACACCGAGGTCGGCGCCAGCCTCGGCTACGGCAATTTCAACAGCTATTTCTACTACACCCCCGACTTGATCAGCTCGTCTCGGGCCTCGCGCTACGTTGCCGCCGACTACACCTTCAACCTGCCGCTGGACGTGAACCTGACCTTCCTCGCCGGGCACGCTTATGGCGATTACTACCGCCGCCGCGACGAGACCGGCGGCCACGAATACACCACCTGGGAAATCGCCCTCAAGCGCAGTTTCGGCCCCATCGACACCAAGCTGAGCTGGGTCGACACCGACCTGTCCGGGCGCTTCTACAACGACGGTGAATACCTGCGCAACGATGGCCGCCTGATCTTCGCGGTTTCCCACACATTCTGAGAACAGCCCCGGCGGCCCGTGGGCTGCCGGCTTTTGCAGCACTGCCGGAGGACTTATGACAATCCGTGTGGCTACCGATATCGGTGGCACCTTCACTGACCTGGTGTACCTGCAGGACGGCGTGATCAACGCCGTCAAGGCCGACACCACCGCGCCGCAGTTCGAACAGGGCCTGCTCGATGCGGTGGCCAAGAGCGGGGTCGACTACCGCGACATCAGTTTCTTCGCCCACGGCTCCACCGTGGTGATCAACACCCTGACCGAGCGCAAGGGCGTCAAGACCGCGCTCATCACCACCCGCGGTTTCCGTGATGTGCTGGAAATCGCCCGCGGCAACACCCCGGACATTTTCAACACCCGCTACCAGAAGCCGCCGCCCTTCGTGCCGCGCCACCTGCGCCTCGAAGTCAGCGAGCGCCTCAACCACCACGGCGACGTGCTCACGCCGCTGGACCTCGATCCGCTGCCGTCGATGCTCGACCGCCTGCGCGAGGAGGGCGTCGAGGCCATCGCCATCTGCCTGCTGCACGCCTACTGCAACCCGCGACACGAGCAGCAACTGATGGCCGCGGTGCAGGCGCACTGGCCGCAGGTGGCCGTGATCGCTTCGCACCAGGTCAGCCGCGCGCTGCGTGAATACGAGCGAACCAACACTACCGTGCTCTCGGCCTATGTGATGCCGGCCACCCGCGACTACCTCGACAACCTGTCCCGGCACCTTGGCGAACGCGGCCTGCGGCCCGAGCCGTTCATCATGAAATCCAACGGCGGTATCTCGCCGGTCCGCGCCGCGCGCCAGGACCCCATCAGCCTGGTGGAATCCGGCCCGGTCGGTGGCATGCTCGGCGCCCAGGCCTATGGCGAGCTGATTGGCGAACGCCAGTTGCTGGCGTTGGACATCGGCGGCACCACCGCCAAGTGCTCGCTGATCCACCAGGGCAAGGTGGAGATCAGCAATGATTACGTGATCGAGAAAGACGCGGTCAGCGCCGGCTACCCGATCATGACCCCGGTGGTGGACATCGTTGAAATCGGCAACGGCGGCGGTAGCCAGGCCTGGATCGACGCCGCCGGCAGCCTGCGTGTCGGCCCGCAAAGCGCAGGCTCGCGGCCCGGCCCGGTGGCTTACGGCCGTGGCGGCCAGGCGCCGACTACCACCGACGCCAACCTCTACACCGGGCGGATCAACCCGGACGACTTCGCCGGCGGCCATATCACCCCCGACCTCGACGCCGTGGAGCGCGCCTTCGCCCGGCTGGGCGAGCAGATTGGCGTGTCGCCGGGCCTGCTGGCTCATGGCGTGTTGCAGATCGCCAACGCCAACATGGTCAACGCGCTGAAGCTGATTTCCGTCAACCGTGGTCACGATCCCCGCGACTTCGCGCTGATGGCCTTCGGCGGCGGCGGCGCGTTGCATGCTTGCGCCCTCGCCACCGAACTGGGCATTCCGAAGGTGATCATCCCGCCGTTCGCCGGGGTATTTTCGGCCTGGGGCATGCTGATGCTCGACGCCCGCCGCGACTATATCCAGACCTACCTGCAAGGCCTCGACGACGCGCGCCTGGCTGGCCTCGCCGCTGCCTTCGAACGCCTTCAGGGCGAGGCCGTGGCCGAGTTCGGCAAAGACGGCATGGCCGGCGACACCCTGCGTTTCGAATGGCATATCGACGCCCGCTACAGCGGTCAGGAGCACACGGTCAAGGTGATGCTCGACGGCCTTGAACTGGAGGCGATCCTCGAACGCTTCCACACCCAACACGAACAGGCCTACACCTTCCGCCTCGACCTGCCGATCGAAGTGGTCAACCTGCACCTGGTGGCGTTCGGCGCGGTGCCGAAGTCACCGATGAACCCCATTGGCCGCACCGACGAGCCGTCGGCCGCCGTGGCGCTGTTCGGTCATCGCCGCGTCGAGTTCGAACCGGGGCAACCGCTGGAGACGCCGCTGTACCGGCGCTCGGCCTTGCTCCACGGCATGCGCATCGACGGCCCGGCAATCATCGAAGAAGCCACCACCACCACCGTCATGGGCCCGGCCGAGCGGCTGGAAGTCGATGCTTACGGCGGTCTTCACATCCACATCAACGTCCAGGAGCTGGCGCCATGAGCACGGCCAATCCGTTCACCCGCGAAATCATCAAGAACGCCCTGGTGGCCATCGGCGAAGAAATGTTCCTGGCGCTCAAGCGCACCAGCATGAGCCCGATCATCTACGAGGCGCTGGACTACGGCATCGGCCTGACCGACGCTCGCGGCCAACTGATCTCCCAGGGCAACGGCATCCCGGGTTTCATCGGCACCCTCGACGGCGCCGTGCGCAGCGTGCTCGACAAATTCCCGCTGGCCGAGATCCGTCCCGGCGACATGTTCATCACCAACGACCCCTATGCCGGTGGCGGCACGCACCTGTCGGACGTGTCGATGATCATGCCGGTGTTCCACGAAGGCCGCCTGCTGGCCTGGACCGCGAACAAGGCGCACTGGACCGAAGTCGGCGGCAAGGACCCCGGCAGCTTCAGCGCCGACGCCTCGGAGATCTACCAGGAGGGCCTGCAATTTCCCACCGTGCGCATCTACGATCAGGGCCGCATCAACCAGGCGCTGGTGGACATCATCGCCGCCAACGTGCGCCTGCCGCAGATGACCCTCGGCGACCTGCACGCCTGCGCCGCCGCCTTGCGGGTGGGCGAACGGCGCCTGTTGTCCATCGTCGGCAAGTACGGCGAAACCACCACCCTGGAGGCCATCGAACGCCTGCTCGAACACGGCGAGTCCATGGTGCTGGCGGCGTTCAAGGGTCTGCCCAAAGGTGTGTTCCATGCTGAAGACGTGATCGACGAAGATGGCCTGGGCAACGGACCGTTCACCGTCAAGGTGCGGGTCGAAATTGGCGAAGGGCGCTTCGTCGCCGACTTCACCGGTTCCAGCCTGCAAGCCCAGGGGCCGATCAACAACACCCTGTGCGGCTTGCAGTCGGCGGTGCGCGAAGTGTTCATGGGCGTCGTGCGCCCCGGCATCCCGGCCAATGCCGGCTGCTTCCGGCCCATCGAAGTGATCTGCCCGCCGGGAACCATCTGCACCGCGCAGCGCCCGGCGCCGGTGTCGGCATACTTCGAATCCATGGTCACCGCCGCCGACGTGGTGCGCCGCGCCCTGGCCGTGGCGCTGCCGGACCGGCTGATCGCCGGACAGCTCGGCTCGGTGTGTTCGATGGTGCTGAACGGCCGCGATTCGCACACCAACGAGGAATACCTGCTGGTGCAGCCGCTGGTGGGCGGCTGGGGCGCCGGCCACGACAAGGACGGCGAGAGCGGCCAGTTCTGTGTGGGCAACGGCGAAACCAGCAACATCCCGGTGGAACTGACCGAGCGCTGCTACGAAGTGCTGGTGGAGCACTACGGTTTCCACGACCAGGACGGCGGCGCCGGGCGCCACACCGGTGGGCGCGGCGTGCGCCTGGACTACCGGATCCTCTCGCGCAAAGCATGGATCTCGACCTTCTTCGGCCGCGGCATCACCCCGCCGTGGGGGATCGATGGTGGAGGAGAGGGCTCTTGCAACTTTGCCGAAGTCATCCGCACGGACGGCCAGAAACAGCGCTTCAGCCGCGCCAACCGGGTGGCACTGGAGCAGGGCGATCTGCTGCGGCTGGTGACGGCCAACGGCGGCGGCTGGGGGCCGGCGGCGGAGCGCAACGTCGAGGCGATCCGCGCGGATATTCGGGCCGGGTATATCTCGCTGGAGCAGGCGCGGCGGGATTATCCGGGGCAGATGGCGGTGCTGGCCGGATGAGTTAAGGGGGCCCGGCTGGAGGCGGGGTCATGCCGTCAGACCTTCCGCGCCCATGAGATCCAGCGCCGCCCGCGCGGCGCTCGATCTTGAGCGCGCAGAAAAGCGCCCTTCCAGTATTTGGTCGCCACTACCCGGTTTCCTGACAGGCGCCTCATGGTCTTCATACCGTCATGCGCTGTTGCGAAATCTTTCGCAAACAAATAATAATAATGAAATCAATTCCCATTTGAGACGTCCGCCATGTCGGCCGATTCACCCGCCCTGAGCGCCGCCGTCGGCGTGCTCTACGTTGAACACAGTTCCTGGCTGCGCGGCTGGCTGCACAAGCGCATGGGCAGCCACAGCGATGCGGCCGACCTGGTGCAGGACACTTTCGTCAAAGTGATCAAGGCGCGTACCGCGCTGGATATCCTCGAACCCCGGCATTACCTGACCACCGTAGCCAAGGGCCTGATGATCGATCAGTTCCGCCGCCGCTCGCTGGAGCAGGCCTACCTGGAAACCCTGGCCAGCCTGCCCACCGGCCAGGTGCCCAGTTCCGAGGCGCAGGCGATCCTGTTCGAGACGCTGGTGGCGCTGGATCGGATTCTGTCCGGGCTGGGGGCCAAAGTGCGCCAGGTGTTCATCCTGTCCCAAGTCGACGGCCTGGCCTACGCGCAGATCTCGCGCCAATTGGGGATTTCCCTGCGCTCGGTGAACAACTACATGGCCAAGGCCATGGAGCATGTCTGCCTGATGCAATGGGAGGCCGACGAGTGAGCGCGCCGACACCCGCCCAGCGCGAAGCCATCCGCGATGCTGCCCGCTGGTATGTGCAACTTTCATCGGGCAGCACCAGCGCCGAACAACAGGCGCAGTGGCAGCGCTGGCACGACAGCGACCCCCTCCATCAACTGGCCTGGCAACGCATGCAAGCGGTAAGCAGCGATTTCGCGGGCCTGCCGCGCCGGCTGGCGTCGTCGACCTTGCTGGGCGCCGGCCAGGTCCGGCGGCAAGTGCTGTACGGCCTGGCGCTGTTGCTCGGCGGCGGGGTGTTCGCCTCGCTGGGCTGGCGCAGCGACACGCGCCGCGAATGGATGGCCGACCAGCGCAGCGCCGTGGGCGAGCGTCGAACCGTGCAACTGGCGGACGGCAGCCGCCTGCTGCTCGACACCGACAGCGCCGTGGACGTGCAATTCGACGGGCAGCAACGCCGGCTGGTATTGCGCCGCGGGCAGATTCTGGTGGAGACCGCCAGCGATGCCGCGGCGCGACCGTTCATGGTCGACACCCGCCACGGTCGGGTGTTGGCCCTTGGCACTCGCTTCACCGTCAGCGTCGATGAGCGCGGCAGTGAAGTGGCGGTGTTGGACAAGGCCGTGCAGGTGTCGGCCGCGAGCGCCCGGCAGGTGCGCCTGGAAGCCGGTCAGCGTGTGGTGTTCAGCCCGGCGGGCATCGGCGCGGTACGCGATAACGATGCCTCGGTCGCCGCCTGGCAGGACGGCAGCCTGATCGCCATCGACCAGCCGCTGGGCGAGCTGCTCGCCCAGTTGTCCCGCTATCGCCCCGGCATCCTGCACTGCGACCCGGCGGTGGCAGGCATGAAGATTTCCGGCGCCTTCCCGGTGACCGACACCGACCTCGCGTTGACCGCATTGCAAAGCGCCTTCCCGCTGACCGTACAGCGCCGCACCCGCTACTGGGTCACGGTAATGCCGCGCGGCTGAAACCCCGCGGCAAAAAAATACTTTGCGCGGGCGTGCACTTTTGCCCGCGCTCAATCGGCTCTGTTCCCCATCTGCTAACTGAGTGTTTTTGGGGAAGGAAACATGCGTGTGAAACATCGACCACAGACGGCCTTGGCCCTGGCGATCCACCTGGCATTGGGCGGCGTGCTCGCGCTGCCGGCGGTTGCGCTCGCCGAGCAGGCGGGCAGCGTGCAGACCCGCGCCTACGACATCGCGCCGGGTCCGCTGACCGAGGCCCTGAGCCGCTTCGCCAGTGTTTCCGGTGTGGTGTTGTCATTCGATGGCGCCAGCACCCAGGGTCGCCGTTCGCCGGGGCTGCGCGGTGAGCACAGCATCGCCAGCGGCTTCGCCAGCCTGTTGGCCGGCAGCGGTTTGCAGGCCGTGCGCCAGAGCAGCGGCGTCTACCTGCTGGTGGCCGGCGGTCGTGGCGACGGCTCAATTGAACTGGGGGCGACCAGCATCACCGGACAGGCCCTCGGCACCACCACCGAGAACACCGGTTCCTACACCACCGGCGCGGTGACCATCGGCAAGAGCGAGCACAAGCTCAAGGACATCCCGCAGACCGTCAGCGTCATGACCCGCCAGCGCATGGACGACCAGAACATCACCAACCTGCCGGACCTGTTCGCCAATGCTCCTGGCATGGTCTTCTCGAAAAGTCCGGGCACCGGTGGCTTCATTTCCTCCCGTGGTTTCGAAATCGAAGCGATGCAGTACGACGGCGTGCCGCTGACCCGCGGCGTCTATGCCCTGGGCAGCTACCTCAACGAATCCACCGCCTTCTATGACCGGGTGGAAATCATCCGCGGCGGCGCCGCGTTGTTGCAGGGGGCCAACAGCCCCGGCGGTGCGGTCAACTTCGTGCGCAAGCGCGGCCAGGCCAAACCGACCGTGACCCTCACCGGCCAGGCCGGATCCTGGGATCACTACGCCAGCCAGGTGGATGTCGGCGGCCCGCTGAACGAGGCGGGCACCGTGCGCGGGCGGGCGGTGGTCGACTACGACACCAGCGGCTCGTTCATCGACTACGTCAACAGTTGGGACCAGAAGGTCTATGCGGCCCTCGACGTCGACCTGTCAGAAGACACCACCTTCGGCATCGGCGTGAGCAACCGCACCTCCCACTTCCGGCCAATGGTCGCCGGCCTGCCACGCTACCGTGATGGCGGTGATATCGAGCTGTCGCGCTCGACCTACACCGGCTCCGACTGGAACCGCGGCATGATCGAGCAAAGCGCGCTGTATGCCGATCTCGAACACCGTTTCAACGATCACTGGAGGCTCAAGGCCGCGGTCACCGCGATCAATGAGCACAACAAAATGACCTACGCCTATACCGTGGCCTTCCAGGATGGCCAGGGCGGCGTGCTGCCTGACGGTAGTGCGTTGAGCAACTGGCAGTACGCGACCGACTTCGAATCGCAGAACCGCGGTGCCGACATCTTCGTCAGCGGCGACTACAACGGCTTGGGGTTCGACCAGGAAGTCGTGCTCGGCGCCAACTATTCCAGGCTCACCAGCGACGACACCATGGCCCGGGTCATCAGCGCCGGGGCGAACATCTTCAACCTCGACAACCACTTGCCCTGGCAGGATTACGACAGCCTGGCGGCCGCCGGCACGCGGACCGACAGCAACTACGAAATCGTCCAGAAAGGCATCTACGGCACCTGGCGGGTCAAGCTGGCCGATCCGCTGACCCTGGTGCTGGGCGGGCGCACCAGTTGGTATTCCTACGACTACAGCGCCAAAATCTACAACCGCAACGTCTTCAGTTATGACACCAGCAGCCCCAAGGCCAACAACGGCGTGGTCACGCCCTATGCCGGCCTGATCTATGCGTTGAACCCCGAGTGGTCGGCCTATGCCAGCTATGCCGACGTGTTCATTCCACAGAGTGCGCTGGGAATGGGCGGCTCCACCCTGGAGCCGATCACCGGCAGCAACTACGAGCTGGGCCTCAAGGGCGAGTTGCTCGAGGGCCGGCTCAATACTGCCATCGCACTGTTCCGCTACGACAACGAAAACCGCGCCGTGACCATCCCCAACACCACCGGCCAGTGCAACGGCTCGAGCTGCTCGGAAGCCTCCGGCAAGGTCCGCAGCCAGGGCCTCGAAGCGGAAATCAGCGGCGAAGTGCTGGCCGGTCTGCAAGCCAGCGCCAGCTACACCTACAACACCACCAAGTTCCTTGAAGACGCCACTTACCAGGACAAAGTCTTCAGCACCTGGACGCCCAAGCACACGGTGCGCCTGTGGGCCGACTACACCTTGCCGGACGCGTACAAGCAGTTCAGCGTCGGCGGCGGGGTCAACACCCAAAGCAGCACCATCAGCAACGACCGCAAGTTCGACCAGCCAGGCTTCTCGGTGTGGAGCGCCCGCCTGGGCTACAAGGTCAACGACGAAATCGCCCTGGCCCTCAACCTCAACAACCTGTTCGACAAGGTCTATTACCTCCCGGCCTACAGCCAGTTGAACGCCAACAACTACTACGGCGACCCGCGTAATTTCATGGTCACCGTGAAGTACACACCGCAGTTCTAACGAGGGTGCCGGGGGGGGGGCGCCTTCGGGCGCGCCGGTTTCCTCGAGCGCTTCACATGAACAAGATCGTCTCAGATCCACCTGTCCCAACACCTCGCCATTCCCACTTCGGCGCCTGCAAAGGCGCGCATGGCCCCGCTGTTTTCCGTGCGCCCGGACGCCGAGGCGTCGAAGAAACTCCAGGCATTCCGCAACGAAGCATCAAGACGCGCTTGACCCGGATCAAGACCCTCGCGGTCAGCGCGGGTTAGCGTGGTGTATCGCCAAGCCCGGAACAGGAGGCGTCCCCATGGCCAAACCCTTTCCCCTCAACCCCAAACACCCCGAGCGAGTCTGCTGGGGGTGCGACCGCTACTGCGCCGCCAGTAAGCTCGATTGCGGCAATGGCGCCGACCGCACCATGCACCCGGCCGAGACCTTCGGTGACGACTGGCATGAGCAGGGCGATTGGGGGTTGCCGCCATCGGACGCCGGCGACGAGAGCCCGTCGCCCTGAAACCCGATCTTTACAGGCGCGGGTGATGGCGTAGATCGGCCCCTGGGCGATCATCCCGCGCTGCACACTTCCAGCCCTTTCGTCATCGCCGTGGCCCTGCTGCTCGACCGGCTATCCCGCCAGGTCTTGCAGCGCCGTCGCGTACGGGCGACAACCTGACGAAAAATCCCACAATGGCTGTTGGATAAGCGCCGCGCCGGCGTGCATCATGCCAACGATGCACGCCGGCGTTGCGGTTTCCGCCACTTCTCCGGTCACACCAGAACAAGATCGAATGAGGCCGCGACGTGGTTGAAAGAAGGCATTTCAGTGATGCCCTGCAGGGCTCCAACCTGCGCTTCACGGGCGAGAAAGGGCAACCGGCCATCGCCCAGGGCCGGGTCGGTTTTATCCTGCTCGAGCATTTTTCCCTGCCGGCCTTCACCCAGGCCCTCGATACCCTGGTGACCGCCAACCTGATCCAGGCGGCATCCTTCACCACCCGCACCTTTACCCTCGATGGCGGTTCTCGTGTCAGCGACCTGGGGTTGGTGATCTGCCCGGACGCCCCGTTGAATGCCGCGAGCCTGGACGATCTGGATCTGTTGGTGGTGTGCGGCGGCTTGCGCACGGTGCTCAAGCCGATCCCGGAACTGACCCAGATCCTCCAGCGTGCCGCCGAAAAGCAGGTGGCGCTGGCCGGCCTGTGGAATGGCGCGTGGTTCCTCGGCCAGGCCGGGCTGCTCGATGGCCACCGCTGCGCCGTACACCCCGAACACCGCGGCGCCGTCGCCGAGATCGCCAGGGACAGCCAGGTCACCAGCGAAAGCTACATGGTCGACCGCGACCGCCTCACCGCCGCCAGCCCGGCGGGGGCGTTCCACATGGTGCTGGAGTGGATCAACACCTTGCATGGCCGTGGCATGGTCGACGCCATCGTCGATATCCTCGCCTTCGAGGAGTCCCGCTACCGCCGAGCGCGACCGACCCTGCACGAGAAAATGAGCGAGCCGCTGCGCGAAGCCATCAACCTGATGAGCGCCAACATCGAAGAGCCCCTGAGCCAGGATCAACTGGCCCATTACGTCGGCCGTTCGAAACGGCAGATCGGCCGGTTGTTCATGACCCAGCTCGGCACCACGCCCGTACGCTATTACCTGGAACTGCGCATCACCGAAAGCCGGCGACTGTTGCAGCATTCCGACCTGCAACTGATCGAGGTCGCCCTGGCTTGCGGCTTCGTCTCGCCCAGCCACTTCAGCAAGTGCTATGCGTCGTTCTACGGCTACGGGCCGTCGAAGGAGCTTCGCCATGGGCTGGTGAAGGGCAAGAAGGTGGACGAGGTGAAGTGAGCGAGGGGCAGAATTGCGGGTGTTGCTGACGGCCCCATCGCCGGCAAGCGGAGTGCCGCCTTTAACCAATCACATACTGCAACACCACCTCCAGCGGATGACGCAACTGCTTGTCCGCCAGTCGCTTGACCTGGCTACGGCACGAATACCCGGTCGCCAGCGGCTCGCCTTCCTTCTCCAGCTTGCCGGCCCAGGACTGCTCGAAAATGGTCTTCGAGGTTTCCTGATTACGCGCTTCATGACCATAGGTGCCAGACATCCCGCAGCAGCCCGTCGCTTCGGTCGCCAGTTTCAGGCCCAGGCGCGCGAACACTTGCTCCCACTGTTTGGTGCTGGCCGGTACGTTGGTCTTCTCGGTGCAGTGGGCCATCAGGCGGAAGTTGGCCGTCTTGCCGCCGACGTGCTCGGGCAGCACATCCATCAGCCATTCCTGCGGCAACAGCACGTTCGGGCAGCCTTCCAGGCCGGGGACTTTCTGGTATTCCTGGCGATAGACCAGGGTCATCGCCGGGTCCAGGCCCACCAGCGGCACGCCGCAGTCGGCCAGGGCCTTGAGCTGGGTGCCGTTGCGGATCGCCGCTTTGGCGAAGGCGCCAAGGAAGCCTTGCACGTGCAGCGGCTTGCCGTTGGCGCTGTACGGGGCGAGGAATACGCGGTGGCCGAGGCGGTGGGCGAGGTCGATGAACGACGCCAGCAGCGGCGTTTCGAAGTAGCGGGTGAAGGCGTCCTGGACCAGCACGATGCTGCGCTCGCGCTGTGCCGGGGTCAGTTCGCGCAGGGCCGGTACGCTGGCGGCGCGGACGTTGCAGCGGGTCAGGGTGGCCTGGAAGTTGAAGCGGCTGATCAGCGGGCTGTCGACCATGCCGATCTGGTCCGCCAGCAGCTTGCTCACCCATTTCGAGCCCATCACCGCGTTGTACAGCCCCGGCGCGTGGGCCAGGTACGGAATGGTGAACTCCAGCGAGCCGATCAGGTAGTCGCGCAGCGGACGTTGATAACGCTTGTGGTACAGCTCGAGGAAGCGCGAACGGAAGTCCGGCACGTTGACCTTGATCGGGCACTGCCCCGCGCAGGACTTGCACGCCAGACAGCCGGCCATGGCGTCGTAGACCTCATGCGAGAAATCGGCCTGGCCGCGTTGCTGGGCGCGGCTATTGCGCAGGCGTTGCGGCAGGCCCTTGAGCCAGGACGCCTTGTTTTGCGCTGCGGCCAGCACGTCGATATTGGCCGCGCCCTGCAGGCGCAGCCATTCGCGGATCAGCGAGGCGCGGCCCTTGGGCGAGTGACGGCGTTCGCGGGTGGCTTTCCACGACGGGCACATGGCGTCGTCGGGGTCGAAGTTGTAGCAGGCGCCGTTGCCGTTGCAGTGCACCGCGCTGGCGTAGCTTTGCCAGACACGCTCGTCGATCTGCCGGTCGTGCTCGCCACGCAGCGGCGCTTCGTTAACCTTGATCAGGCCCTCGGCGCTGTCCGGCGGGGTGCAGATCTTGCCGGGGTTGAGCTGGTTGTGCGGGTCGAAGGCGCCTTTGAGGCGTTGCAGCGACGGGTACAGCGCGCCGAAGTAGGCCGGCACGTATTCCGAACGCAGGCCCTTGCCGTGCTCGCCCCAGAGCAGGCCGCCGTAGCGCTGGGTCAGCGCGGCCACGGCATCGGAAATAGGTTTGACCAGCGCAGCCTGGGCCGGGTCTTTCATGTCCAGCGCCGGGCGCACGTGGAGCACGCCGGCATCGACGTGGCCGAACATGCCGTAGGTCAGGCCGTAGCCGTCGAGCAGGGCGCGGAACTCGGTGATGTAGTCGGCCAGTTGCTCCGGCGGCACCGCAGTGTCTTCCACGAACGGCTGCGGGCGCACTTCACCCTCGACGTTGCCGAGCAACCCCACCGAGCGCTTGCGCATGGTGTAGACCTTGGTCACCGCGGCGGAACCTTCGGCCAAAGTGTGGCCGAGGCGCTCGACGCTGCGGTCGGCCTGCAGGTGGTCGATAAAGGCGGCGACCCGGGCGTTGACCTCGTCCGGCTGATTGCCGCAGAACTCCACCAGGTTGATGCCCAGGGTCGGCTTCTCCGGGTCGGCCGGGAAGTATTCGGCGACGCTGTGCCAGACGATGTCCTGCATCGCCAGCATCAGCACCCGCGAGTCCACCGTCTCGATCGACAGCGGCTTGTGCGCCATCAGCGCATTGGCGTCGCGCAGGGCGTCCATGAAGCTGACGTAGCGGACGTTGACCAGCACCGCGTATTTCGGGATCGGCAGCACATTGAGCTTGGCCTCGACCACATAGCCCAGCGAACCCTCGGCGCCGCACAGCACGCTGTTGAGGTTGAACAGGCCGGCGGCGTCGCGCAGGTGCGCGAGGTCGTAGCCGGTCAGGCAGCGGTTCAGTTTGGGGAAGGTGCTTTCGATCAGCTCGCCCTGGGTTTCCTGGATCTCGCGGGCCATGCGGTAGACCTCGCCGACCCGGCCGGGCAGGGCGCAGGCGGCGTCCAGCGCGGCGTCATCGATCGGCAAGCTGTGCAGGCGCTCGCCGCCGAGCAGCACGCTGTGCAGCTCCAGCACGTGGTCGCGGGTCTTGCCGTAGGTGCAACTGCCCTGGCCGCTGGCGTCGGTGTTGATCATGCCGCCGACGGTGGCGCGGTTGGAGGTGGACAGCTCCGGGGCGAAGAACAGCCCATGGGGTTTCAGCGCGGCATTGAGCTGGTCCTTGACCACCCCGGCCTGGACCCGTACCCAGCGTTCCTCGACGTTGATTTCGAGGATGCTGTTCATGTGCCGCGACAGGTCGACGACGATGCCGTCAGTCAGCGACTGGCCGTTGGTGCCGGTGCCGCCGCCGCGCGGGGTCAGCTTGATCTGCTGGAAGCGCGGCTCGGCCATCAGCGTGGCGACCCGCGCCACGTCGTCGGCGTCCAGCGGGAACACCGCGGCCTGGGGCAGGCGCTGGTAGATGGAGTTGTCGGTGGCGAGCACGGTGCGGGTGCCGTAGTCGGTGCTGAACTGGCCACGGAAACCGGCGGCGCGCAGGGCATCGAGAAACGCGGTGTAGTCGGTGGCGGGTGCGCTCACCGGCAGTTGGGCGATCATCACGGGATGGCCTCTTTATAGGTCGGGCTAATCATGAATACCTGACATCAAGGTATGGTCAGTACGTCGTCAGGTAGTGGATGATGCCAATGATTCCCGAGTCTTGCGCGGCGCACAAACGGATAATGGCGCGGCCTTTGATGAGTTTTATGAATGAATTACCGAAACTTGACCCCGTCGATGTCGCTGCTCCTGGCATTCGAGGCCGCGGCCCGGCATGAAAGCTACACCCGCGCGGCGGTGGAATTGTCCCTGACCCAGAGCGCGGTCAGCCGCCAGGTCCAGGCCTTGGAGCAGCAACTGGGGGTCATCCTGTTTCGCCGCGAAGGCCGCACGGTCAAGCTCACCGAGGTGGGACGGCTCTATCAGCGCGAGATCAGTGAGGCCCTGGGCCGGATCCGCAGCGCCACCCTGCATGCCATCGCCCACCAGGCTGGCGGTGGCAACCTGCGCCTGGCGACGCTGCCGACCTTCGGCTCGAAATGGCTGCTGCCGCGGCTGCACGAATTCTATCGCCGCCACCCCGAAGTGCTGGTGCACATCAATTCCCGGATCGAACCGGTGGACTTCGCCACCAGCGGCATCGACGCCGCCATCGTCGTTGCCAGCGGCGACCAGCCGGGGCTGATCTGCCACCGGCTGCACGCCGAGGAACTGGTGGTGATCCTGTCACCGGCGCTGGCGGCCTCTCGCGAGGTGTGGACGCCCGAGGCGATCAGCCGTCAGCCGTTGCTTAGCGTCGCCAACAACCCGCATGCCTGGGGCGACTGGTTCACCCACCATGGCCTGGCCCATCAGGCCATGCGCCTGGGCCCGAGTTTTGAACTGACTTCGCACCTGATCCAGGCCGTGCGCGCGGATATCGGCATCGGCCTGGTGCCGCGGATCCTCATCACCGATGAACTGGCCGACGGCACGCTCGCCATCCCGGTGCAGCCCTATGCCAGCGCCCGCAGCTATTACCTGGTGTACCCGCCGCGCAACCAGTCGCTGCCGGCGCTGGAAGCGTTTCGGGGGTGGTTGCTGGAAGAGCCGGATATGCGGGTTTGAGGGCGCTGAAAAACCAGCGCCCGGTCGCCAATCACCTCACCGATCCTGATCCAGCACCAACGGCAAATACAGGTTGGCAATCGACAACAGTGGCCGCTGATCCTCTTCCAGTGATGAATACAAGGTCAGCGAGAACAGCCACTCACCCCCTTCACGTTGCGGGTTGACCTGCCCATACCAGGTGTCCACCGCTGTCTGCAGGTTACCCGCCGTCCCATCATCGAGAATCTGGTTGGGATACAGGTACACCGGAGTCTCGCTGACCAGCCCGTGGCTCGGGTCCTCCGGGTCGGTTGCCAGTTCATAGGCATAGGCCACGCCGAGGGTGACGCTCAGTTCACCCGCGCTGGCGGCGGCACTGAACAGGGTGTCGAACGCGGTTTGTAGCGCGGCGCTGACGGTGGTCGGTGTAGTGCTCAGCGGCACGCGCTGGTCCCAGGCGTTGAACGGCGTTGCGACGCTGGCGGCTTCCACCCGGTCGGTCTGGAAGACGAACGCCGGGTTGGTCGCGGGGCCGTCGGCACCGAGCAGTTTCTGGTTGCGCCGGACCAGTATCGAGCCGGTCGCGTTCTGCCAGCGAGCCACGTTGAGGCCGACGAAACTCAGGCTGAAGGTGGGCCAGGATGCCGGCACCTGGGCATCGTCCGGCACCCGGTACAGCGACTCCGTCGCCGAAACCTCCTCGCGCAGCAAGGTGACACTCAGGCCCGCCGCGGTGAGGGCGGCGACCTCTGGCCAGTTGCCGTCCGGGCCGATGTCGGCGCTGGCGGCGGTCAGGCTCAGGCTGGCGACTTCACGGCTGCCGACCTCCGGACCGTCGCGGTCGGTTACCCGCGCCTGGAAGCTGAACTGGTCGCTGTCGCCGCTCTGCGCCAGGGTGTTCGGCGTGCTGACCAGGCGCTCGGTCCATTTGCCGGCCACGGCGCTGGCGAGGTCGCGCAAGGTATCCGCGGCATTGCTCTGGGTCGGCGTCAGTGGCCCGGTGTCGGGCAGGGCGCCGAGGATTTCCCAGAGCGGATCGGCCACTGCCACATAGCGCGCCAATTGCACGAACAGGTCTTCGTCACTGGTGGCAAGGAGCATTTGCTGGCCCGGGCGCAGGTTGTAGCGGAAGGTCAGGCTGACATCGTCCTGTTCGGCGTGTTCGTGGGAGTAGGTAAAGCGGTGATCCCACAGCGGCATGCTCGCCAGGGTGGCCGGGCTGTCTACCCGCAGGTTGGCGCGCAGGCGCTGGCTGCGCAGGTTCTGCCGCAACTCGGGGCTGAGCGCGGTGGCCGTGGCGCGCTGCTCGACGATCACCGGCAACGCCGGGAAGTTGCGCAGCGGGATCGGCACCGAGACTTCGCCCAGGTGGGTGGTCAGCGCAGCCGGCAGGTTGGCGCCACCCAATGGCGGCACGAAGGTCAGCCACTGCGAGGCGGCATAGCCATCGGGCAGGCCGGCGGTGCTGATATTGCGCTCCATGTCGGTGATGCCGAAGGCCATGTTGGCGGTGACCGCGCGGTGGGTGGCCGGGTCGGATTCGGTCAGCAGCAAGGTGATGAAGGGCGAGAAGTCGGTCAGCCAGCACTTGCCCGCGCTCATGCTCCACGAGCGGTCTTCGCCGCCGCTGGTGACCTGGACGCCGCCGTACAGATCGGCCGGCAGCAGGCCGCTGGCGGCGTCTTGCCACGGCGAGGTCACGCTGCGGTTCAGTTGCACCAGGGTCGAGGCGCTCCAGGCTCGCGACAGGCTGACCCCCAGTTGTTGCTCCAGGGTGGTGGCCGCCGCGGCCTGACCGCTGACGGTGTCGGGATCGCTGATTTCCAGCACCGCTGCCAGGCCTTCGGGGATCGAGCCGGCGAGGCTGCGCTTGACGGCCACCAGGTCGCTGAGGGTCTGCCGGGTGTCCACGCTGCGGTACAGCGCGGCGGCGTTGCTCGCCCCGAGAATGCGGTCGACATCGGAAAGGAAGCGGCTGGCCCACGGCTCGACATCGATGCCCTGGAAGTCGCGTTCGCTGCTTGCCGTGGACAGCGTGCCGTCCGCCAGCAAGGCCTGGATCGGTACGTCCTGGCGGCTGACCAGGCTTTTGTACAACGGGGTCAGGGCGAAGAAGCGCGGCTGCGGTCCCGCCGCGCCGGGCACCGTGGTGGTGCCGGCGATGGTCAGGGCGCTGATGCCTGCCGGGCCGAAGTCCACGGCCCAGAGGTCGCGGCTGTCTTCGAGGGCGCGGCCGGTGGCGATGCGTAGTTGCGGCAGTGCGGTACGCATGGCGACGATAAAGGCGTTGAAGGCCAGGCCGCCGCCTTCATCCTCGGCCACCGGTGCCTGCGGCGCCGGGATCAGGCTGCTGCTGGTGGCGACACCGCTGTCATCGTCGGCGGCGAAGTCCGGGTTGATCAGCGCCGCGGGACGGCTCAGTTGCAGATGGACACTGAGCGGGAATGACGGTCCCGGATAAGGGCCCTGCGCACCGATCGGCAGGCTGATGCGCACCGTGGCCGGTGGCACCAGGGCCCGTGCGTCGGCGGCGAACAACGGTTGATCGAGGTTGGCCGGGGTCTCGACGATGACCTGGGCGTTGACCTGCACGCCGGCTTCGGCGAAGCGCACGATCAGGCTGTTCAGGCAGTCGTTGGCCTGGGTCTCGACCTGCACCTCGCTTTGCGGCGCAGCGAGGCTGACGCCGGCGGCGATCAACCCCGGCGTGCCGGCGTTGGCCAAGGCCAAGGCCCCGGCGGAAACTCCCAGCAGCGCGGCAATCTGCGCCGGCGTGGTGGCGCTGGCGAACAGCGCTGGCGGGCAGATCAGCAGGGCATTGCTGGCCAGGGCACTGCTGTTGTCGCCGATGCTGGCGAGCAGGTCCGCCAGGGTCGCGCCCGGAGCTTGCTGCTGGAGTTGGGCCAACGTTGCGGCGAGGCTCTGGCCGCTGCTAGCGGTGGTGATGCTGTAGCTCACTCCGGACACGGCGATGAGCAACGTCACCCCGCCGGCGATCAGGCCGGGCATGTCCAGGTTGGCGTCGGCCAGGGCCTGGCTGGCGTCGGCAACGCCCCAGTCGAAACGCGGCGCGATGCTGTCGAGGCTGTCGCCGGCCTGCACGCTGTAAGGCACACGAAGCGCGCTGTCCGGCGCCGGCCAGGCCACCCGGCCGGGCAGGGCGAAGGCGCCGTCGGCGGGCACCGCCAGGTCCGGGTTGGCCTGCAACAGCAGTTCGGCCGGGCAGGCGTGGGCGTCGGCGAACTGGTGCAGGGTCTGTGCGCCATCGGCGGCGATGCCGGCACCGTCGTTGAAATCCCCCAGATACAGCAGGGTGCCCATGTCGAACAGGTTCAGCGTGGCGGTGTTCAGCGCCGCCAGCGCGGCCTGGTCGAGACCGCTGCCATTGTGGGCCAGCGTGTCGTCATGGCCGGCGACCCACACGGTGCTGGAAATCATTTGGCTGGCCTGGAAAATCCCCGGCAGCGCCTGATGACTTTGCCCCAGGTCCGCCGCAGTGACGTTGACGCCCTGGCTGGCGAATGCCGCGCAGACATCCAGCAGCGAGCGGATCGGGTTGGGCGCATCGCTTGTGGTGACGGTGATCGAGACCAGGGTGTCGTCGGACACGGCCACCGCGAAAGTGAAGCCCGGCGTGAGGATGGCCGCGCTGGCGTTGTCGCTGGCCAGCAGGCCCGGCAAGGTGCCGAGGGCGTTGGCCAGGGTCG
>NZ_JANLNX010000102.1:0-24145 GCF_025466015.1 Pseudomonas sp. 5P_5.1_Bac1 | reverse complement strand
ATTGATGCCGCCAGCGTTTGGATGCGCCTCGTTATCCAAAAGGGTGTAGCTGTAGGTCACCACGCCGGTGCTTGCGTTGTAACCGGTGACGGTCAGCGTGTTGCCCAGCGGAGTCGTGGCAGTTTGTGGGAAACCAGCGGCTACACCACCAGAAACGACGTTGATGCCGCCCACGCTTAAGGTCTGCAAACCATCCGGAGCGGTGACGGTAAAGGTGCCGGTTTGGGTCAGTGCCGGTGTGTTCGGGTTGCTGCCGTCGCTGAGGTTTTTCTCGTAAACCGTCAGTTCGCCACCCACAGCATCGAGGCCATTGAGAGTGACTGGATCGTTCAGGTTCTTGATATCCAGGACCAAATTCGCAGTGCTGGTATCGCCATCCGCATCGGTCAGGGTATAGGCAAAGGTCTCAGTCCCTGTACCGCCACCATGCAAATTGAAGAAATCCGGATCGCCAGAATTCAGCGTGTAGGTGTAAGACCCATCCGCAGCCAGAACCAGCGTGCCGTAGGTTCCAGTGAAGGTGCCCGCAGTGATCGGTCCAACAACACGGTCAGCGCCCTGAACGTCATTAGTCAGCACATTCCCCGTCAATACCGTCGCCGCCTCGGTAGCAACCGACGCATTGGTATCCGGCGCAGCCGTCGGCACATCGTCGACGATGTTCACGTCGAGGCTGCCGCTGCTGGTGCTGCCATCGGTATCCGTCGCGGTGACGGTGAAACTTTCGGTGAGGTTGTTGATGCCACCTGCGTTTGGATGAGCTTCGTTATCCAGAAGCGTGTAGCTGTAGGTCACCACGCCGGTACTTGCGTTGTACCCCGTAACAGTCAGCGTATTGCCCAAAGGCGTCGTCGCAGTTTGTGGGAAACCAGCAGCCACACCGCCAGAAACAACGCTGATCCCACCCACGCTCAGGGTTTGCAGCCCGTCCGGAGCGGTGACGGTAAAGGTCCCGGTCTGGGTCAGCGCCCCCGCATCGGGGCTGCTGCCATCTCCAAGATTCTTCTCGTAAACCGAAAGCTCACCACCATTGTTATCCAGCCCGCTCAGCGTCACCGGATCGTTCAGATTGGAGATGTTCAACACCAGGTTCGCAGTACTGGTATCACCGTCAGCATCGGTCAGGGTATAGGCAAAGGTCTCAGTCCCCGTACCGCCACCATGCAGATTGAAGAAGTCCGGATCCGCAGGATTCAGCGTATAGGTGTAGGAACCATCCGCTGCCAGAACCAACGTGCCGTAGGTGCCCGTGAAGGTGCCCGCAGTGATCGGTCCGGTAACCCGGTCGGCCCCTTGAATGTCATTGGTCAGCACATTCCCCGTCAGGACCGTGGCAACCTCAGTAGCAACCGACGCATTGGTATCCGCCGCAGCCGTCGGCACATCGTCGACGATGTTCACGTCGATACTGCCGCTGGTGCTGCTGCCATCGGTATCGGTGGCGATAACACTGAAGCTTTCGGTCAGGCTGTTGGTGCCGCCGGCATTCGGATGCGCTTCGTTATCCAGCAGGGTGTAGCTGTAGGTCACCACGCCGGTGCCCGGGTTGTAGCCGGTGACGGTCAGGGTGTTACCGAGCAAGGTGGTGGTGGATTGCGGGAAGCCGGCCGCCACGCCGCCGCTGATCACATTGATGCCGCCGACACTCAGGGTCTGCAGGCCATCCGGCGCACTGATGGTGAAGGTGCCCGTCTGCGTCAGTGCCCCGGCATCCGGGCTGCTGCCATCACTCAGGTTCTTCTCGTAGACACTCAGTTCGCCGCCGGCGCTATCCAGGCCCGTCAGCGTCACCGGATCGTTGAGGTTGGTGATGTTCAGCACCAGGTTGGCAGTACTGGTATCGCCATCCGCGTCGGTGAGGGTGTAGGCAAAGGTCTCGGTCCCATTCCCGCCGCCATGCAGATTGAAGAAGTCCGGATCGGCAGGATTCAGCGTATAGGTGTAGGAACCATCCGCAGCCAGTACGAGCGTGCCGTAGGTGCCGGTGAAGGTGCCCGCGGTGATCGGTCCGGTTACCCGGTCGGCGCCTTGAATGTCGTTGGTCAGCACATTCCCCGTCAGCACCGTTGATACTTCGGTAGCGACCGACGCATTGCTGTCCGCCACCGCGACAGGCTGATCATCGACGATGAGCACGTTCAGGTTGGCAGTGCTGGAGCTGCCATCGGTATCGCTGGCAACTACGGTGAAGCTTTCCGTCAGGGTGTTGGCCCCGTTGCCAGCCGGATGGGTTTCGCTGTCCAGCAAGGTGTAGCTGTAGGTCACCACGCCGGTGCCCGGATTGTAGCCGGTGACGGTCAGGGTATTGCCCAGAGGTGTCGTCACGGTTTGCGGGAAAGTGACCGCCACGCCGCCGGAAATAACGTTGATATCTCCCACGCTCAGGGTCTGCAGGCCATCCGCCGCGGTGACGGTAAAGCTGCCGGTCTGGGTCAGCGCGGCCGCATTCGGGCTGCTGCCGGTACTCAGATCTTTCTCGAAGACGGTGATCGCCCCGGCATTGGTCCCCACCCCGCCCAGCACAACCGGATCATCCAGGTTGGTGATGTTGAGCACGAGGTTGGCGTTGCTGGTGTCGCCATCGGCATCGGTCAGCGTGTAGGTAAAGGTCTCGGTCGCGTGACCACCACCGTGAAGGTTGATGAAGTCCGGGTCCGAGGGATTCAGGGTGTAGGTGTACGAGCCGTCCGCCGCCAGTACGAGCGTGCCGTAGGTGCCGGTGAACGTCCCCGGAATGATCGGATTGGGCGTGCGATCGGCGCCCTGGATATCGTTGGGCAGGACGTTGCCGGTCAGCACCGTCGAGGCTTCCGTGGCCACCGAGGCATTGGTGTCGTCCACCGCCCGTGGCACGTCGTCGAGGATGGTGGCATCGAGGCTACCGCTGGTGACATCGCCATTGCTGTCACTGGCCGTGACCGGGATGCTCTCGCCCAGCGAACTGCCGGCGGTGGTCAAGGTGTAGGTGTAACCGACGGTGCCGCTGGCCGGATCGTAGGCGGTGATGGTCAGGACGTTGCCTGTACCGGTGGTGAAGGACTGTCCTACGCCGGTGACAACACCGGCCGTCAGCACATTCACGCCACCGACATTGAGGTTGAAGACACCATCAGGCGCGACCACGGTGAAGGTTCCGCCCTGGGTCAGGGCCCCGGCATTGCTCGCCGAACCCAGTGGCAGGTTGGCTTCGTTGACGATGACCTCGCCGCCCTGCACCGCCAGGCCATTCAGGCTGATGGGGTTGTTCACCTGGGGAGCGAAAGGCTGGTCGTGCGTCACATCACCGGTGCGCAGGTCCACCAGGTCGCCCTGGAAGTTGAAGCCGGCGGTAGGAAAACCAATGACCGGATCGACCCGGCCGCCCACTTCGGTCAACAGCACGAAACTGTGGCCGCCGCCCAGCGCACCGGGCGCGCCGTTGCCCGGGCCGGCGGCGGTCGCCTCGGCATCCTGGGTCGGGTCGCCGCCGGCGGCGATGGCTTGCTGGAGTCTCTCGACGTCGCTCAATTGCGCTTCAGTCGGGGTCACGACATCCGGGGCTTGCACGTGAGGCGCGTGATGGTTCAGCAGGTTGCTGGAGAGGGTCAGGCTGCTGTCGCGGCCCAGGGTCAGTTCCCCGCCGTTGGCCAGGTGGACCGCCACCGCTCCAGCCGCGCCGGTCTCCAGTTGTTCGCCGACGAACAGGCGATCGCCTTCGACCAATGCCCGCCGGGTTCCGTCACTCGCGACCGCGAACACCAGACCGACCACCTTGCTGACCACACCGATTGACTGAGCCATGTACCCACTCCTCCACCGCCGAGTTCTGCAGGAAAGTGCGTGGTATCTCGTGTGCGGGCCAAATCAATCAGCGCCCGGTTCGAAGTACCCGCGACCATCAGGACCGGGGGATTCCAGGGGAAATCCACGATCCCGATCGATGTCGCCGCAGCGGATAGAGAACACCTACTGGCAACTGGCCTTGCGCCAAATTTCCGTCGCCAAGATTTGCGGTGTTTCCCCTCCCCTCCACTCTTTCCATGCCCTATGCCGAAAAACCATCTGAAAACTTTCTGACGCCAGTAAAAAAGCGCTTCAGCGCCCGGTATACGTGGCGCGTGGGTTAAACAATGTGCCGGTTTCCTTAGACCGCATAAGTTTTTTTTCGCATAACCCTTATGAAAATTTCTTCTTAGCTTTGCGTGCAAATGTTCTTAGCTCTGTTGTTACAAGCCTGAAACGGTTTGAACTCAATTTTTCGTCATTTTATTGGCGATGCAGCACCTAAAAATGAAACTCAGGGAGAAGTAACCCATGCGCGTTTTGACCCCCCTCACCAGTGCAGTTTTACTGGCCATGACCTGTGCCAATGCCCAGGCAATGTCTTTGCAGGAAGCAGTGCAAAGCGCGGTGGATTACCACCCGGAAGCCAAGGCGGGAATAAACAGCAGGTTGTCCGCCGATGAAGATGTGAAGTTCGCTCGCGGTGGTTACTACCCGAGCGTCGATCTGGTCGCCGGCTACGGCCGTGAGCGCTCGGACAACACCAACACCCGCGGTATCAATGCCGACGGCACGCGCAACCACAACAAGGAATCCCTGAACTACACCCAGTCGGAACTGCGCCTGCGGCAGATGCTGTTCGACGGTTTCAACACCTCCAATGAAGTGGCCCGCACCGAGGCGGTGGTCAATTCCCGCGCCTACTACCTGCAAGCCACCTCGCAGACCATCGCCCTGCGCGCCATCGAGGTGTACCTCGAAGTGCTCAAGCGCCGTGAACTGGTGACCCTGGCCAAGAACAACCTGCAGGCCCACTTGCGGGTCAACGATCAGATCGGCCTGCGCAGCGAGCGCGGCGTCGGCAGTACCGCCGACCTCGACCAGTCCACCGCTCGCCGGGCACTGGCGGAAAACAACCTGTACACCGCGGAAGTCGACCTGGCCGATGCCGAGGCGAATTTCTTCAGCGTCACCGGCCGCACCGCCGACGAGCTGGAAGCCCCGCCCTCGATCAAGGGCGAAATCCCCACCAGCCTGGTCGACGCTCGCCAGGACATGCTGGCGAACAACCCCTACCTGAAATCGGCCCAGGCGGATATCCAGGCCGCCGAGCAACAATATGAAGTGGCGAAGTCGCCGTTCTACCCGCGCCTGGACGCCGAGCTGTCCACCGCCGCCAACAACAACCTGGGCGGCGAGCCCGGGCATGCCAACACCGACTGGCACGCCGGCGTGGTGATGACTTACAACCTGTTCCGCGGCGGCAGCGACAAAGCCCGCCTGCAATCCGACGCGCACAAGATCAACCAGGCCATGGACATCCGCAACAACGCGCTGCGCACCCTCACCGAGGACCTGTCGCTGTCCTGGAACGCCCTGCAGAACGCTGCCAAACAGACCCCATCGGCCCGCCAGTACGCCGAGACCACCACCCGTGTGCGCGCGGCCTACCAGGACCAGTTCGGCCTCGGCCAACGTACCCTGCTCGACGTGCTCGACAGCGAAAACGAGCTGTACAACGCCAACCGGCGCTACGTTGAAGTGCGCTACATCGAGGAGTTCTCCGGCTATCGGCTGCTGGCCAACATGGGCGAACTGCTGAGCAAGCAGAAAATCTCGCTGCCGCCTGAAGCCGTCGCCCAGAGCGACGTCAAGACCGACGCGCGGTTGCCTGAAATGCGTTGAGTATTTTCCGCCGCCTCGACTGAGGAGTAGGCCATTGTGACCAGCATGCAACCGGCGAACTCGGCGGACCAACGCCAGAGTTTCGATGATCCGTTACTCGATGGGCTGTTGATTCTCTGCAAGCTGCACGGTTGCACGGCCAGCCGCGCCAGCCTGAGCAGCGGCCTGCCGCTGCCGCAACAACGCCTGAGCATCGATCTGCTGCCGCGCGCGGCGGCGCGTGCCGGCTTGCAGGCGCGCGTGCTACGCCGTGAGCTGGGCGCGATTTCCGCGCTCAACCTGCCCGTGCTGCTGCTATTCAAGGATGGCCGTTGCGCGGTGCTGCAGCGCTGGAAAGAGGGCGATCAGGCGCTGATCCTGCCTTGCGAAGCCGACGGCGGCGAGCAGTGGGTCAGCCGTCAGGAACTGGACGAGGCCTACGCGGGCCAGGTCCTTTTCGCCCGCCCCCGGCATGAACTTGAAGACCTGCGCAGTCCGCTGGTGCCGCGGGTCAATGCGTGGTTTCGCGACACCCTCAAACAATCCCGCTGGCTGTACAGCGACGCCCTGCTGGCCAGCCTGCTGATCAACCTGCTGGGCCTGATGGTCCCGCTGTTCGTGATGCAGACCTACGACCGCGTGGTGCCGAACCAGGCCACCTCGACCCTCTGGGTGCTGGTCATCGGTCTGTTGATCGGCACCCTGTTCGAACTGGTGCTGCGCGTGGTCCGTGCGCATCTGCTCGATCAGGCCGGCAAGAAGACCGATATGATCCTCTCGGCAACCCTGTTCGAACGCATCACCGGCATGTCGATGAAAGCCCGCCCGGCCACCATCGGCGGCTTCGCCCAGAGCATCCACGACTTCCAGGGCCTGCGCGAATTCCTCACCGCGGTGACCCTGACCAGCGTTATCGACCTGCCCTTCGTGGTGCTGATGCTCGCGGTTATCGGCCTGCTCGGCGGCTGGCTGGTGATGATTCCACTGATCGCGTTCCCGGTGACCATCGTCTTCGCCCTGCTGATCCAGGTGCGCCTGCGCGACACCGTGCAGAAAAGCCTGAGCCTCGGCGCGGTGCGCCAGGCACTGCTGATCGAAACCCTCGGCGGCCTGGAAACCCTCAAGGCCTGCGGCGCCGAAAGCGAGCGCCAGTACCAGTGGGAAAGCACCCATGGCGCCCTCACCCAACTGGACGTCCACGCCCGCAAACTCTCGGCCCTGGCCACCAACGGCACGCTGTTCATCCAGCAGTTCTGCGGGATGGCCACCATCGTCGCCGGGGTCTACAGCATCATCGCCGGCAGCCTCAGCGTCGGTGCCCTGGTCGCCTGCTATATGCTCGGCAGCCGGGTGCTCGCGCCGCTGGGGCAGATCGCCGGGCTGATCACCCGTTATCAACAGGCGCAATTGACCATGCGCAGCACCGACGCCCTGATGGCCCTGCCGCAGGAACGTCGCAGCGACCAGCAACCGCTGGAGCACACCCGCCTGCAAGGGGCGCTGGAAGTGAGCCGGGTGAGCTTCCGCTATCCCGGGCAAACCGTGCCGGCGCTGAACAACGTCAGCTTCAGCGTCAAGCCGGGCGAGCGTATCGGCATCATCGGCCGCAGCGGTTCGGGCAAGAGCACCCTGGCGCGGCTGGTGATGGGCTTCTACGAGCCGGACGAAGGCCAGATCCTGCTGGACAACCTCGACCTGCGCCAACTGGACATTACCGATCTACGCCAGCAACTCGGCTACGTCGCCCACGACCTGCCGCTGCTGGCCGGCAGCCTGCGCGACAACCTGACCCTGGGGGCGCGCTACGTGAGTGACGCGCGGATGCTCGAAGTCGCCGAACTGACCGGCGTCAGCGAGCTGGCCCGGCAACACCCGCGCGGTTTCGACCGTCCGCTGGGCGAGCGTGGCCAACTGCTCTCCGGCGGCCAGCGCCAGGCCGTGCTGCTGGCCCGGGCGATGCTGCTGGAGCCGCCGATCATGGTGCTGGACGAACCCACCAGCCACATGGACAACAGCAGCGAAGAACAACTGCGCAATCGCCTGCACGGCTGGATCGAGGGCAAGACCCTGTTGCTGGTCACCCATCGCACCTCGATGCTCAGTCTGGTTGACCGCCTGCTGGTACTCGACAACGGCAAGATCGTTGCCGACGGCGCCAAGGATGCGGTGATCGACGCCCTGCGCAAGGGACGTATCGGTCAAGCCCTTTAGTCCTACACAGAGGTGCGAGATGTCCGCACTACGCAGTTACTTCCAGAGTTTCAACAAGACCGCCGAGCACGAGTACCTGCCGGACCTGACGAACGCCACCCTGCAGGACTCCCCGCGCCGCTCGCGGCTCACCGTGTGGCTGGCGGCGGCGCTGCTGCTGGTTGCGCTGGTCTGGGCCAAGGTGGCCGTGCTCGACGAGGTGACCACCGGCGAAGGCAAGGCAATTCCGTCGAGCAAGGTGCAGGTGATCCAGAACCTCGAAGGTGGCATCGTCACCGAAATTTTCGTCCGCGAAGGCCAGATGGTGAACAAGGGCGACACCCTGCTGCGCCTGGACGACACGCGCTTCCGCTCCAACAAGGGCGAAAGCGAGGCCGACCGCTACGCCCTCACCGCGCAGGTCGAGCGGCTGTCCGCCGAGACCGAGGGCAGGACGTTCCAGGTGTCCCCGGAAGTGCGCAGCAAGGCGCCGCAAGTGGCCGAGGACGAAATGGCCCTGTACCAATCGCGCCAGCGCCGCCTGAACAGCGAGAAGCAGACCCTCAACGAACAACTGCGGCAGAAGACCCAGGAACTGGCCGAGTTCCGCTCCAAGCTGGACCAGTACCGCTCGGGCCTGGCCCTGCTGCAGCAGGAGCTGGACATGTCGACGCCGCTGGTGAAAACCGGGGCGATTTCGCCGGTGGAAATCCTCCGCCTCAGACGCAGCGCGGTGGAAGCCCGCGGCTCGATGAACGCCACCAGCCTGGCGATTCCCCGGGCCGAGTCGGCCGTGGCGGAAATCAAGAGCAAGATCGAAGAATCCGAGGCGGGTTTCCGCTCCGAAGCGGCTAAGGAACTCAACGAAAAACGCACCGACCTGTCGAAAATCACCGCCACCAGCGTCGCGATCGACGACCGGGTCAACCGCACCACCGTGGTGTCACCGGTGCACGGCATCATCAAGCTGCTCAAGGTCAACACCGTCGGCGGCGTGGTCCAGCCCGGCAGCGACCTGGTGGAAGTGGTGCCGCTGGAAGACAACCTGCTGATCGAAGCCAAGGTCCGTCCGCAGGATGTTGCATTCCTGCATCCGGGGCAGAGCGCGATGGTCAAGTTCAGCGCCTACGACTACTCCATCTACGGCGGGCTCAAGGCGCGGCTGGAGTTGATCGGCGCTGACACCGTCACCGACGACAAGGGCAACGCCTTCTACATGATCCAGGTGCGCACCGACAAAAATCATTTGGGCGGGGACAACAAACCGCTGCTGATCATCCCGGGGATGGTGGCGACGGTGGACATCATTACCGGCGAGAAGAGCGTGCTGGATTACATGCTGAAGCCGGTGCTGAAGGCGCGGACGGAGGCGTTGCGGGAACGCTAGTCAGTGGTCCCATCCCCGCGAAGGCGATCCCGACCACAGACTTCACCTGAGGAATGGCTGGGTTGCTGAGGGCCATCGCGAGCGAGCTCGCTCCTACACTGTCCACGGCATGGTGCAATGAACTGTAGGAGCGAGCTTGCTCGCGATGCGGTGTCTAGCCCTCACAAATCAGCGCAGATGATTACGCTCAAACGTCTCCCGCCCCATCGCCGCAATCTGCCCCTCGATCAACGCATCGAAAGGCCTGAGCAATTCATCGAAACGCCCTTCCCCTTCCAGCACATTCAGCGCCTGGGTCACCGCCTCGATGGTCGACAACGCACCCGCTTCCGGCGCCTTGCGCAGCCGATAGCGGGAAGGCTGGACACAGGCCAGGGTCACTCGCGGCAATGCGTCCAGCAGCGGATTCAGGTAGAGCAGCTTGCGCGCCTTGCGCCAGGTGCCGTCCGGCACGATCAGCAACCAGGGACGCGGATCCGGATCCTCGCCATACGCCCGCAACGGCTGCGCCTGTTCACCGGGAAACAACAAGCCCACCCGATACCCCGGCGCAGCAATCAGCTCGGCCAGCCCCTCGAACACCTCGCCCACCCGCAACTCGCCATTGCGCAGGCCAAGGGCGGCAAGGCGCGCGGTATTGAGGGCATGACGGACTTCATCGGGATGCTGCAACAGGACCACGCGGGTGCGGCTGTCGAGCGACGGGATCAAGGGACAAAGGCAACGGGACTGCGGACGCTGACAGCGCTCGCACTGGATTCTGGACATCGGGTTCTCCTGGGCGGACAAAGTGTGCCACAGCAGTCCCGGAAAAGACCCACATCCCTGTGGGCAGGATGGTACGACTAGCGGTTGAACCGTTCGGCCAGGTCGTGCAGGTACTCGGCCATGCGTTCGAGTTCCTGGCTGATTTCGGCCCCTTGCCTGGCCTGGCCGGCACTGTGATCGCACAACTGTGCGATGCGCACGATCTGTTGGTTGATGTCTTCCACCACATGGCTCTGCTGCTCGGAGGCCGTGGCGATCTGCTGGCTCATGCCGGTGATACGACTGACCGCCTCGCTGATCCCGCTCAGCGCCACCTGCACCGCCTCGACGCTGTGCACGCTGTCGCGGGAGATCTGCTCGCCCTTGTTCGCGCTGGTCACCGCCCGATCGGCACCCGCACGCAGCGAGGCGATGATCTGGTGGATTTCCTCGGTCGAGGCGCGGGTCCGCTGGGCCAGCGAGCGCACTTCGTCGGCGACCACGGCGAAGCCGCGTCCCTGCTCGCCGGCCCGTGCCGCTTCGATGGCGGCATTGAGGGCCAGCAGGTTGGTCTGCTCGGCGATCGAGGTGATCACGTCCACCACGCTGCCGATGGACTGAGTCTGCTCGGCCAGGGCGTGCACCGCCTGCCCGATATCGTTGACCGCATCCGCCATGCTGCTCATCGCCCGCAAGCTCCGCTGCGCCAGCGTGCTGCCCTGACGGGTCAGTTCGTCGGCGTCGGACGCCGCGTGCGCGGTGTTCTGCACGTTCTGGGTCACCTGCTGGATGGTCGCCGCCATCTGCGCGATAGCCGTCGCCGACTGATCGGTCTCGCTGCGCTGACGATCGAGCATCTGCGCCTGGGCACCGGACAAATCCGACGACTGCGACGCCCGCGTTCGTACGCTGACGCCGGCATCCACCAGCCGGGTCAGCGCCGTTTGCAGGCGCGCTTCCTCGCTGATCATGGCCAGGTCCAGTTGCCCTTGCAGGCCCAGGTTGCGGCTGTAGGTCAGCGCCACCAGCGGGCTGGTGAACGCCTTGGGGTGCTCGGCCAGGGTACGGCGGATCACCCGGCTCTGGCGGTTTTCCAGCAGGAACCAGGCCGACAGCAAGCTAGCCATCAACACCCCGAGAGCGGCGTATTGCGGCAAAGCCAGGTAGGCGATCACCGATACCACGCCAGCACCGACCAACGGCCAGCCATGTTCGAGCACATCCAGCGTGCGCGCCGCCCAGGAGGTGGGTGAGCGCCCGGCGCGCAAGCGCTCGTACAAGGCTGCGGCGCGCTGCACCTGATCCCGGCTGGGCAGCGAGCGGACCGACTCATAGCCGCTGATCCGACCGTTCTCGTAGATGGCCGTGACATAGGCGCTGACCCAGTAGAAGTCACCGTTCTTGGCGCGGTTCTTGACCACGCCCATCCACGGTTTTCCCTCCTTGATGGTTTCCCACATATGGGCGAACACCGCGGGCGGCATGTCGGGATGGCGTACCAGGTTATGGGGCTCGTGGAGCAGCTCGTCGCGGGTGAACCCGCTGATGGCGACAAACGCATCGTTGCAATAGGTAATGCGGCTGGTCAGGTCGGTGGTGGAGATCAGCCGCTGCTCTTGGGGGAAGGTTCTTTCCTGCTCAGTGACGGGCAAATTCATGCGCATCTTGGGCGTCCCTGCTGAAGAGGTGGGGAAGGAAGTTTCATCACGGCAAGAAAAGTAGTAGCAGAGCATTAACGCTTTCGTGGTGCTTTTTACCACCCGCGCAAAGTAATTTTCGCCGACGTTCGCCTCATGCTGGCGTCAGTTGCGCCCGCAGCAGGTCGCGGAAGGTCTGGATCAGCGGTTCACGGCTGCGACCACGGCGGATGATCATCGAGAACGGCGCCTGATAACCGAAGGTCGCGGGAGATAGCACCCGCAAGTCGCCCTTGTCGACCCACGCCTGGGCGTAATGCTCCGGCAGGTAGCCGATGTAGGCCCCGGACAGCACCAGGATCAACTGCGCCTCCATGCTTTCCACCGTCGCAGCGCTGTGCTTGAAACCGTGCCGGGCCAGTTCCGCCTGGCTCCAGTAGCCCCGGCCGACCATGCGTTGCTGGGTGATGACCTGCTCGGGAATCCGCCGCTCGCTGAACAGCGGGTGGCGGTTGCTGCAATACAGCCAGTGCTGCTCGCGGTACAGCGGCTGGTAGACCAGCCCGCTCATGCGCGTGGAGAAGGCGCCGATGGCGAGGTCCAGGCGGTTGTCCTGCACCCCCAGTTGTAACTCGTAGGGGCTGGACACCGACAAATGCAGGTGCACCGCCGGATGTTCCTGGCTGTAAGCACCGATGGCTTCGGCCAGCGGCAAGGCGCGATCGCCCACGGTGGAGTCGATCACCCCCAGGTTAAGGGTGCCGCGCAGCTCGCCCTTGAGCGCCGCCGCGTATTGCTCGAAACCGTCCAGTTCGGCCAGCAGACGCAAGGTCTCCTGGTGAAACAGCTCGCCCTTGCTGGTCAGGCTGAAGCCGCCACGGCCGCGATGGCACAGCACGATGCCGAGGGCGGCCTCGAGCTGGCTCATGTAGGTGCTGATGGCTGACGTGGAGAGGTTGAGGTCGCGCTGGGCATTGGCGAAACCCTGGTGGCGCACCACGCTGGCGAAGATACGCAGCAGCTTCAGATCGGGCAGGTTCGAGGCCATGAAAACGGAGGTCCGCAGGTCGGAAATGGCGACAGTCTAACCCCGCTCCCAGCGATAGTTCAGAAAAACCTGAACTAAGTATTTGCCTGTAGCGATTCTTCTACGGCACTACCTTTTGCAGACTTTGCCGCACTGCAACTGTTCCAGGGCACTTTCGGCTGGCTGGCCGGTGTTGAGAACAGGTTTCAACAACTAGAACAATCGAACCGATGAGGCCCGAAACCGTGGACAAGATCCTGCACCAACCACTGGGCGGCAACGAAATGCCGCGCTTCGGCGGCATCGCAACCATGATGCGCCTGCCCCACCTGCAAAGTCCCGCCGGCCTCGACGCCGCCTTTATCGGCGTGCCGCTGGACATCGGCACCTCCCTGCGCTCCGGCACCCGCTTCGGCCCGCGGCAGATCCGCGCCGAGTCGGTGATGATCCGTCCGTACAACATGGCCACCGGTGCCGCCCCGTTCGACTCGCTGTCGGTGGCCGACATCGGCGACGTGGCGATCAACACCTTCAACCTGCTCGACGCCGTGCGCATCATCGAAGAGGCCTACGACACCATCGTCGAACACAATGTCATCCCGCTGACCCTCGGCGGCGACCACACCATCACCCTGCCGATCCTGCGCGCCCTGCACAAAAAGCACGGCAAGATCGGCCTGGTCCACATCGACGCCCACGCGGACGTCAACGACCACATGTTCGGTGAGAAAATCGCTCACGGCACCACCTTCCGCCGCGCCGTCGAAGAAGGCCTGCTGGACTGCGACCGCGTGGTGCAGATCGGCCTGCGCGCCCAGGGCTACACCGCTGAAGACTTCAACTGGAGCCGCAAACAGGGCTTCCGCGTGGTCCAGGCCGAAGAGTGCTGGCACAAGTCGCTGGAACCGCTGATGGCCGAAGTTCGCGAGAAAGTCGGCGGCGGCCCGGTGTACCTGTCCTTCGACATCGACGGCATCGACCCGGCCTGGGCGCCCGGCACCGGCACCCCGGAAATCGGCGGCCTGACCACCATCCAGGCGATCGAAGTGATCCGTGGCTGCCAGGGCCTCGACCTGATCGGCTGCGACCTGGTCGAGGTGTCCCCGCCCTACGACACCACCGGCAACACCTCGCTGCTCGGCGCCAACCTGCTTTACGAAATGCTCTGCGTTCTGCCCGGCGTTGCACGTCGCTAATAGCCAAGGCAAGGAAAGATATCAGGCAGGAGCCATGACGGCGGCCCGTTGAAAACGGGCCGCGCTACGAAGAATGACCCGCGGCGGCCTACCCGACCGCGAGATCGATCTCACATAAAAAAGATAATTGGAGACACCCATGGCCTTGGACATATTCGTTGTACTGATTTATGCCGCCGGCATGCTGATACTGGGCTGGTACGGCATGCGCAAGGCAAAGACCCACGAGGACTACCTCGTGGCCGGCCGTAACCTCGGCCCGAGCCTGTACATGGGCACCATGGCCGCAACGGTACTGGGTGGCGCGTCCACCGTCGGCACCGTGAAACTGGGCTATGTGCACGGTATTTCCGGTTTCTGGCTGTGCGCGGCGCTGGGCCTGGGCATCATCGCCCTGAACCTGTTCCTCGCCAAACCGCTGCTGCGCCTGCGCATCTTCACCGTCACCCAGGTGCTGGAAAAGCGCTACAACCCCATGGCCCGTCAGGCCAGCGCCGTGATCATGCTGGCCTACGCGCTGATGATCGGCGTGACCTCGACCCTGGCCATCGGCACCGTCCTGCAAGTGCTGTTCGAACTGCCGTTCTGGAGTGCGATCCTGCTCGGCGGCGGCGTGGTGGTGGTGTACTCGACCATCGGCGGCATGTGGTCGCTGACCCTGACCGACATCGTCCAGTTCGTGATCAAGACCGTCGGCCTGATGTTCGTCCTGCTGCCGATCTGCCTGTACCGCGTTGGCGGTTGGGACCAACTGGTAGCCAAGCTGCCGGCGTCCAGCTTCAGCCTGACCACCATCGGCTGGGACACGATCATCACCTACTTCCTGATCTACTTCTTCGGCATCCTGATCGGCCAGGACATCTGGCAGCGGGTGTTCACCGCCCGTGACGAGAAGGTCGCCAAATACGCCGGCACCACCGCAGGCCTGTACTGCGTGATCTACGGCCTGGTCTGCGCGGTGATCGGCATGGCCGCTCACGTGCTGCTGCCAGACCTGGGCAACGCCAACAACGCCTTCGCCGCCATCGTCAAATCCGCCCTGCCTGACGGCATCCGCGGACTGGTGATCGCTGCTGCGCTGGCGGCAATGATGTCCACCGCCAGTGCCGGCCTGCTGGCTGCGTCCACCGTTCTGACCGAAGACCTGCTGCCACGGCTGCGCGGCGGCAAACAGTCGAGCCTGTCGATCAACCGCCTGTTCACCCTGCTGACCGGCCTGGCCGTGCTGGCTATCGCCCTGGTGGTGGAAGACGTGATCAGCGCCCTGACCCTGGCCTACAACCTGCTGGTGGGCGGCATGCTGGTGCCGCTGATCGGCGCCATCTACTGGAAACGCGCCACCACTCGCGGCGCGATCACCAGCATGGCGCTGGGCTTCGTTACCGCGCTGGTGTTCATGATCAAGGACGGCATGGACGCGAACACCCCGATCTACTACAGCCTGGCGATCGCCTTGGTGAGCTTCGTGGTGGTCAGCCTGATGTCCCGCTCGGAAGTGAATGCGGCGAAACTGGCTTGAAACAAGAAGGGCCTGCGCAAAGCAGGCCCTTTTTCTTTGGGATGAAGAGCCTCATCGCTGCGGTTCGGGGCGCCGAACCGCAGCGATGGGGCCTCTGAATACTTCAACGTCGAGGCTGACGCTTGCGCTTCTCGTCGTCGCTGGGGATCGGTACCGGTTGCATCGGCGGGATCAGGCCCAAGGCAACAGCGAGGTCATGGAGCCAGTTCATCATCAGGTTTTTCATAATTCCCCCTTGAGGGTCATCGTCCAATCCAGTTTGGCTACGATGTTTCCTAGCAATCATAGCCTCAAGTCCTACAAATCGCTTGCGTAAATTCCTACACCCGTGACCTGCATCAAGCGCTGAGCGCCGTTCCGACAGGTGGTCCTTCCCGCCCCTCTTCCTGCAGGTTCACCCAGGCATCCAGATTCGCTCCGCGCATGCCCCGCCGCCACACCAGCCAGGTGGTCGCCAGATCGAAAGGCGTCTGCAACCGGTGCACCGCGACGTTCTCGCGCCCCGGCAGGCTGTCGAGCATCGACTGCGACATCAATGCCACCCCGGAACCCGCCACCACACAGGCCAGCATGCTCGGGTAGGACTCGATTTCCATGGCCCGGCCCATGGCCGCGTGATCATGGGCGTACCAGGCCTCCAGCCGCATGCGGTAGGAACAGCCCTTGCGGAAGGTGAACACCGCACGCCCCGTCACATCCCGCGCGCTGCGCACGGGCGGATGGTCCGACTCGGTGATCAACACCAGAGTTTCCTCGCACAGCGGTACGCCGTCGAGACCGGCCAGCGACAGCGGCCCATCGAGCATGGCAGCGTCCAGCCGACCGGCGAGCAGCCCTTCCAGCAGCTCGCCGCTGGGCGCGGTCTGCACCTGCAGGTTCACCGCCGGATAGGTCCGGTGATACCGCGCCAGCAACCCCGGCAGGTGAATCGCCGCAGTGCTGTACATGCTGCCGAGGATGAACTCGCCGGCCGGTTCTCCGCCCTGCACCGCCGCGAACGCCTCGTCGTGCAGCGCCAGCATGCGCCCGGCGTAGTCCAGCAACACCTTGCCGGCCGGCGACAACTGCAGACGCTGACGCTCGCGGTGGAACAGTTCCACGCCCAGTTGCTCCTCGAGCTGACGCAAACGCGTCGACAGGTTCGACGGCACCCGGTGCAATTGCTCGGCGGCGCGGGTCACCGAACCGGTCTCGGCGACCGCCTGAAAGATGCGCAACTGGCTCAGTTCCACAACCGTTCTCCAAAAGTGAACAAGTTGCTCATCATTATTCAATTTTTAAGAAAAGCAACCGCCGGTAGTCTGAACGCATCACTTGCCTTGCAGAGGAATACCGGACATGTCGCCGACACTGCGTCTTCTGGCCAGCTTCGTTGCCCTGATGATGGCAATGGGCATCGGCCGCTTCGCCCTCACCCCGCAACTGCCGCACCTGGTCGGAGAAGGCCAATTGAGCCTGACCGCCGCCGGTCTGGTCGCTGCGGCCAACTACCTCGGCTACTTCCTTGGCGCGCTGGACGCCATGCTCGCCCGCCGCCCACAACAAGTGCGGCTGCGCCTCAACCTCGGGCTGTGGTTGTGCGTGCTGCTGACGGTGCTGTCGTTCTGGGCTGACAGCTTTATCACCCACGCCCTGCTGCGTTTCGGCACCGGCGTGGCCAGCGCCTGGGTAATGGTGATGATCACCAGCCTGAGCCAACCCCTCGCCGCGCGCAGCAACCTGCCGCGACTGGGCGCCCTGGTGTTCGCCGGTCCCGGCCTGGGCATCATGCTGACAGGGCTGCTGGCGCTGGTTTCGAACCTGTACGGGCTGGGGTCGGCGCCGCTGTGGCTGATCTATGCCGCTGCCGCGTTGGTCATGCTGCTGGCCGTGCGGCCGATGCTGCCGCAGCCGGAGGAGGCGCCAGCCACGCCAGCACCAACACTGGCCGCAACGCCTTCGCGGGGTATCCCGCGATTGGGCCTGATCTACGGCCTGTATGGCATCGGCTACATCATCCCCGCGACGTTCATGTCGCAGATGGCCAGCGCGCGCTTTCACGGGCAGTGGATGGCCGACCTGTTCTGGCCCGGCTTCGGCCTCGCCGCCGCAGTCGGGGTGATGCTGCTGAGCCTGCGCCGGCCACGGCCGGGCAGCACCTCGCGCTGGTTGAGGGTGACACTGTGGCTGCAGGCCATCGGTGTGTTCGCCTGCCTGATGGGCGACGGTCCGGGGCTGGCACTGGGGGTGATCTTCTGCGGCACGCCGTTCCTGGCCTGCATGCAACTGGTGATGCAGCGCTCGCGGGAACTGGCGCCCCACGCCACCCAACGCAACGCTGGCCTGCTGACCGCCTGTTTCGCCATCGGCCAGCTCGGCGGGCCCTTGCTGGCGGCGCTGAGCAACCTGTTCGCTGGCAGCCTGCAACCGGCGCTGCTGGTCGCTGGCGCCGGTCTGTTGCTGGCGGGCGTCCTGAACTGGCGGCCTGGAACCTATCAGAACGCCCCTACTCGTCATTCGCCCGCACCTGACAGGCTCTGATCAGTGCCATAAACGAGCATCGCCGCCCCGTTTTCGAAGGAGCGAATGGACCGCTCTGGACTACGGAGGAAAAGCCGAAGCGCTTGCCAACAACGCCCAGAGAATCAGAGCAGAACAACAGATCCACTTTCAATTGCTGCCGTCCGCGCTGCGGGCAGAAATAGTACAGCGCAGTGGAGAGGTTCAGGGGCTCTCCTCGACAGCGGCGTCTCTGTACCCGTATTACCCAACCACCCTCTAGCGCTGCCCCAGCAACGAACGCAGACGCCTGCGCAGCCACTGCTCGGCGCTGACCATGACGATGCCGAGCAACACACACAGCGCGCCAATCACGAAGTTCAGGCTCAGCGGTTCGTTCAGCAACAGCACACCGAAGGTCACGCCGAAGATCGGCGTGATAAAGGAAAACACCGCCAGGTTGGACGCCAGGTATTTGCGCAGCAGCCAGAACCAAGTCAAGTAGCTGAAGAACGACACCACCAGCGCCTGGAACAGCACGCTGCCGATGGCAATGGGCGTCAGGCTGACGTGGGTCAGCTTGCCGTTGAAGGCAGCGATCAACAGCAGACCGACAAAGCCCACCGCCAACTGATAGAACAGCGTAAGGGTCGCAGGCGCTTCAGACAGCCGCGAGCAGCGCACCACCACCGTGGTGGCGCCCCAGGACGCACCAGCGAGTACACCGAAGGCATCGCCGAGCAACATCGGCCCGTTGAGATCATCCAGGGAAATACCGCCGGCGAAGGCCAACGCAATCCCGCCAAAGGCCAGCAGGATGCCCAGCCACTGCAGCGGCCGCAGGCGCTCGCTGGGCAGCATGAAATGCAGGCCGAGGGCGGTGAAGACCGGCGCGGTGTAGAGGAACACCGACATGTGCGCCGCCGAGGTCAGCGACAGGCCCTCGGCGATGAACAAGAACTCGATCCCGAACAACGCGCCCGCCAGCAGCCCTCCGCGCCAGGTGGTGCCCACGTGCTCCCAGCCACCACGCCAGCACATCAGCAGGCCCACCAGTAACGCGGCGATCCCTGAGCGGGTCGCCGCCTGCATCACCGGGGCGAAATCAGCGGCGGCCCATTTGACCATCACCTGTTGCACGCCCCAGATCAGGCACAGCCCCAGCATGACCTGAAAGGCGAAGGCATCGGGATCGCGACGGGGTGCGCTCATGGGCGGCACCCCACTTCTGGCAATGGCATGACAACCTCTTGGCAGCGAAGAATTGGCGCCAATTATTGATGGTTGTCGTCAGCTATTACCAGATATGTCTGACTCGCTCAGGCAATCTGCGCCTTCGAGGCCACCTCGTCGAAGGTCGCTTCGTCCAGCGCATCGGCCTGCTCATCGAGGACCTGGCGCGGGTGATCGTTGCCGGGAATGCTGCTGTCGATCAGGCTCAACAGCCGCGAACCACGCTCGGTCAGGACGAAGTTCTCGCCGTTGCCGCCCTCCTCTTCGGGCCGGCTGACGATGTAGCCGCGTTCCACCAGCAGCCGCTCATAGTCGCAGGCGCGGGTCTTGAGGTGGTCGAGGTCCGGCACCGCGTCGCCATCGGCGGCAAGCTGCGCGGCGTGCTGTTCGGCATAGGGGCGCGGGGTGAAGTTGTGTCCGGCACTGTTCTGGACTTCATGCAGCAGACGTTCGATCAGGTCCCAGTCATACACGGTGCTCATGGGTGCGGCCTCGGTGGGGTATGTAAGGTTGTGACCGGCCGCGTGCGCCACGGTTCGACTGAACTTTCCCGGCGGCGCGCCCCTCAACCGGGAACATCGCCCGCCATGGATAACGAGGCCCGACCATGAAGACACTGATGATGCTGACCGCCACCGCTAGCCTGCTGTTCGCCCTGCCGAGCTGGGCATGCACGCTGGAAGAAGCCACGGAGAAACGCGAGGAACTGGCCAAGGAAGTGACCCGCCTGACCGAGCAGAACCCGCAGAAGGCCAAGGAAATCAACGAGGAGTTGCAGGGAATGAAGCTGGGCACGGAGGCCAGTGATTTGCCGGACAAATGTCAGTTGATCGACAAGCGGCTGCAGGAATTGCGGGAGGCCGAGAAGAAAACGTGAGGGTGCTGGAAAATTTGAGGGCCTCAGCGCCGGGAAGCCGGCGATGAGACCCTTGAGCCTTACTCCGCCGCAGCAGCCGGCTTGCGCTTCTTCAGCGGCGCCAGGCCATCAGAGCTGGTCAGCGGTGCATTAGGCTTCGGCTTGGCCGTCGGCTTGCGCTTGGCCACGGCTTTCTTGTCGCCCTTCTTGTCGGTCTTTTTCTTCTTCACGCCAACCGCTTTGCCCGACGCCTTGACCTTCTTCGGACCGGTGTAGGTGCCCTTCACTTCCTTGATGGTGCGACGCTCGAAGGTCTGCTTCAGGTAGCGCTCGATGCTCGACATCAGGTTCCAGTCGCCGTGGCAGATCAGCGACACCGCCAGGCCTTCGGCGCCAGCACGACCGGTACGACCAATACGGTGCACATACTCGTCGCCGCTGCGCGGCATGTCGAAGTTGATCACCAGGTCCAGGCCGTCGACGTCCAGGCCACGGGCAGCCACGTCAGTCGCCACCAGCACCTTGGCGCCGCCGGTCTTGAAGCGTTCGATGGCCAGCTTGCGGTCTTTCTGGTCCTTGTCGCCGTGCAGCACGAACGCCTTCATGTCCTTGGCCACGAGGTGACCGTAGATGCGGTCGGCCATGACCCGGGTGTTGGTGAAGATGATCGCCTTCTGGTACGTCTCGTTTTCCAGCAACCACTGAGCGATCTGCTCTTTGTGCTGGTTGTGGTCGGCGGTGATGATCTGCTGGCGGGTGCCTTCGTTGAGCTGGCTGACGCTGTTGAGCATCAGGTGCTCAGGGTTCTTCAGCACCTTGCTGATCATGTCGCGCAGACCGGCGCCACCCGTGGTGGCGGAGAACAGCAGGGTCTGTTGACGGTTCGGGCACTCGCCGCACAGGCGCTCGACGTCTTCCGAGAAGCCCATGTCCAGCATGCGGTCGGCTTCGTCGAGGATCACCACCTGCACGTGTTTCAGGTCCAGGTTGCCGGCGTTCAGTTGCTCCAGCAGACGGCCCGGGGTGCCGATCAGGATGTCAGGCACCTTGCGCAGCATCGCGGCCTGTTCCTTGAAGTCCTCGCCACCGGTGATCATCCCGGCCTTGACGAAGGTGAACTGGGAGAAACGTTCCACTTCCTTCAGGGTCTGCTGGGCCAGCTCGCGGGTCGGCAGCAGGATCAGTGCGCGGATCTCGACGCGTTTCTGGTTCAGGTCGACCAGACGGTTGAGCAGCGGCAGGACGAATGCGGCGGTCTTGCCACTACCGGTTTTCGCCGTGACCCGCAGGTCGCGCCCTTGCAGCGCCAAGGGAATGGCGGCCGCCTGCACAGGGGTAGGCTCGACAAAGTTCAGTGCGGCCACGGCTTTGAGCAGGCGTTCGTGCAGGGCGAATTGGGAAAACACGGATGTAACCTCGGGCATGAGCGGAAATTCAGCCACATAGGGTAACGTTTTCCGGCGCCCGAGCCGAATTTCTTTTTGCCGCAGGCCCGGTACATTCGTTCTAATTGGCACTTCTTTTAAAAGGTTACGGAGAATTTCCGCAGCGCATGGCTATTCAACAGTTCTGGCAAAACGCCCTCGACCTCTGGGGCACCCTCGACCAACAACCGCTGCTGCACGCCGCGCTAGGCCTGACGGTGCTGCTGGTCATCGCCCTGGTGCTGGGGCGGGTGGCGCGGTTTCTCATCCTCCACGCGATCAAGCTGCTGAGCCGCCAATCGGCGCTGCTCTGGCTTGGCGACCTGCTGCAAAACAAGGTGTTCCACCGCCTGGCGCAGATGACACCGTCACTGGTGGTGCAATTCGGCCTGAAGCTGGTGCCGGAACTCAGCGCCACCAGCCAGCATTTCCTCGGCAACGTGGCGCTGGCCTTCACCATCCTGTTCCTGGTGCTCGCCCTGAGCGCCCTGCTCGATGCCCTGCTGGACATCTACGCCCGCACCGAACACGCCCGCACCCGCTCGATCAAAGGCTACGTGCAACTGGCGAAGATGGTGCTCTACGTGTTCGGCACGATCATCATCGTCGCCACCTTGATCGACCGCTCGCCGCTGTTGCTGCTGTCGGGCCTGGGTGCGATGTCGGCGGTGATCCTGTTGGTCTACAAGGACACCCTGCTGTCGTTCGTCGCCAGCGTGCAGTTGACCAGCAACGACATGCTGCGGGTCGGCGACTGGATCGAAATGCCCCAGGTCGGCGCCGACGGCGACGTGGTGGACATCACCCTGCACACCGTGAAGGTGCAGAACTTCGACAAGACCATCGTCTCCATCCCCACCTGGCGCCTGATGAGCGAGTCGTTCAAGAACTGGCGCGGCATGCAGCAATCGGGCGGGCGGCGGATCAAGCGCAGCCTGTTCATCGATGCCGGCGGTGTGCGCTTCGTCACCGCCGAGGAAGAGCGGCGCATGGGCGAAGTGCGCCTGCTGACCGACTACATGGCACGCAAGCGCAGCGAGCTGCATAGCTGGAACGAGGCCCAGGGCCAGGTGGCGGAACTGTCGGCCAACCGCCGCCGGCTGACCAATATCGGCACCTTCCGCGCCTTCGCCCTGGCGTACTTGAAAAGCCACCCGGACATTCAGCCGAACATGACCTGCATGGTCCGCCAGATGCAGACCACCGCGCAGGGTGTTCCGCTGGAAATCTACTGCTTCACCCGCACCACGGTGTGGGCCGAGTACGAGCGAATCCAGGGCGATATCTTCGATTACCTGTTGGCGGTGCTGCCGGAGTTCGGCCTGAGCCTGTACCAGCAGCCCAGCGGCAACGACCTGCGCGCCGGCCTGCTACCGGCCAGTCTTCCCGGCCAGCAGCGGGCGTTGGGTGCCGAGCCGGCTGAGCCACAGTGACGCGAGAATCACCGCCCCGCCGATGAACAACCGTCCCAGCGGCTCGTGCTGATTCCAGATCAGCAGGTTGAGCAGCAACCCCACCGGGACATGCAGGTTGTTCATCACCGCAAGGGTGCCGCCGGAAACCAGGCAAGCGCCCTTGTTCCACCAGTACAGCCCGAGCGCCGTCGGGCACAGCCCGAGAAACAGCAGCACCAGCCACTGCACGTCGGTTGTGGGCAAGTGCTGCGTGTTGCCGAACAGCAGGAACGCCGGCAGCACCACCAGCAAGGCACCCAGGTAGAAATAGCCGAAGCGCCGGTAATGCGGCAGGTCGCTGGGATGGCGCGCGATCAGGTGCTTGTACAGGACCTGGCCGGCGGCGTAGGTGAAGTTGGCCAGTTGCAGCAGCAGGAAACCGATGAAGAAGTCCGGGTTGATGCTGTCGAAGCGGATCACCGCAGCGCCGGCCACCGCCACCAATGCCGCGATCAACGCCCACGGGTTGAAGCGACGGTTCAGCGCGTCTTCGATCAGGGTCACGTGCAGCGGCGTGAGGATAGTGAACAGCAGCACTTCCGGCACTGTCAGCACGCGGAAGCTCAGGTACAGGCAGACATAGGTGATACCGAACTGCAGCGCACCGATCAGCAGCATGGCGCGCATGAAACGCGGCTCCACCTGGCGCCAGCGGGTCAGCGGCAGGAATACCAGCAAAGCCAGCAGGACCCGGGCCAGCACGGCGAAGTAACTGTCGACATGGCCAGCGAGATATTCGCCGATCAGGCTGAAGGAAAACGCCTGGATCAGCGCGACGATCAATAGGTAGTGCATGGCGGCCTCTCGGGGATCAAGGCGGCGACCTTAGCGGGTTGGGGTATCCGGGTGCAATTGTCGGGATTGGTTTGGGCGGTATGGTCAAGGACCTCATCGCTGCGGTTCGGCCCGAAACGCCCATAAAAAAGGTTCTTCACGGAATACTGGGAGCTTTGGGGTTGGGGTGCCCTGAGCTTATCCATTTCATGTGGCGACGCCGCCGGCCCCTTTCGCCTTTACGGCGAGTCCATTTTGTCTTGGCAAAATAGACGAAAACCGCTGGCTCCTGCATCCGGCCCTACGCTGCGCTGCGGGTCCCCTCCCTCCGGCGCCTTTCGGGGGCCACGCGGCCTACGACTTGCTTCGCAAGTCTTCACCTCGCGTCTTCGGCTACGCCGAAGGGTGCTGCGCACCTGCCCCCTACAGACACCTCCACTCGGCCTCCTGACGTCGCAATCTGTGGCGTCTGAACTTGCGCGCATCAAGAGCAACAGCAAAAGCAAATCAGTGGCCCCACAAAAACTGCTAGCACCGCGCCCCCCTGTGGGAGCCGGCTTGCCGGCGATAGCGTCCT
>NZ_JANLNX010000083.1:0-26400 GCF_025466015.1 Pseudomonas sp. 5P_5.1_Bac1 | reverse complement strand
CTGTAGGAGCGAGCTTGCTCGCGAAGGGCCCCAATCGCTTTAACTGACAGGCGCTACGCTTCGGCGGGCTTTTTTCATGGTGCAAGGAGGATTGAATGAGCAAGGTGACAATCGAGTCGCTGGTTTACCACATCGCCGGCAAAGCCTATGAAAGCCGTCTGGTCTACACCCATGGCGCGTTGCAGCAGCCCGGGTTGGTGATGGCGCCGAACTGGATGGGTATCAGCGAAGGCGCCGAGCGCATCGCCAAGGCGGTGGCGGAGCAAGGTTATGTGGTGTTGATCGCCGACCTTTACGGTCAGTCGGTGCGCCCACAGAACGCTGATGAGGCGGGGGCGGCGATGATGCCGCTGAAAAGCGACCGTGCCGAGTTGCGCAAACGTATGCAGGGCGCCCTGGCTCAACTGCTTGGGCAGTCGAAGGCGGTGCTGACGCCCGGCAAGCTGGCGGCGTTCGGTTTCTGTTTCGGCGGTTGCTGCGCGCTGGAACTGGCCCGTGACGGCGCGCCACTGAGTGCTGCCGTGTCGTTCCACGGCACACTGGACACGCCGAACGCCGAGGATGCCCGCAACATCAAAGGCTCGGTGCTGGTGTTGCACGGTGCGTCGGATCCGCTGGTGCCACGCGAGCAGTTGCCGGCGTTCGAAGCGGAAATGAATGCTGCCGGTGTAGATTGGCAGTTGCTCAGCTACGGCGGCGCGGTGCATTCGTTCACTGACCCGGCAGCCAATGTGCCGGGCAAGATGAAATACGACGCGCGCACGTCAAAGCGGGCGTTCCAGGCGATGCACAACCTGCTGGACGAAGTGTTCAAGGCCTGACCTTATCGCTGCGGTTCGGCGTCCTGAACCGCAGCGATGCAGACTCAAGGCAGCTCGATTCTGCCAGTCTCCCCCTCGACCACCGGCCAATCCCCGGCCGCCCACCTTTCCCGGGCCTTATCGATCAGCGCCGGCTCACTCGCCACGAAATTCCAGTTCATCCGCCTTGGCCCATCCAGCGGCGCGCCGCCGAATACCACCAGATGGCTTTCGCTTTCGGCGTACAGGCTGGCTTCCTCTCCCTCCGGCAAGACCACCAGCGTGGTGGGCTCCAGCAGTTCATCGTTCAGTCGCACGTCCCCGGCCAGCACATACACTGCCCGCTGCTGATGCTCGGTGGGCACGCACAGGGTCGTCGCCGCCTGCATCCACACCTCGGCGTAAAGGGTGGGGGAAAGCACCGGCACCGGTGACTCAAGGCAGAAGCCGTTGCCCGCGATCATGCGGATCTTCACGCCCAGTGCTTCATTCACCGGCAGGCTGTCGGCCGTGTGATGGCTGTAGTGGCCAGCGCCTTGTTCCGCGGACTTCGGCGACGCCAGCCAGACTTGCAGCCCATGCATCCGCGAACCCGTTTCCAGCAACTCGGCCGGGGTGCGTTCGACGTGGGCGATGGCGGCGCCAGCGGTCATCCAGCTCACCTCGCCGGGCCTGACCCGCTGATACGAACCGAGGCTGTCCTTGTGCAGCAGTTCGCCTTCGAACAGGTAAGTCAGGGTCGACAGGCCGATATGCGGGTGTTGGCGGATATCCATGCCATGGCCCGGGGCGTAGGCGGTTTGCAGCATGTGATCGAAGAACACGAAGGGCCCGACGCTACGGCATTTTGCCGACGGCAGCGGGCGCAGGATGGGCTGGCCTTCCACCGACTCAGCGCGGGGACGGATTACCAGGGGCGAGGTCATGCGGGTCTCCAGGCCGAAACGGATGGGCCTAGCATAGCCCGACCGCCGAACCCCGGGGAGAGGCCTGCTGTCTACCCTGTCCGAAGAATGGCAAAGGAGCGTGGGAATGCTCGCAAGACACCTGAGTGGATTCGTGCTGGCCGGGCTGCTGATCGCGGGGGCCGAAGCGCGCGAGTACCACTACAGTGATGCCCACCTGCATTACGTCGATTTCTTTCAGGAAAGCGAGGGCATGCCGGCACTGCTGGAGGCGATGGACAAGGCGCGGATCGACCAGGCGATGATCAGCGGCATTCCGGTGGCCAAGAAATGGCACGAGGACGAGCCCAAGCGTCCGCGCTATTACGCGGGCGATGACGCCGATGCCTATTGGTACAGCGCCACGGATATCTACGTGGCGGCGGCGTTGCTGAAACTCAGTCCGGAGCAGCGCAAGCGTTTTCACCCGTTCCTGTCCGGCTTCAACCCGGTGGACAAGAATGCCGTGGCCCATATCGAGCGCATGCTGGAGCTGCACCCCGGCCTCTGGCAGGGCATCGGCGAGGTGTTCACCCGGCACGACGACCTCACCGCGCTGACCAGCGGCGACACGCCACGGGCCAACAACGAGGCGATGACGCGGATCTACCACCTGGCCGCCGAGCAGGACATGCCGGTGCTGCTCCACTCCAACATCACCTCCAAGCGCGAGCGCAACCCGTTGTACCTGGCGGAGATCGAGGAACCGCTGCGCAATCATCCGCACACGCGCTTCATCTGGGCCCATGCCGGCAGCAGCCTGGAGATCCATCGTCACCAGACGCGGATGGATTTTCTCCTGCCGACCCTGGAACGCCTGCTGGAGACCTATCCCAACCTTTACATCGATCTGTCCTGGAGCGTCCTGCAACCGTATCTGCTGGATGAGCAGGGCACGCCTGACCGCCAGTGGCTGGCGCTGGTGGAGCGCTTTCCCGAGCGCTTCATGCTTGGCTCGGATGTGGTCGGACGTTTCGGCAGCCAGGGTGAGCAATTGCACGGCTTTGACCCGTTTCTCGACGCGCTGCCTGAAGCTATCGCGCGCAAAGTCGCCCGGGACAACTTCCTTGCCGTGTTGCCGAAACCGCGTTGAGCGGGATTGTCATCAGCCTGTCATGCCCGAGTCATAGTCTGCCGCGATCCACTACAGAGGAAGCGCAGTATGTTGACTAGCCGTTTGAGCGCCCTGGTCGGGCTGATGTGCATCGCAGGCGTTGCCAGTGCCGAGGTGCGGGTGCAGGGACCGGTTGAATATGGCGTGTTCGAAACCAAGCTGCAAAACGCCCAGCCGGGCGAGCGGGTGCTGACCATGAACAGCCAGACCATCCAGTCGACAGATGAGGTTCCGGCCAAATTGGGCAGCAAATTTGGCATCCGCTACCGGCTGGAAGGCAAAACCGCAGAGGACACTCCGCTGACACTGCTGTACCTGACCCCCGGTATCGTCACCCCCGATGGCAAGCGCCACGACAAGTTCGAAGTGGTGCAGAAACTGGTGCCTGGCGCGGCGATGGACGTGATGGCCTATGAGTTTACCGAGCACCATGAGGCGGTTCCGGGCACCTGGCATTTCATGGTTTTCCAGGGCGATCGCTTGCTCGCGGAGAAGCAATTTACCGTCCGCTGAATTCCGTGCGGTGCTGCTCCGGCAATCACAAGGCGTTTTGATATCACCAATTCTTCTTACGCAAAAGTTCAACGGTCCGATACCGTCTAAGCATGTCGGCTGCAGACCTGAGCAGCGCTTGCGGAAGGAACCGTTCGATGAGTCTGAGAAGCTTGAACATAGCGCCCCGGGCTGGATTGGGATTCGGCCTGTTGGCGCTGTTGGTGGTTGCCTTGGGGACATTCGCCTTGTCGCAGATGGCGAACATGCGCGAGCAGTCCGACCAGGTGGAAAGTAACTGGTTGCCCAGCGTGATCAACGTCGGGCAGATGTCCCAGGACATGCTGCGGGTGCGCGCCTTGACCTTGCGACTGTTGGTCAATCGCGACCCGGCGGCGCAGCAGCAGAACATTTCCCGCATCGAAACCCTCAAAGAGAATCTGGTCAAGGCGCAAAAGACCTACGACGCGCTGATCGTGCTACCGGAGGAGCGCACGCTGTTCGACCGCTACCTTGACCAGCAGAAACAATACTTCGTCTTGCAGGCGCAGGTGATGAGCGAAGCGACCCAGGGACGGGTCGACGCGGCGGTGGAACTGGTCAATGGTGAGATGAACCAGTTGGCCGACCAACTGACCGCGACCCTCAATGAACTGATCGACCTCAATAACCACCACGCCAACCTTGCCACCGACAAGGCGCAGACGGTGTACGTCGGCGCGCGTTTCTGGGTGATTGTCCTGTTGGTGGGCGCGCTGGTACTGACCGTGGTACTGGCTCTGGTATTGACCCGCAGCATCGTTCATCCGCTGGCGCAATCGCTGCACGTGGCCGAGGTGGTTGCCACCGGCGACCTGACCCCGCAGATCACCATCAAGGGCAAGGATGAACCGGCGCGCTTGCTGGTGGCGCTCAAGACCATGCAGCAGAGCCTGCGCGACACCATCGGACGGATCTCCGACTCGTCGAACCAACTGGCCTCGGCCTCCGAGGAACTCAGCGCGGTGACCGAGGACGCAACCCGGGGCCTTCAGCAGCAGACCCAGGAAATCGAGCAGGCGGCCACCGCGGTCAACCAGATGACCACCGCAGTGGAGGAGGTGGCCAGCAACGCCGTGGCGACCTCGGAGGCTTCGCAGGAGTCTGATCGCATCGCCCGTCAGGGACGTGAACAGGTGCGCCTGACCGTGGTGTCCATCGAGGAATTGGCGGCGGGCGTCAGCACCAATGCCGATGAAGTCGGGCAGCTGGCGGAGCGGGTGCAGGGTATTTCCAAGGTGCTGGACGTGATCGGCTCGATTGCCGAGCAAACCAACCTGCTGGCGCTGAATGCCGCCATCGAGGCGGCGCGGGCTGGCGATGCCGGGCGCGGTTTCGCGGTGGTGGCCGACGAAGTGCGGGCGCTGGCCCATCGCACCCAGCAATCGACCCGGGAAATCGAGCAGATGATCGGCGGCATCCAGCAGGGCACCGACCGCGCGGTGGATGGCATGCAACAGACTCGCGAGCGGGCGCGGCACACGCTGGATGGGGCTCATGCCGCGGGAGAGGCGCTGGAGGAAATTGCCCTGGCGATCAGCCGGATCAACGAGCGTAACCTGGTGATCGCCAGCGCCTCCGAGCAGCAGGCCGCGGTGGCGCGGGAAGTGGATCGCAACCTGACCAATATCCGCGACCTGGCGTTGCAGAGTTCAGCGGGGGCCAGCCAGACGGTGGAGGCGAGCCAGGCGCTGTCGCAGTTGGCGGTGGAACTGAATGCATTGGTGGGGCGGTTTTCGGTTTAGGGAGGGCTGATCGCAACCCCAAAATCCGGTCCTTAAAATGAAAAACGCCCCGAACCAGTCGGGGCGTTTTTCATGCAAGAGCCTCAGCCCTTACTTGCCTTCCCAGCGCTTGAGCACGAGGGTGGCGTTGGTGCCGCCGAAACCGAAGCTGTTGCTCATCACGGTGTCGATCTTGGCGTTTTCGCGGGTTTCGCGCAGGACCGGCAGGTCGGCGACTTCCGGGTCCAGCTCGTCGATGTTGGCGGAGCCGGCAATGAACTTGCCTTCCATCATCAGCAGGCAGTAGATCGCTTCGTGAACGCCTGCGGCGCCCAGGGAGTGACCCGACAGGCTCTTGGTGGAGCTGATGGCCGGAGCCTTGTCGCCGAACACGTGACGCACACCTTTCATTTCCGCGACGTCGCCGACCGGGGTCGAGGTGCCGTGGGTGTTCAGGTAGTCGATCGGGGTGTCGACGGTGGACAGCGCCTGTTCCATGCAGCGGATCGCGCCTTCGCCGCTCGGGGCGACCATGTCGTAGCCATCGGAAGTGGCGCCGTAGCCGACGATTTCCGCGTAGATCTTGGCGCCGCGGGCCAGAGCGTGTTCCAGCTCTTCCACGACGACCATGCCGCCGCCGCCAGCGATGACGAAGCCGTCACGGTCGGCGTCGTAGGCGCGGGAGGCCAGTTCAGGGGTTTCGTTGCGTTTGGTGGACAGGGCGCCCATGGCGTCGAACAGGAACGACTGGCTCCAATGCTCTTCTTCACCGCCGCCGGCGAAGACGATGTCTTGTTTGCCCCACTGGATCTGCTCCATGGCGGTGCCGATGCAGTGTGCGGACGTCGCGCAGGCCGAGGAGATCGAGTAGTTGATGCCCTTGATCTTGAACGGAGTGGCCAGGCACGCCGAAACGGTGCTGCCCATGGTGCGGGTGACGCGGTATGGGCCGACGCGCTTGACGCCTTTCTCGCGCAGGGTGTCCAGCGCTTCCATCTGGTTCAGGGTCGAGGCGCCGCCGGAGCCGGCAACCAGGCCGGTACGCGGGTTGGAAACCTGCTCTTCGGTCAGGCCGGAGTCCTTGATCGCGTCCTGCATCGCCAGGTAGGCGTAGGCAGCGGCGTGACCAACGAAGCGGTAGACCTTGCGGTCGATCAGTTCTTCGAGGTTCAGGTCGATGGAGCCGGAAACCTGGCTGCGCAGCCCCATTTCCTTGTATTCCGGGTTGAAACGGATGCCCGGACGGCTTTTACGCAGGTTTTCGGAGACGGTCTCTTTGTCATTGCCCAGGCAAGAAACGATGCCCAGACCTGTGATTACGACGCGGCGCATGCGAATAACCCTTAGAAATTTTCAGTGGAAGTGAATACACCGACGCGAAGGCCTTCGGCGGTGTAGATCTCGCGACCGTCAACGCTGACCGAACCATCGGCGATGGCCATGTTCAGCTTGCCCTTCAGGACGCGCTTGATATGGATGTTGTAGGTAACCTTCTTCGCCGTCGGCAGGACCTGGCCGAAGAACTTCACTTCGCCCGAGCCCAGCGCACGGCCGCGGCCCGGCAGACCTTGCCAGCCGAGGAAGAAGCCGACCAGTTGCCACATGGCGTCGAGGCCCAGGCAGCCCGGCATTACCGGATCGCCTTCGAAGTGGCAGGCGAAGAACCACAGGTCCGGAGTGATATCCAGCTCGGCGACCAACTCACCTTTGCCGTACTTGCCACCCTCTTCGCTGATGTGGGTAATGCGATCCACCATCAGCATGTTGGGGGCGGGCAGTTGCGCGTTACCTGGGCCGAACAGCTCACCGCGACTGCAGCGCAGCAGGTCTTCCCGAGTAAAGGCGTTTTGTTTGGTCATGCGAGCTCCTCAATAGTCCCCGTGCGGCAAGGGGCGAATCTTCCCGACCGACCCAGACCTTTCGGCCTTGGGCGGTAGCCTACCCATAGACTATTGCGTTGTAGTGAAAGTCACAGCACAAGGGACGAAGATGTACACTTGTGCACTGAAATTTTTCCGACAGACCTTTCTTAGGCCACTTCCGGCCTCTAAGACTGCCGCAATTTAGCATTTATCGCCAGTCACGACTGCCTGACCGGGCAGCCAACGCTGCAGAATCTGCTGTAGATCATTACGTTTGAACGGCTTTGTCAGGTAGTCGTTCATTCCCGCCTCCAGGCAGCGTTCCCGATCACCCTGCAAGGCATTGGCCGTCAGGGCGATGATCGGCAGGTCACGACCCTGCGGCATCTGGCGGATTCGCCGGGTAGCTTCGTAGCCGTCGACGATCGGCAGCCGGCAATCCATCAGCACCGCGGCGAACGGCTGCCGTGCCACCAGGCTGATGGCCTGGGCCCCATCCCCCGCAATACAGACCTCGAAGCCCAGGCTGCGGAGCATGGCCTGAATCACGGTCTGGTTCACCGGATTGTCTTCCACCAACAGTATCGGCTGCTCCTCGGCGGTGTCCGGCGTGGTGTTGTTCGCGATGGCCAGCAGCGCCGGGCGTGCCTGCAGGGTCAGCGGCATTTCCAGGGTGAAGGTCGAGCCCACGCCCACACGGCTTTCGGCGCGCAGGCTGCCGCCCATGCGTTCGGCCAGGTTACGGGCGATGGACAGGCCCAGTCCGGTGCCGCCGTAGCGACGGGAAATCGAGCTGTCGGCTTGTTGGAAGGCGACGAACATGGTTTCCAGGCGCGAATTGTCGATGCCGATGCCGGTGTCGCGCACGGCGCAGGTGAACCAGATCAGTTGCCGGTCGAGGATCTGCCAGCGCGGAATGACCTGCACGCGGCCCGCTTCGGTGAACTTGAGGGCGTTGCCGATCAGGTTGACCAGCACCTGGCGGATACGGGTCGGGTCGCCGCTCACCTGGAGCGGTTCCATGCTCTCCGGCATTTCCAGCTCCAGCGTCAGGTTACGCTGCTGGGCGGTGTGCAGGAACGACTGCACGCTGTTGCCGATCAGTTCGGCGAGGTTGAAGTCGATGTGCTCCAGCTCCAGCGCAGTGCGTTCGATGCGGGAGAAGTCGAGGATGTCGTTGATGACCTTGAGCAAGTGCCCGGTGGACTCGCTGGCGACGCTGGTGTAGTCGGCCTGTTCGTCGCTCAATTCGGTGGTTTGCAGCAGTTGCAGCATGCCCAGCACGCCGTTCATCGGGGTGCGCAGTTCGTGGCTCATCATCGCCAGGAATTCCGACTTGGCCTTGTTCGCCTGCTCGGCTTCTTCGCGCGCCTGGGTCATCTGCGCCATGGCTTGTTCCTGCTCGCGGGAGGCTTGGGCCAGACCGCTGGCGAGGTTGTTGATGTGCCGGGCCAGGTGCCCCAGTTCGCTGTCGTCGACCTCTGGCAGCGGGGTGTTGAAGTCGCCTTTCTGGATCGCCTTGACCGCATGCCCCATGTCGCGGATCGGCTCCGACAGGCTGCGCGCCAGGCGCCGGGCCAGAAGGAAGGTAAAGAGCAGGGCGAACAGGGCGAGGATCCCGGCCTTGATCACGATCTCCTGCTGGCGCTGGCTGAAGGCGTCATTGGACATGCCGACGATCACCCGGCCCAGATAATCGTCCGCGATGATGCTCGGCGGTTCTTCACCTTCTTGCAGGAAGTCGGCGTCGAGGTTGATCCGTTGCAGGCGGATCGGTGCCTGGAACACTTCGACCTGCTGGGCGCGGTTGACGTGCTCATCGGGCTGCTCGACGTACACCAGGATGTGATTGGCGTTGTCCTGCACTTCGAGGAAGCGCACATGGGGAATAGTCAGGGTGGCGCGCATCAGGCTTTCCAGCACTTCGTCGTTGCCGGCGATCACGCCGTATTCCGAGGCCGGTGCCAACTGGTTGGCGATCAACTGACCGGTGTGGTTCAACTCCTGACGCAGGTCCTGGATACGCACAAAGGTGAAAAAACTGATCAGCAGCAGCGTCAGCACCAGAGCCGGGCCGAGGCTGATGATCTGGGTGCGGGTGCTGATGTCCCAACTCACGGCTTTCATCGGGTGGATTCTCCTGCGGCGACGGCCTGGCTGGCGGCATCAGGGTCGATTGCCTCGACGCCCAGGGCCCGGGCGACCTGCTGGTTGCCGTAAACGCTGAAATATTCCGGGTAATGCGTGCGCGGCCATTGGTCTGCGGGCTTGTCGAGCAGGTGGTCGAGCACCGCGAGCCAATCGTTCTGGTCGCTGTAAGTACTGGCCAGGGCGCCGGCGCGGACGAAGCCGGCGTTGGGACCGATCAGCGCCATCTGCCGGGCGTAGCTGCTGAGCAGCAGGTTTTTCGCGGTCTTCGGGTTGTAGAGCTGCGGGTCGTCCAGGCCGAGCAGGACATCGGTGTCTTTCAGCAGGACTTGCAAGGGCCGGTTGTCCTTCAGGTCGGGCCAGTACTGTGCGTCGATTTCGAGGCCCAATGGCCGGGCCGCGCGGCGCAGTTCGTCGAGCAGAAAATGGCTGTGGTCGCTGTAGAGCACGCCCACCCGCCGCGCTTGCGGCAGCAGGTAGCGGATCAATTGCAACTGGCGAGGTAGCGGCGGGTCGCTCCACAACAGGCTGAGGTACGGCGGGCGCAGATTGCCCAGGCGTTGATCGGCCTGGACCCGGCTGATGCGCAAGACCAGCGCCGGCGGGCCGGCCGGCTCGCGCAGGCGCCAGTCCAGCGCCGGCGGATCAAGGAGGACAAGCCGGATGCCGGGCTTTAACTGGCCGGGGGCGGGCAGTTGCGTGACCGGGACAAAACGCACGGTGTCCGCCGGACGTCGCGCGGCCAGCGCTTCGACGAAGTCGCGCACGCTGTCGTTGTCTTGAGCGCCGGTGAGAAGAATTTCGCCGGCAGAGAGCGATGTCAGGGGCCATAACAGGACCAGGAGCAGGCAGCGCCGCAACAGGCGCATCAGAACTCCAGCTCCGCGCTGAAATACAGCAGGTGCCGGCTGTCGTAGCGGTTGTCGGCCTTGGTGGTGGGCTCATCGTCAAGGCGCTGCTGCACGGTGCCGGCCAGCTCCAGGCTGGCGTGGGACAGGACGAAACGCTTGGCCACGCGCAGGTCGACCCGCTCGAAACGGTATTGGTTCAGTGCATCGTCCCCGTAATAGAAGAGGGCGCTCGACCAGCCCCGTCCCCAATCATGCATCCAGCCGGCCGAACCGCTGTTGCTGGCGGTCAGGCGCTGGTCGTCGGGGTTGCTGGCCTCGGCGTCGACGTAAGCGTAGGTCAGGCGCAAGCGGTCGACGGCGCTCAGGCGCCAGTCCAGTTGGGTTTCGCTGCCGGTGAAGCGGGCGTTGTTGCTGTTGCTGGCGATGTATTGGTTGTTGCGCAGCGGTTCGCTGATCATCCCGCTGATTTCGTCATGGAACAGCTTGAAGTCGACGCTCAGGTCCAGCGCGGCGAAATAGCCGTTGTAGCCCAGCTCCCGCGAGCGCATGCGTTCCTGGTCGAGGTTGCCGGGGCCGCGGGTCTTGACGAAGTACTCGCCGGTGCCCTGGCCGAGGGCGAGGGGGTTGAGGTTGGTGACCCGGTAGCTCCAGTTGACGTTGTTCTCGAACATGTCCGCCGAGCGCACGGCCTCGGAGTACACCGCGCGCAGGCCGTGCCGCGGAGTGATCAGGTAGTTGACCGCCACGCGCGGGGTCAGTGAGTCGCCCGCCAGTCGCGAGGACTCGTACATCGCGCCGCCCTGGACGATCCAGTGTTCGTCGGCGCGCCATTCAAGCTGGCCGAACAGGCGCCAGGTCTGGTCGTCCAGGCTGCCATTGAAGTAGGTCTGCGAGTCGGCGCGGTCGTAGCGGTAATTGACGCCGCTGAGCAGGCGCAGGTTGTCGGTGAGGCTGAGGGTGTCCTGGAGTTCAAGGTCGTAGCGGGTCTCGCGGGTGCTCTGGTCGATGTTGCCGCAGACCGGCTGTTTGCCGCCGTTTTCCCACTGTTGCTTGACGATGCCGGCCAGGCGTTGCTCTTCGCCGGTGCCTTTCGGAATCGGGGCGGTGATGTTGCGCGCCAGTTGCTCGGTGTAGTTGGGGTTCAACTGCCAGAGCTGGGTGAGTTCCTGGCTGAAGGAAATCGCCGCATCGCAGGCGCGCCAGACCTGCTGGCGGTCCCAGTGCTGGGCCGAGCCCTGCACGTAAAGACTGTGTTGCGGGCTGAAATCGATGTTCCAGCGCAGCGAGCCGGCGTAGTCCTTGGCATTGACGTCGGAATTGTCGCCGTTGTCGGTGATGCCATAGAACACCGGCTTGTAGGTGTACGGCCGCTGGTCGCTGCCTTCCTTGGCCGAAAGCTGCCAGTCCAGGCTCTGGCTCGCGTCCAGGGTGTGGCTGGCGCTGATGTTGAAGCGGGTCAGGCGGCGGCTATCGCGGTAGTCCGCGCCGAACAGGTTCTGGTCGAAGCCGTCATCCTGCATGCCGGAGAGCGAGAGGCGCAGGTCGCCGCCGTCCCAGCCCACGCCCTGGCTGGCGTAGAAATCGTCGATGCCGCGTTGGCCGCGGGTGATCTTGAGGCGCGTGCCATGGCTGTCGGCCGGGCTGCGGGTGAGGATGTTGACCACCGCCATCAGCGCGTTGGCGCCGTAGCTGACGGTGTTGGGGCCACGGAACACCTCGATGCGCTCGATGTCTTCCATAGCCAGCGGAATGTCGCTCCAGTCCACGGTCGACAGGCCCGCGCGGTACACCGAGCGGCCATCGATCAGCACTTGCATGCGCCGGGCGTCGTTGACGTTGCTGCCGTGGTAATTGACTGTCGGCTGGTTGCCGGCGCCGTAGCCGATCATCATCCCCGGCACTAGGCGCAGCAGTTCGGGGATATCGCGGGCGCCGCTGGCCTTGATCAGTTCGCTGTCGAGCACGGTCATGCTGCCGGGCACCGCGGCCGGGGATTGCTTGAGGCGGGTGGCGGTCAGCACCTGCGGCATTGCCTGGCTGTCGACGAACAGGTCGTCGGCCACGGCGGGGCCGCCGAGCAGGGCGGCCAGCAGCAGATAAGGGTGCGAAGGGCGAGGGCCAGAGGACACAAGGCGGCCTTGATCGAAAAGACAAGCGGGCATGTTAACCGACCGCCCGGCATTTTCCAGTGATCTGGCGCTGGTCGCGGCGCTCCGTATAATGCTGGCTTCGCCACTTTTTATGGTTTTAACGGATTGGATATGACTGAACAGCAGCCTGTTGCGGTTCTGGGAGGCGGAAGTTTCGGCACCGCCGTGGCGAACCTGCTGGCCGAAAACGGTGTTGGGGTCCGGCAATGGATGCGCGACCCCGAACAGGCCGAGGCCATGCGCACCACCCGGGAAAACCCGCGTTACCTCAAGGGCATCAAGATCCATCCGGCGGTGGAACCGGTCAGCGACCTGCTCGCCACCCTGCAGGGCAGCGAACTGATCTTCGTCGCGCTGCCGTCCAGCGCCCTGCGCAGCGTGCTGGCGCCGCATGCCGAACTGCTCGGCGGCAAGATGCTGGTCAGCCTGACCAAGGGCATCGAAGCGCAGACCTTCAAGCTGATGAGCCAGATCCTCGAAGAGATCGCGCCCAAGGCGCGCATCGGCGTGCTGTCCGGGCCGAACCTGGCGCGGGAAGTGGCCGAGCACGCGCTGACCGCCACCGTCGTCGCCAGTGAAGACGAAGCGCTGTGCCAGCGCGTCCAGGCCGTGCTGCACGGGCGCACGTTTCGCGTCTATGCCAGCGCCGACCGCTTCGGGGTCGAGCTGGGCGGCGCGCTGAAGAACGTCTACGCGATCATCGCCGGCATGGCGGTCGCCCTCGGCATGGGCGAGAACACCAAGAGCATGCTGATTACCCGGGCCCTGGCGGAAATGACCCGGTTCGCCGTCAGCCAGGGTGCCAACCCGATGACCTTCCTCGGCCTGGCCGGCGTCGGCGACCTGATCGTCACCTGTTCCTCGCCCAAGAGCCGCAACTACCAGGTCGGCTACGCTCTCGGCCAGGGCTTGAGCCTGGACGAGGCGGTCAACCGCCTGGGCGAGGTGGCCGAAGGCGTCAACACCCTCAAGGTGCTCAAGGCCAAGGCCCAGCAGGCGCAGATCTACATGCCGCTGGTGGCCGGGTTGCACGCGATCCTGTTCGAAGGGCGGACCCTCGCCCAGGTAATCGAATTGCTGATGCGCGGCGAGCCGAAGACCGACGTCGATTTCATTTCCACCAGCGGTTTCAATTGAGCGAGACAGGAGCACGACATGAGTGAGTCACCCAAACAGGCGCAACGTGAGTCGATCGTTTTGCGCGTTCTCTGGATGCTGCTGTTCCTGCTGGTCTGGCAGGTCGCCCAGACCCTGCTCGGCGTGCTGGTGCTGTTGCAGTTGATCTACCGCCTGGTCTACGGCGCGCCGAACGCCAGCCTGATGAACTTCGGCGACAGCCTGAGCCAGTTCCTCGCCCAGATTGGCCGCTTCGGCAGCTTCCATACCGAGCAGAAACCCTGGCCGTTCGCCGACTGGCCGACCCCGCGTCCGGCCGAAGGCGAAGCGCCGCACAGCGTGCCCCCGGCGGCCCATCCGGTGCGTGACGAAGAGCCGAAGCTGTGAAGGTCTGGGTATTGCGCCACGGCGAAGCCGAGCCGCACGCCCGCAGCGACGACCAGCGCAACCTGACCGCCCACGGTCGCCAGCAGGTGTTGCGCAGCGCCGCGCACCTGCTGGGCCAGCCGCTCGACGCGATCCTGGTCAGTCCTTATGTCCGCGCCCAACAGACCGCGGGGCTGGTGCATGAAGCGCTGGGGTTCGCCAAACCGCTGGTCACCGTGCCCTGGCTCACCCCTGAAAGCGACCCGGCGCGGGTCATCGACGGGCTCGACGCGCTCGGTCTCGAGCACGTTTTGCTGGTCAGTCATCAACCCTTGGTGGGGCAGTTGATTGGCCTGCTGACCAAGGGCTCCCGCCAGGAGAGCGTTCCGATGAGTACCGCGAGCCTGGCGGAGCTGGAAGCTGACTTTCCGCTGGCCGGGCTGATGAACCTGCGCAGCCTGCGTCACGCCTGATCCACCTTTCCCGACCTGCCAAGCCCACGGCGCCTTTTTCAGGCGCTGTGGGCTGGCGTGCGCCTGACACCTGTGTCAGCAGCCGCTTTCATGGGTAAGCGCTGGCTTGCCACGTCCCCGCCCAGGCCTTTTTTCCCTCTGCCTACCTAGCATTTTTGTCAGTTTCGGCAAATCCGCAGTTGGCGTTTACTGCTGCTCAAGAGTTGGAGTCGGTAACCGCGGTGCCGGTGCCGGCTCATGGCGAGAGACGCGCACTGCTGTGCGGTGGTTTGCCCGCCGCTGCCTATGGAACGGTTTAAGGAGAGAAATCATGAGCACTATGAAGATACTGTCGGCTGCTGAGCAGGCCCGGTGGGACTACCGTCAATCGTTGCGCAATGAACCACTGGAAGAACTGCTAGCGCCCAATGTCCTTGCCATGATCGAGGGTGATCCGGACGGACTGCTCAACGCGCCGATGATTGCAACGTCGATGATTGTTGAGATGCAGAACTGGCGAGAGTCGGCCGAACCTTTTGGCGACACCGTCTACCTGTACTGGACGCGCGAGAACGAGTCTGAGCAGAGGCTGATCGGGATGTTGTCAGTAGCGTCGGATGCGACCTTTCCTGTGCAGGTGTCCGTTGACCGGGATGATTATCTTCAGGGCCGGTTGCTGATGAGTTACATGGTGGAGTCCAATCTCAGCGGCAACCAAAAGATCTCTCAGTCACGACTCATTACCGTCGACACCATTGCCCCCTGCGAGCCCAATGAGCCGCTGCCCTTACAGTTGGCCACCAAGATCATCACTGACAACTACCTCGAGGAAAACGGCGGTCAACTGATCGCTACGGTTCCGGAGTATCCCGATCGTGAGCCAGGCGACAGGTTGTTCTTCTATTGGGTGAGCGACGTGCCGGATGATCCGACGATGATCACGCCCACGCTCGGTCCGCTGGATCTGGACGCGTCGATGGAATTCGCCATTACCCGTGACATTCTCGAACACGCTGGGAATGGCCAATGCCTGGGCATCTATGTGTTGCTGGACAAGGCAGGCAACCGCAGCCACCTTTCCGTGTATATCGAGGCGACTGTCGCGTTGGGACCTCTGCCGGAAAACCTCCTGCCGCCAGAGGTGCCACTGGCCAACGACGGGCGTATCGACCGGCTGGACGCACTTGAAGTCGTGGTCGAAATCCCTGTTTTCGAGAACTGGAGCAATGGCGACATGGTGCTCGTGAATTGGGGGGGCACGGCGCTTGAACCCTACCCGACCGGACCCGCGCCCCAGTTCCCGCTGCGCATTTCTGTGCCTTGGGCAGTGCTGAAGGCCAACTATGATTTCCTGGACGCTGGCGACGGCGATCAACCTCTCACGGTGAGCTATCAGGTAGCGCGTGGGGAGGCGTTGAAGTTCCCTGAAACGCCACTGAGCAAGGACATCATCGTCAACTTGAAAGTCGTCGGGCCGGTGAACCCTGACGAACCTGAAACAGTGAACCCGACACTTGCCGAGTTGCGAGTCGTGGGGGAATCCGGCATTGATAACCAACTCAACACCAGTGACCACGGCAAGGATGCAACCGCCTTCATTACGTTGTATGAGGAGGCCAAGGAAGGCGATTACATCTGGGTTTATTGGAAGGGGCAGCGTGTACCGAACTATCATGTCGTCACGGCAGAAGATGTTCCAGGTACAGAAGTTTCGGTTGTTGTTCCCTGGAGCATTATCGAGGCCTCCGGCAACGATCCATTGTTGCCCGTGCATTACATCATTACTGATATTGCCGAGGTGAACTTCCAGCAATCACCGTCGACGTCGGTCATTGTGAAGGTCCTGACGATCACTTTCGAAGCACCTGAGTTTCCACATATCTGGACCAATCCCGTTGGGGGGAACCGGGCAATGAATTGCAGTTCGGTTCGCAAAGAGGAGGGGGTCCGTGGTTTCTATGTGTATGTCAAACCTGACGGCAGATACCTGAGAGCGGGTGTAGAAGTCACCATGCATTGGCGAGTTACCGAGTGGCCTGATGGCGGGACAGTGGCGGGCACGGAGTTCTCGGAAGTCATCACCCTCACTCCGCAACAGGAAGTGAACGGTATTACCTGGTTTGTTCATCCTTACGAAACCTACATTTTCCCAGCGTACAGCGGGACCGAATCCGGCGTCGGAGACACGCATGTGCAATACAGCCTGGAAGCTGGCGGTGAGGTGGTCTGGTCCGAGTACGCGAAAGAGCTCATTGGCTTGTCGTTTCCTGGCGGGGGTACTTGCCCGGCGTAGTAAGCGGCGCCAGTAGAGCACCCTTGATGTGAATGCGGCGCGAATCATCGATTCGTGCCGTTTTTATATGGCAAGAAACTGGAGATGCCGATGAATAATACTATGCTGTGTGTAGATTTTTCCTACATATATTCGGGGTGTGCGTCATTAGTATCTCAGACCTTTCCGGGTTTGGCGCTGGTGTGATTAGCGGTGCGCCTGACGGTTGGATTTAATCTGCCAAAGGATATATTCATGAAAAGTTACTCGCCGCTGCTTCGTTCTCGAGTGCCCTATGCCCGCAAATTCATTCTCCTCGCGCCACTCTTGCTGATAAGTGAGCAAGCGCTGGCACTTTTAATTGATGGGGAAACAAAAACCTTCAATGACATTTTCTTGAATGATCGCGTTGAACTGCGTAACGAGTCGGTTCTGACATTCAATGGTGGCGGCTCTGCGGCGATTACCGCGCGATCTGGTTCAACGGTGAATCTGAATGGCGCAACTATCCAGTCGAATACGCCTGAAGCCGCACTTTCACTACAGAACAGTTCTGCCGTGATCAACGGTGGTTCGCTCACATCCACTGGCGGTATCGGGCTTGCCGTTGCACGTACGGCGGGTAGCCCCGACAGCGGTTCCACCGCCATCGTGAACAACGCGAGCATTACTGGCGTGGTTGGCGCAACGGTGTCAGCCAACAGCCTGCTGGAGTTGAGTGGCAGTGAACTCACCGGCACGCAGACACATGGGCTGAGGCTGCTCAATGGCGTTGCCATAGCGGGAAATGGCACGGTCATCCGAGGCGCGACCAACGGCGTGTTCATTTTTGATGAAGCCACTGCCGGCACCAGCACATTGACCCTGGATAACAGCACGGTCATTGGCGAAGGCGGTTCCGCCATTCTGGTGGACAGCGCCTTTGCTGACAGCGAGGCAATCGTCAACGTCAACAACGGCGCAAACCTGCAAGGCAGCAATGGCGTGTTGTTCGAGGTCATCGGTGACAGTACCGGCACCCTGAATGTCTCCAACAGTGTGCTCGAAGGCGACATCGTCGCGGAGGCGGGCAGTACCGCCAATGTTTCGCTGGCCAACCGCGCCGTGCTCACTGGCCGCCTGGAAAACGTCGAGTCGCTGGCGGTCAACAGCCAGGCCCAATGGGTCATGGTCGAGGATTCCTCGGTACAGAACCTCAGCATGGGCAGCGGTGGCAGCATCAAGTTCGGCGACCCCGGCGACTTCTTCACCCTGTCGGTGGAGAACCTCTCGGGCAGCGGTATTTTCGAAATGGAGGCTGACTTTTCCCAGGGCCTGTCCGACAAGCTTGAGGTGACCGGCGTCGCCGACGGCAATCATGAAATCCTGGTCCACAGCAGCGGCGCCGACCCGCTCTCCGACTCCCGCCTGTTGTTGGTGGAAATCGCCGGTGGCAATGCGCAGTTCGCCCTGTTGGGCGGCGAAGTGGACCTGGGCACCTGGTCTTACGGCCTGGCCCAGGACGGCAACAAATGGTACCTCGATGCCAGCACTCGCAAGATCAGCCCCGGTGCCCGCACCGCGCTGGCGATTTTCGAAGCGGGCCCCACCGTGTTGTATGGCGAACTGAGCACCTTGCGCAGCCGCATGGGCGAGATCCGCATGAACGACAGCAAGGCCGGCGGCTGATGCGCAGCTATGGCAACAAGTTCAACGTGTCTGCCCAGGGCAGCAGCTACAGCCAGGTGCAGCAGGGCATTGCGTTCGGTGTCGATGCGCCGCTGCCCTATGGCGACGGCCAGTGGCTGATCGGCCTGCTCGGCGGCTACAGCACCTCCGACCTGGACATGGGGCGCGGCACCTCCGGCAAGATCGACAGTTACTACGCTGGCGTGTACAGCACGTGGCTGCAACCGGAGTCCGGCTACTACATCGATGGCGTGCTGAAATTCAACCGGTTCCAGAACCAGGCCGATGTGCACTTGAGCGACGGGGCCAAGGCCAAGGGGGATTTCGACAATGGCGCGGTCACTGCCTCGCTGGAAGCCGGTCGGCATATCAAGCTGAACGACGGCTGGTTCGTCGAGCCCTATGGCCAGTTGATCGGCGCGGTCATCCAGGGACAGAGCTACGACCTGGACAACGGCATGCAGGTCGATGGCGACCGCAGCCGTTCGCTGCTGGGCAAGGTCGGTGTGACGGTCGGCCGTGACATGCTCATGAGCAACCAGATGCGGGTTCAGCCTTATGTCCGTGCGGCGCTGGCCCATGAGTTCATCAACAACAACGAAGCCGAGGTCAACGACAACCGTTTCGACAACGATCTGTCGGGCTCGCGTGGCGAACTGGGCGCGGGGGTCGCGTTGTCGCTGACCGATCGCATCGCGGTGCACGCGGACTTCGACTACAGCAACGGCGACAAGATCGAGCAGCCTTGGGGGGCCAATTTCGGCGTCCGCTACACCTGGTGACACACCATGAAGGCCGGAACCCGGTGCCCTTGGCGGCATCGAGTTCCGGCCTTTTTTGGCTTTGCACAATCGCCATTGCCCTGCCAGCCACCTGATATTTTTGTCAGTTTCGGGGGTGAGCCTGCCCATTGTTCAATGGGTGCTCCAGTATCCGGCGAGTGAGCTGCCATGACTGATTTCAACCCTTCCCCGAATTCCACCACCGAACCCGCGGATGACGCCCGCGAATTGTCCCTTCCGATTGTGGACGCGGTCCTGCCGCCGATCGACGGTGGACAAGAAAACCTCTTGCCGATCACTGCACTGACGGCGCCCCTGAACGTCAAATTTCCCCTCTGGCCGAATTCGGACCCCAGCCCTCAGCAACCGGAAACCCTCGTGTTGCTGTGGAATGGCGCCGTGGTGCAAAGCAAGACCTGGACGGCGCCGATCGCCTCGGGCGATCTGTTTATCGAGTTGCCCAAGGAACATTTGCGAGAGGGCATCCATCGCCTGGGCTACCGGGTGGAGAACTGGCTGGGCAACCCCGAGGAATCCGCCCTTCTGACCCTCACCATCGACACCACTCCCCCGGTCGGCCTTCAAACTCCCGCCAAGCTGGTGTTTCCCATGGATGTCATTTTCGGCGGAATCACCAATCGCTACCTGGAGGCCAACGACAACAAAGTCGAGGCCACCGTGCCCCGTACCTCCTACGAGTACATGCCGGGTGACCGTCTCAAAGGGTTCTGGGAGGAGTTTCCGTATGGCCAGAACCAGGTCATCGATGTCGAGCTGACCCCGGACCTGACAGTGTCCTTCGATGGCGAGATGATCGAGCGCGAGGGCAACGGCGACCGGGCAATCACCTACCTGTTGCAGGACCGTGCCGGCAACGTGTCCAGGCTGTCCGATTTCGAAAAACTGAATGTGAACATCCTTCCCCCTGAGCCACGCCCCTTGCCAACGGTGGTGGAGGCCAAACCCGGTCACCCGGGCGAAGGCGTTCTCGACCCGAAAAACACCACCAGCGGCGTCACCGCCCGGGTCCCTGCGCAGCAGGACGATATCAGCGGCGCCGCCTTGACCCTGCACTGGAGCGGGTTTGGCGCGCACGGCTCGTTCCAGACCAGCACGGCAAGCTCGCCGGACGGTCTGGACTTCAAGATTCCCGCGAGCGCCATTCCCGCCAACATGGGGCGTCAGGTCGAGGTCTATTACAGCGTGAAATGGCCGACCGGCGAACCGGAAGTCTCGGCGACCTATCTCCTGACCGTGCAGAAGCTGGCGACCACCACCATGATGTTGCTCAGTTGCCAGCAGGCGGGGAGCGGCAGCCTCAGTCTCGCCAGCACGCCGCAGGGCGCCAACCTGTCGATGGCCCCCTGGCCTTACAAACCGCTGACCGATGGCATGCGCATCAACCTCTGGGTCACCGGGCTGGACAAGCAGAACCAGGCGATACGTTTCGACCTCTTGAAAGGTCAGGTCGTGCCCAAGAACGCTTCTCCGGTTACCGCGGTATTGTCCAGGGCCGACCTGCTGAAGCTGCAGGTGAACAAGGTGTTCGCCACGCGGGTCGCGGTCAGTTTCGATGACGGCGAGAGCTATCTGGATTTCCGCCCGCTGGATCTCAATCTGGTGAACTAGGAGGCCCAAGATGAGCACGATGGCTGAATTGTTGTCCGTGATGAAGGGCAAGTCGCTGACCCTCGGCTGGGATGCGATCGTGGTGTATAGCCGTGACAAGGCCAATGCGCTGTTGCTGGAACAGACGATCGAGCGCCTTCAATCGGCCAGCGGCTACATTCAGCCCATCAACGGCGAGCTGGCGCTGGAGGATATCGCCGGCACCCGCTTGCACCTGTTCGGGTTGCAGCTCTCGGCGCCTGCGCTGTCGTTCGACGCGGCGCAACGACGCAGCCAAGGCGCGACGTTGCGCTTCCCTATCGAGGGCGGAATGGTGGTGACCACCGTCGCCCCCGCTGGCGGTTTCGAGCGGGTGGTCAGGCTGGAGCAACAACTGCCGCTGGCGCAGGCAACCCTGAGCATGCACCTCGATGTGGGTCGTACCAGCGGCGGCACCGGCGCCGGCAGCGTGTTCATCGAGTTGCATGAAGGCACGCAGATCACCAGTTCGTTCGGGGACGACGACGCCACGCGCAAGGCCGTGGCGGCGTTCTTCGAGAAGATCTTCCGGGCGCTCGACAGCACTCGCCGGCGCTTCGAACTGGGCAGCATCGGCAAAGTGGAGGTGCCCGAGCTGACCCCGGAAACATTCGATATGCGGGTGGTAACCCGCAACGCCGATGCGCGCCCCGGATCGCCGGATCACGGCGACGGCGCCATCGAGTTGTACATCCGTTTCAAGGGCGGGTCGGCGGGGGACGACCCGGCCCCGTCCTTTCCGTTTCTGCTGCCTGACGGCTTCAGCGGCAGCCTGCTGCTATCCAGCCGCGTGCTGTTCGACAAGGTGCTCAGGCCACAACTGCTGAAGGATATTGGCTACGGCATCGGTTTCGCCGACTACCCCGGCGGCAAGGACAACGCCTGGGTGCTCAAGGCCAATACCGGTGAGTTCGCCGCGCCGTTCGATTACCACTACACGGTGCGCAATGGCGATTTCGACGCGGTGTTTTCCAGCGACATGAAAACCACCTTCGGCCCTGAGGGCAGCCAGTTGCCATTGACTGTGCAGGGCGATGGCGAACGCTTGCGGGTGAGCTGGAAGAGAACCACCTCCGCACCCTTCGAGCGGGTCATCCACTGGAGCTGGCCGTCCGGTGAAGAGTGGGATCATGGCGACCTGAATTTCAGCTACGACTTCAGCCTCGGCTTCTCCGTGGCGCTGGAGAGCAATGGCGTGGTCGCGTTTCATCGGTACGGCGGAACCCACTTCACCCTGAGCATGAACGGGCATGAATGGCTGCCCGATCTGGGCGGTGGGGAATTGTCGAGTATCAACGAGGTCGCCAGGCAGCACTTCATGCCGGTGGTGGTCAAGATGTTCGAGGGCGTGCAACCGCCGGCCATCGACACGTTCGTGGCGCGCAACCTGCTGTTTCCCGGGCGCAATGCCCTGATTCCGAGCCAGGTGCATTTGCCTGGCGACCTGTTCCTGGCCGGACAGGTCGATCATGCCTTCGCCGTGCAGCCTGCCCAGGCGATGCTCGCGGCGGGGGGCAGCCTGGTCTTCAGCACCCAACCGGCTCAGTCCGGCGTGAGTTGGAGCCTGGCTGGCGTGCGCGGCCAGCAGGGTGGGCTGGGCAGCATCGACAGCAGCGGACGCTATCAGGCGCCCGCGGCCAACACCCTGATCCAGGGTTTCATCACGGTGGTAGTCACTGCCAGCAAGGGCTTGGGTTCAGTCAAGATCACGGCCTCGACGGTGGTCAGCGTGGTGCGCGAAAGCGTGGCGGTCAGCCCGCTGTTCCAGGTGTGCGACGCCGCCTCATCGCGGGTCTTTTCCGCGTCCAGCATCGGCGCCGGTACGCTGCGGGCCTCCCTCGACAACCCGGGCAACGGCGGCAGCCTGACGGCGGACGGCCACAATCAGTGGCGCTACACCGCCGCGCCCAGGGATTACCGTGAATACTTCGTGCTCGACGCCATCACCCTTACCGACAGCGCCAGTGGTGCCAGCAAGAAGACCTTCGTCCTGGTGCTTCACGACATGCTCGCCTTGCGCATTCAGCTCGATGAATCATCGCCGGGGCAGGGCGGGCAGTTGCGGGCGTTCGTCGCTACCACCGAGGTGCCTGCCGCCCAGGTGGAGTGGAAGGTGATCGGCGATGGCCGGGTCGATGCCGCCGGGCGTTACTATCCGCCGGCCAACGGCATTGCCGGGTTTGATTTGATCACCGGCTTGACCGGCAAGAACGACTTCATTCCGCCGAGCGGCTACTTGGTGATCCCGCGCACAGAGGCATTTTCAAAGGGGCTCCAGGCGAGACGCGATGCCTTTGGCACTATCCACGTCAGTTGGGACGCGATGCCCGGTGCGGTGGAATACGAGGTGGAGGGGTTCGAACGCAAGACCACCACCACCGCGCTGAAATGCACCTGGTTGCTCGCGGTGGCAGGGATTGCGTCAATTTCGCTGAAAGGGCGGTATGCGGATGGGCGTTGGTCGGAGGCGATCGTGATTCGGTTCTTCAATATGCCGGGGGCGAACTGAAAGCGAACCGCTTCAGGGAAGCAGGACTCCCGACAGCGATCTGTCGGGAGTCTGTTCAACTCTATTCATACGGAATCTTGGTGAGGTCATACACGGGGGCGTTCGAAAATTTTCCTTGTTGGATGTCCGGGTTCGCGCGTGCGGCGCTGACGGTTTTGTTGTTACGAATGCCATTGAGCACTAACTGGAGCTCGGTCCTTGGCCCGTTTTGGGCGGACTTGGGACCAGGCGTCTTTTTCAGTTTCACGTTTTTGATGTCTTCGAGGGAAGGGCGGGTCGCGGTCGTTGGTGGGGCAGGCTGTGCTTTTGGGGTTGGCTTGGGTGGTACGGGTGGAGGGGTCTGAGTAGCAGCGTTCTGCACGAATGGTTTTTGGGGTAGAGCACTTTGAGTTGAATTGTAAGCTTGGGGATTTCGCCAAGGACCCGCTGGACTATCCAGATCATCGACTGTAGAAGCCCTGTTGCTTTTCCACCCATTGAGCTTCAACGAACCCAACCCCAGCGCCATCGACGCGATCCCCAACCCGAAGCTTATCTGGCCCAATACCTTCTTCGTCTGCCTGTCACTGACCAGTGATTGCGCCGCGCCTGTGCCCAACGCTCCCGCGCCGGCGGCAATGGCGGTCAAGGCGATGCCGCCCTTTGCGGCCGCCGCGAGGCCGCCGCTCACCATCAGCGCATACGCGGGGGTGAGGGCGCCGAACGACAGCACCGTCAGGCCCGCGCCGAGTATGCCCAGGCCAAGACCTACCCAGCCCGCGCGTTCCCAAAAATGCCCGGTCGGATCCCGGAAATTCACCGGATCACCCCCGCAGTACATGTACGGGTTGATGCCGCCGGCGCCGAACGGGCTCAGCGAATCAGGGCTGTGAAAGCACCTCAGTTCCGGGTTGTAGGCCCGGTAGCCCTTGCCCAACAGATACCAGCCGGACTGGCTGTCGCGCACTTCGCCGTTGAAACCCAGCAGGGTTTTCATGCCGTCGTTGCCGCGCTCGCCATAAGCGCCGTAGGCGGTTTCACGCAGCGCCTGTTGCTGGCTTTCGCCGCGCACGCTGCGGTTGGCGTCGGTCAGCAGCAGCAGGGTTTCGGCGGGTGCATTCATCTGTTGCTGGCCCAGCGGCCGGTCGCCGTCGTACAGATAACTGACGCGGGTGCTGCCTTGCACCGTGCTGGCCAACTGCTCGCCCTGGTAGAAACGCAGGGTCTGCGCCTCCTCGCCGTGGGCGACCCCGGTCAATTGGTTGTGCCCGTCGTAGCGGTACTGGCTGAGGTTCTGCCCGGTTTCGCTGGTGACCCGCAGCAGGCGGCCCTGGCTGTCGTAGTGCAGGCCGTTGCCGTTTTCGTCGGCGAGCAGGTGGCCGTCGGCGTCGTAGCTCAGGTCCTGGCTGTCCGGGTAGTCGGCGTGGGTGTGGCTGATACGCACCAGTTGGCACGGGTCGTCGTCGGCGAAGCTGCGCGCCGACTCATCGCTGCTGCCGTCGGCGAAGCGGGTGCTGACGTGCAGCAAGTTGTCCAGCCCGTCGTAGTCGAAGGTCTGTGAGGCGATGGCATTGCCGTAGCGATCCGTCGGCAGGGTCTGGCCCGAGCAGTCGTGCCTGATCAGCCGCCCGCGCACGTCGTAGTCGAACACTTCTTTCAGCGAGGTGCCGGCGCTTTGCTGGTGCCGGCTCTGCAGGCGGTTGTCGAGGCGCCAGGCCTGGGTGAGGGTTTGTGGTGGCTGGCCGCTCAGCGCGAGGACGCGTTCGATTTCCCGGCCATGGTCGTCGAAGGCCAGCGAGGTAACCAGCTCGGTCCCGGTGTCGAGGTCGCGGGTGGTGGTGCGCCACGCCCGGCCCAGGCTGTCGTAAGCGAAACTGGCTTGCAGGCGACCCTGAGTGACGCTCTCGACGCGGCCATGGACGTCGTACTCGTACGCGGTTTCCAGGCCGTTGACGTCCGTGTGGCGGATCAGGCGACCGGCCAGCGAATACGTCGACAGGGCTTCCCAGGTCGTGCCGTCGACGATCCAGCGTTCGTGGCTGAGGTAACTGGCGCTGTCGTAGGCGAACTCACGGCGGCCCTGATTGTTCTCGGTCACGGTCAACTGCGCGTTGGACCGGTCGTAGGTATAGCTGGCCTGTTCGTCCGGGGCGATCAGGCCGACCGGCAGGCGGGTGAGGTTGGGGGTGTATTCATAGCGGATGGACTGGCCGCCGGCCGTAATTCGTTCATCGGGCTGCAATCGGCCGCCCTGGTAACGGTACTGCTGGCTGCGCGGACCGACATCGAGGTGGGTCAGGCGCTCAAGGCCATCGAATTGCTGTTCACCCAGGCGCAGGGTGGCGCGGTTGCCACTGCCCGGCGTTACATCGAGGCTGACCGCCAGTTCGGCGCTGCTGTGCCCGGCGTACGCCCGGACGATCTGTGTCTCGTCCGGCAGCACGGTCAGGCTGACGCGGTCCCACGGGTCGTAGCGGTAGAAGGTGCTCTTGCCGAGCACGCTGATCTCTTGTCGGCAATGGCCGAGGCCGTCGTAGCGTTGTTCGGCGGTGCTGACCACCTTGTCGTCGCTGTCGAGCACTTCGCTTTTCAGCGGTTTTTCGAACAGGTTGTAGGTCACCCGGTCAAGGTTGCCGCGTTTGCCGTCGGTGCCTTGCTGCCAGGTGTGGCGGGTCATGGTGATCGGGTCGTAGCGGTTGTGGGCGATGATTCCGTCCGGCCCGGTGACGCTGTCCTGTTCGCTCCAGTCGTCGTAGGTGTAACGGCTGGTCAGGGCTACGGTCTCGGCGCCCAGCCAGTCGAATTCGGTGCTCTCGCTCAGTTGCCCGAAGGCGTCATAGCTGGCGCTGTACGTCTCGCGCAGCGGCTTGCTCACCGGGTTGCCGTCGACATCCTGGCGCAGTTCACTCACCACCCGTTGCAGCCCGTCCAGCAGGCTGCGGGTCAGCACGCCCTTGACGTCGATGGTGGTCTGGGTCGGTTGCCCGGTGACCTGATTGACCAGCAGGTACTGGTACTGGCGCCGTGCCTCGACATTGCTGCCCGGCGCGACTTTTTCTTCGATCACCCGCCCCAGCGCGTCATAGGCGTAGGCGATCTCCACGTCGTTGTCGTCACGCTCCAGCAGCGCGCGGCCGTTGAACAGCGAGTGTTCCAGGATGATGACCTTGCTCACCGCGTCGAAGTTGGTCTTCAAGGTTTCCATGGTGCGCAGCACCGGCTGGGCGACGTACTGGCCGGTGGCTTTGAGGTAGGCGTAGTCGGTGGTGGTGGTCTTGCCGTTGAGGGTCACCGCCGTCTGCGATTTCCGGCCATGCAACAGCTTGTCGCTCGGCGCGTTGAGGTAGGTGTGCCGGGTCTTTTGCAGTTCGGCATTGCCGCCGTTGACGTGGACCAGGGTTTCCTGTTCCAGCGCCAGCCACGGCCAGGCGCTGCCGCTCAGGCCCGGCTGGCTGAGGTAGCGGTGCTGAGTGCGCAGCACCGGT
>NZ_JANLNX010000114.1:0-29054 GCF_025466015.1 Pseudomonas sp. 5P_5.1_Bac1 | reverse complement strand
GGCGCGTGGTTGCTCGCTAAGGGGCGCGTGCGGCACCACGCACGCTCCTACGTACGGGGGAAGGATTTCAGGCCAGTTGTTCCAGGGCGTTCACCAACAACCCAACTTCCGCCGGCGTCGTGCTGAACCCCGGCGTCACCCGAATGCACGGCCCGCACGCCGAGCCGTTGCGGGCCACGGTGAACAGGTTGAATTCCTTCAGCAGTCGCTCCGCCATGACGGCCTGATCGCTGTGCCGGGTGAAGCGGAACGAGGTGATGCCGCAATACAAGCGCGGGTCATCCGGGGTCATCACTTCGATGCCCGGCATCCGCCGCGCTGGCGCTACCCAGAGATCTCGCAGGTAATTCAGCCGCGCGCCTTTCACCGCGGCGCCGCCGGCCGCCCGGTGTTCGTCGAACACCGTCGGCAGGGTCAGCCAGGCGGGGATGTTCGGCGTGCCGTACGGCGCCCGTGAGCGGATGTCGGCCTGTGGATAACGCAATTCGCCCATGTCCGGGTCGATGGCGTCGATCTTGTCGGGAGCGATGTAGACCACGCCGAGGCTCAGCGGCGCGCCGATCCATTTCTGCAAATTGAAGCCCGCCAGTTCGATACCCAGTTGCTCCAGGTCGAAGTCGATCTGGCCGAGGGCGTGGGCGCCGTCGAGGATCACCTCGACGCCGAATTCGCGGGCGCAGGCCGCGATGGCCTGGACCGGCATCACCAGCCCGGTGCGGTGGGTGACGTAGGTCAGCGGCATCAGGCGAATGCGCGGATGCCGTTCGAAGGCGTCGCGGTAGCTCTGCACGAGGTTCTCGAACGTGGCCGGATGCGGGTGGCGGATCTCGATCAGTTCCAGGCCGCGCTGGCGGGCCAGCCAGCGCATGGCGTTCTGCACGCTGTCGTATTCCTGGTCGCTGACCAGCAATTGGTCGCCAGGCTGCAGGCGGTTGTAGTTGCGGATCAGCGATTGCAGCGCGGCAGAGGCGCTCTGGGCGATGGCGACGGTCTGGTCCGGTACGTCGAGCAGTTCGGCGACGGCGTCGCGGATCTGCACGCTGCCGATCTGCTCGAAGTGCTGGCGCACCGGCAGCGAGTTGCAGCGGTTGATGGCGTCGATGTGCTGTTGATAGGTCTGCGCGACGGTGCGGGTCATGCGCCCGAAGTAACCGTATTCCAGGTTCACGGGGCCGGGCTCGACGTCGTATTTCGCGGCGATGCGCTGCCAGTAGCCCTCATCACGGGCCAGAAGGGAGGGCGTGGATGAAGGCAGGTCGTGCATGCGCGTTCTCGCTGTTCAGGGGCGGGGGCGGGGGTGCTTTTTACGCAGGGGTTCGAGCAGGTCGGACAGGCCGTTGTGGTCGACCTCGTGCATCAGCGCCAGCAGGCCGCCGAGTTCGCCGTGGGGAAAACCCTGGCGGGCGAACCAGTTCAGGTAGGGGCCGGGCAGGTCGGCGATCAGCCGGCCCTTGTACTTGCCATAGGGCATTTCGCGGGTGACCAGCAGTTCGAGGGTTTCGGGATTCATGGCGCACGGCAAAGACTGATGAATGGCCGGACGATACAGGCAATCTGCATGAAGGCCAAAGGACAGTTCATGCAGAAAGCGCGGGTACAGTTTTTTGCTATTCGCTCAAGCGGTTGATAACAAAGGAGATTTGCAGATCGTCAGGTCTGGCACGAAGGCTGCGTTATCCATGGGGAACATCCCTCATGCAAAAGGAGCCGTGTCATGACCGATACCAACAAAGAAGTCATTTCTGTCCTCAATGACCTGATCGAATTCAGCAAGGATGGTGAGAAAGGCTTCAAAACCAGTGCCGAAGACGTCAAGAACCCCGAGCTGAAGGCATTCTTCGTGCAACGTGGCACCGGCTGCGCCGATGCCGCCGCCGAACTGCAGCAACATGTGCGCAGCCTGGGCGGTGACCCGGAAACCTCCACCAGCCTCAGCGGTGACATGCACCGTGGCTGGGTGAACCTGAAATCCATGGTCACCGGCAAGGACGAGGAGGCGGTGCTGAACGAAGTCGAACGTGGTGAAGACCATGCGCTCAAGGCCTACAAGGAAGCGCTGGAAAAACTCGCCAAGATCGCTCCGGCGTCGGCTGCCTACTCCTTGGTCGAGCGTCAATACCACGGCGTGCAGCGCAACCATGACCAGGTAAAAGTGCTGCGCAACAGCGCTCGCGCCCGCTCCTGAGTCGCGACACCCGCGCGCTCTCCATGCCCCGTCGGCCATTGGCCGGCGGGGCATTTTCGTGTCAGGCGCTGGCCAGCTTCGGCGCTTCGACGCGGTTGCGGCCGTTGCGCTTGGCCCGGTACAGCGCCTCGTCGGCGCCGGCCATCAACTCGCCCAGGCTCAGCGCGCTGCCGGGAACGTGGATGCCCACGCCGACGCTGATGCTCACCGGTTTCTCGTCATCGCCATAAGGCGCCAGGGCCTGCACGCTGAGGCGGATGCGCTCGGCGAGAATCATCGCGCCGTGCAGGTCGGTGTCCGGCAGCACCGCAACGAACTCTTCGCCGCCGTAGCGCGCCGCCAGGTCGGTGGGGCGCAGCAGGCTGCAACCGATGGCGTGGGCCACGCGCCGCAGGGCTTCGTCGCCGCCGTGATGGCCGTGGCGTTCGTTGAAGCCGCGGAAATGATCGACGTCGATCATCAACACGGCGATCGGCCGCTGGTTACGCTGCGCCCGGGCCCATTCGCGGCGTAGCACCTGGTCGAGTTGGCGGCGGTTGGGCAGGCCGGTCAGGCTGTCGGTGGCCGCGAGTTCGGACAGGTTGCGTTCAGCGCTGTGCCGGCGGCGCAATTCGCGGCCGAGCATCAGGCTCAGCCACAGAATGCCGATGCACAGCACCCCGGTGGCGGCGCTGACCAGAATCGCGGTGCGTTTCCAGGCGCTGTAGACCTCATCCTCCGATTGCGTGACGACCAGCACCAGTGGCAACTCGGCGACCCGGGCGAAGGTATACAGGCGCGGCCGGCCGTCATGCCCGGACGGCGCGCTGAAGCTGCCGCTGCCCTCGGCCAGCAGGCGCTGGAAGTTCGGTCGCGCGGCGAAATTGCTGCCGATCGGGTCGCTGGAACTGGCGCTCGGCCCGGTGGCGTGGCGCGCCAGCAACTGGCCGTCGGTGTTCATCAGGTTGATGCTGCTGTCGTGGCCGACATCCAGGCGCCGGAACACATCGTTGAAGTGCGACAGGCGCAGGGCACCGCCGGCGACGCCGGCGAAATCGCCGTCGGCGTCCTCGATCCGCCGGCTGAAACTGATGCACCAGTCCAGATCACCGAGGCGCGCCTTGAACGGCGGGCTGATAACCATGCCCAGGTCGGGGTTGCGCTTGTGTTCCTGGAAGATCGGCGTGTCGGCGAAGTTGGCGCTGCGCGGTGTGCTGCTGGTGGAGTCGGCGGCTACGTTACCGTCGCGGTCGAGCCAGAGGATGTCGCCGCGCACCGGGCTGCTGAAAGCCTGGTTGAACAGCACCTGCTGACGCATGTCTGGCGGAATGCCGAGCAGTTCCGGGTGTTGCACGGCCCAGATCAGGCTTTGCAGGGACAGGTCGTAGAGCTCGACATTACGAATGATGTCGGTCTCCATCAACTTGACGATATTGCGCGCCGAGCGAGTGGCGGTCTGCTCGACATTCATCCGTTCGCGCAGCAACAGGAAGGTCACGATGGCGACGATAGCCAGCACGGCCAGACAACTGCCCAGGTTCAGGATCAACTCCGGATGCGTCCGGTACAGGCCGGCACGCGGGGGCGTGGTGTGCGCGTTCATGGTCGCGAAGGTGTTCTGACCGTCAGGTTGGGCCGGGAAACGGGTAGAACCTGGCGTCGGAAGCAGTCTGGACTGTTCCGAGGACGGGTTCTGGCGATGGAAATCGATCACAACCGCGCACAGGGGGGCTGCGCGGCGGCGGGTATTCTAGGTGGGGGCGAATTGTAGGACAAGAATTTAGTGCGCAAGGCAGATGTGCGGTCGTGGGTGAGTCTTTGGACCTGCGTTGCGGCCATCGCGAGCAAGCTCGCTCCTACAGAGAGGCAGTGAACCCCTTGCTCGCGATGGTCGCGACACAGACCCAACGTCAGCCATCAGGTCAGAAGATATTCACCGGATAGTCGACGATCACCCGGTACTCGTCGATGTCGTTATCCACATGCGAGTAACCCTGGCTGCCGCGATGGCTGGCCCAGCGCAGGCGCACGCTGAGGTCTTTGAGCTGGCCTTCCTGGAAGGCGTAGGCCAGGTCGACATCGCGTTCCCAGTGCTGGGCGTTCTTGCCGTCTTCGCTGTACCAGCGGCCATAACCGCTGCTGTCGGCATCGGCTTTGCTCAGGTCCAGCTCGCCCTTGGAGTAAGACACGGCGGTGGTCAGGCCGGGAATGCCGACGCCGGCGAAGTCGTAGGCGTACTTGAGCTTCCACGAGCGCTCGTTGGGGCCGTTGAAGTCCGAGTAGATCTGCGAGTTGTCCAGGTACACGCTGTCGCCCTGGTTGATGTAGTCGAACGGCGTGTTGCCGTTGACCCGCTGGTACACCGCGGTCACCGCGTGGTAGCCGACGTTCACCGTGAAATGCAGGCTGTAGGTGTTGTTGTCGATATCACCCAGCAAGGCATTGCCGGTGTCCTGAGTGTGGTAGTAGTTCACACCCGGATTGAGGCTGACCAGCTCGTTGAGCTGCCAGGTGTAGTCGAGGTTGACGTAGTACTGGTTCCAGATGTCCTTCAGTTCGGCGGCGTAGACGCTGGTGCTCAGGCCGTTGACCGGGGTCCAGACTCCGCCGGCCCAGTTCAGGTGGCGGCTGTCGCGGTGGTCTGGCAGCGAGCCGTAGAAGGTGTCGATGCGGCGGTGGCCGCTCTGGTTGTACGGCTTGGTGAAGCTGGCCTGGCCGCCTTCGAGCATCAGGTTGTCGATGCTGGTGTTGGTCAGGCTGACGCCGCGGAAGGTCTGCGGCAGCATGCGGGTTTCACCGCCGGCGATCACCGGGTTGGTGAGGAACAGGTCGCCGGCGCGCAGCACGGTGTCGAATGCCCGGACTTTCACCGAGGCGCCAGCGCTGGAGAACTCGTCCGGCGCCTTGCCGTAGTCGTAGCCGTCTTTGCTCGGGCTGTTGATCGGCAGGATGCTCGACCCGGCAGTGCCGCCACCGCCGTCGAGTTTCAGGCCGAGCATGGCGTAGGCGTCGAGGCCAAAGCCGACGGTGCCCTGGGTGAAGCCGGATTCGAATTTGCCGATGAAGCCCTGGCCCCATTCGCGGTTGTCGCGCACACCGGGCAGCAGTTGGTTACGGCTCATGTAGTAGTTGCGGGCCAGGACATCGAGGCTGGCGCCTTCGACGAAGCCTTCGGGCTTGTCGTCGTCAGCCTGGGCGTGGAACGGCATCGTTGCAGCCAGCGCAACGAATAGTGGGGTCAAACGTGGGGTAATGGTCACCTTGATGAACTCCTTGAGGTGCTAATGGCGGCAGTTTTTATTCTGCGAAGCGGTATTTTTCTTGTTGGAAACGGGCCGTATTCCGGTACTTTTCACCAGGCGAAAAAAAGCCGCTGACAAGCAGCGGCTTTAAACGACAGGCGCGCGGGCAGATGCGCTGCCTGCGCGAACGTCGAGGGAGAAACAGGAGCGTCGAGCAGCGACTCAGCTATCTTTGCTGGCACTCGAATCAACCTTTGATGCGGTCTGCTCCGAGCCTTTCGCGGCGTCGTTCTGTTGCTTGGCGAACGCTTCGCGGGCCTGCTCCAGGGTCGCCTGGTGGCGTGCGGTCTGGGCGACGAAGGCCTGGGATTCTTCAGCCATGGCCAGAGGGGAAAGCAACACGGAAGACAGGACGAAAACGCTGGCAATACCCATGCTGTTGGACATTTCAAACAACCTTCTTGCAGAGCAAGTCTCTATTTGGTGCGGCTAAATTAATCGTTAGGAAGCGAACGAAAAAGCCGTATTTCAGAGATGGACTGTTGCGGAAAAAGTAACAGTCCTGAAAGGCCGCGGCCCAGAGCGTTTTCGGCTCAGGCCGGGAGAAGGATGCCGAAGGTGTTCGCGCCCGCCTGGCTGCGGACAAAGACGCTGCCGCCGTGCATGACGGCGATGGCCTTGACGATGGCCAGACCCAGGCCGTGATTGCCGCTGCCGCTGTTGCTGCGGGCGGCATCGACCCGGTAGAAGCGTTCGAACAAGCGTGGCAGGTGCTCGTCGGCAATCGCCGGGCCGGGGTTGCTGACAGCGATGCGCACCTGGCCGTCTTCGCTGTGGATAACCACATGGATCACCTGGCCCGGTTCGGTGTGTTGCACCGCGTTGTTCAGCAGGTTGATCAGCGCCCGGCGCAGATGGGCCTTTTCGATGCGTGCCTGGGCGTCGCCCTTCACCTCCACCCGCACCTGGGCGTCTTCGAGGATGTAGTCGAGGTAGTCGAGGGTGGTCGCCACTTCCTCGGCCAGCGAGGTGCTGATCAGTCCGGTGGCCTTGCTGCCTTGGTCGGCGCTGGCGAGAAACAGCATGTCGTTGATGATGCTGCGCAGCCGCTCCAGTTCTTCCAGATTCGATTGCAGCACTTCGAAGTAGTGCTCGGCGCTGCGTCCGCGGGTCAGGGCGACCTGGGTCTGGCCGATCAGGTTGGTCAACGGCGAGCGCAGTTCGTGGGCGACGTCCGCGTTGAAGGCCTCCAGCCGCGAGTAGGCCTGGTCGACCCGCTCCAGCGCGGCGTTGAAGGTCTGGGCGAACTGCTCCAGCTCCGGCGGCAGCGCCGAAACCCGCAGCCGACCGCTAAGGCGTGGCGGCGCCAGTTGCTGGGCTTCGGCGGACAATTCGCGCAGCGGTCGCAGGCCGATCCGCGCCACCCAGTAACCCAGCACCGAGGCCAGCAGGACACCCACCACCGCCAGGCTGACCAAGGCGATCAGCAGGGTGTGCTGGGTGTGCCAGAACGTCTCGGTGTCGATGCCGATGAGAAAGCGCAGCGGTGGGCGCTGCTCCAGCGCCGGCAGCTCGCTGAGCATCACTTTGTACGGGAAGGGATTGTCGGCCAGGTACAGGTCGCGCATCCCCGGTTTGCCTTCGGCGACGCGGCGGATGACCGCGTCGGGGTTGCCGTATTCGTAGTGGCTGTCGCTGCTGACCGCCCAGAAGCGGATGCGCCGGTCTTCCTCGCTGAGCTGGTCGAGCTTGCGGACCATCTTGCTCCAGTGGTCCGGGTTGCCGAAGCGCATCAGGCTCGACTCCAGCACGCTGAAGCGCGCCTCCAGCTCGGCCGAGGGCAGCAGGTCGAGGCTGCGGTCCACCTGTTTGTACAGCGCCCAGCCGATCAGCAAGAACACCAGCAGCGCCACCAGCGTGAACAGCGCGCTCAGGCGCAGCGCCAGGGAATTAGTTCGCGCGGTTTTCCAGGACATAGCCCATGCCTCGGATGGTGTGCAGCAGTTTGGTTTCGAACGGCCCGTCGAGCTTGGCGCGCAGGCGCTTGATCGCCACTTCGACGACGTTGGCGTCGCTGTCGAAATTGATGTCCCAGACCAGCTCGGCAATCGCCGTCTTCGACAGGATCTCGCCCTGGCGCCGGGCCAGCACGCTGAGCAGCGAGAATTCCTTGGCGGTCAGGTCGAGGCGTTGGCCAGCGCGGCTGGCCTTGCGGCTGATCAGGTCGACCCAGAGGTCGGCGACCTGGATTTGCACCGGTTCGTGGCCGCCGCTGCGCCGGGTCAGGGCTTGCAGGCGCGCCACCAGTTCGAGGAAGGAGAATGGCTTGCCGAGGTAGTCGTCGGCGCCTTCGCGCAGACCGTGGATGCGGTCTTCGACGCGCTCGCGGGCGGTCAGCATGATCACCGGGGTCTGCTTGCGCGCCCGCAGCGCGCGCAATACGCCATAGCCGTCGAGACCGGGGAGCATGACGTCGAGGACGATCACCGAGTAGTCACCCTCCAGCGCCAGGTGCAGGCCCTCGATGCCGTCTCGCGCCAGGTCCACGGTAAAGCCCTGCTCGGTCAGGCCGCGGTGCAGGTAGTCGGCGGTTTTTTCTTCGTCTTCGATAATCAGCACGCGCATGGTCGGCTCTCAATGGGCAATTGGCCGGGGCGCTTCGGCAGCGCGCTGGCGCCGGTGGAACAGGCGCTCCAGGGCCAAGTATATGACCGGGGTGGTGAACAGTGTCAGGGCCTGGCTGACCAGCAACCCGCCGACCACGGCGATGCCCAGCGGCTGGCGCAACTCGGCGCCGGCACCGGCGCCGAGCATCAGCGGCACGGCGCCGAGCAAGGCGGCGATGGTGGTCATCATGATGGGCCGGAAGCGCGTCAGGCAGGCGGTGTGGATCGCCTCCTCGGGACTCATGCCCTGGTTGCGCTGGGCGTCGAGGGCGAAGTCGATCAGCAGGATGCCGTTCTTCTTGACGATGCCGATCAGCAGCACCACGCCGATCAGGCCCATGATGGTGAAGTCCTGGCCCCACAGCCACAGCAGCGCCAGGGCGCCGAGGCCGGCCGGGGGCAGGGTGGAAATGATCGTCAGCGGGTGGACGAAGCTCTCGTAGAGCACGCCGAGGATGATGTACACCGCCACCAGCGCGGCGAGGATCAGCCAGGGCTGGCTGGACAGCGAACTCTGGAACGCCTGCGCCGCGCCCTGGAACGACCCGCTGATGGAGGCCGGCATGCCCAGTTCGCGCTGAGTCCGTTCGAGGATCGCCACCGCATCGCCGAGGGCGACGCCGGGCGCCAGGTTGAACGACAGGTTGGCGGCCGGGAACAGCCCGTCATGACTGATGGACAGCGGCCCGGTGCTCGGTGCGGCGACTTTCGCCACGGCGGCCAGCGGGACCATTTCGCCGCTCAGCGGCGAGCGCAGGTAGAAGGAGTTCAGGCTTTCGGCGCGGCCACGCTGGCGGGCGTCCAGTTCGAGGATGACCTTGTACTGGTTGGTTTCGGTCTGGAACTCGCTGATCTGCCGCTGGCCGAAGGCGTCGTAGAGCGCCTGGTCGATGTCGGTGGTGGTCAGGCCGAAGCGCGACGCGGCCTGTCGGTCGATCTCGATGCGGGTGACGCTGGCGCCCAGTTGCAGATCGTTGGACAGGTCGCGGAACGCCGGGTTGGCCTTCAGCCGCTCGGTCAGGCGCTCGGTCCAGAGGTTCAGCGCCGGGCCGTCGTTGCTCTTGAGCACGTACTGGTACTGGCTGCGGCTCGGGCCGGAACTGAGGTTGATGTCTTGGCCGGCGCGCAGGTAAAGCACCACCCCCGGCACCTTGGCCAGTTTCGGGCGCAGGCGGTCGATGAATTCGCTGGCCGAGACATCGCGGTCGCCGGGGTCCTTGAGGGAAATCCAGAAGCGGCCGTTGGCGATGGTCTGGTTGCTGCCGGTGACGCCGACGGAATGGGAGAACGCGCGCACCGCCGGGTCGGCTTCGATGATTTTGGCCAGCGCCAGGTGCTTGGCGACCATGTCCGGGTAGGAGATGTCAGCGGCGGCCTCGCTGGTGCCGAGCACGAAACCGGTGTCCTGCACCGGGAAAAAGCCTTTGGGGATGGCGATGTAACCCGCCACCGCCAGTGCCAGGCTGAGGCCGAAGATGCCGAGCATGGTTTTCTGGTGGGCCAGGGCCTTGTCCAGCAAGCGTTCGTAGCCGGCCAGCAGGCGCTCGCCGAAGCCGGGTTTCTGCGGTGTGTCATGCGTGGGCGCGTTCATGAACAGCGCACACAGGGTGGGCGCCAGGGTCAGCGACACCAGCACGGAAATCAGGATGGTGCTGGTGGCGGTCAGGGCGAACTCCTTGAACAGCCGGCCGACCACGCCTCCCATGAACAGCAGCGGAATGAACGCCGCCACCAGCGAGAAGCTGATGGACACCACGGTGAAGCCGATTTCCCGCGCGCCCTTGAGCGCCGCTTCGACGCGGCTGTCGCCGGCTTCGAGATGACGGTGGATGTTCTCCACCACGACGATGGCGTCGTCCACCACGAAACCCACGGCGATGACGATCGCCACCAGGGTCAGGTTGTTCAGGCTGAAGCCGAACAGGTACATCAACGCGAAACTGGCGATCAGCGAGACAACCAGCACCGCCGAGACGATCAAGGTCGCTGACCATTGGCGCAGGAACAGCGCCATCACCGCGATCACCAGCAGCACGGCGATGCCGAGGGTCATTTCCACTTCATGCAGCGAGGCGCGGATGGTCTGGGTGCGGTCTTGCAGGACCGAGACCTGCACCGTGCCGGGCAGCATTTCTTCCAGCCGCGGCAACGCTTCGTTGACCCGGTCCACGGTGTCGACGATGTTCGCTCCGGGCTGGCGGAAGACCACCAGGTTCAAGCCCTGCTGGTCGCCGGACCAGGCCTTGACGTAGGCGTTCTCCGAACCGTTGATGACCCGCGCCACGTCCTTGAGCTGGACCGGCGCGCCGTTGCGGTAGGAAACGATCAGTTGCGCGTACTGCTCGGGGTGGAACAACTGGTCGTTGGTGGCGAGCGTCGACACGCTGTCTGCGCCATACAGCGCGCCCTTGGCCAAGTTCAGGCTGGTCTGCTGGATGGCCAGGCGCAGGTCGGCGAGGGTCAGGCCGAGGGCGGCGAGTTTTTCGGGCTGCGCCTGCACGCGGATCGCCGGGCGCTGCTGGCCGGTGATGTTGACCAGGCCGACGCCGTCGATCTGGCTCAGTTGCCGGGCCAGCAGGGTTTCGGCGTAGTCGCTCAGCTCGTTGGCCGGCATGTGTTCGGAGGACATGGTGAGGATCAGCACCGGGCTGTCGGCCGGGTTGACCTTGCGCCAGGTCGGCGGGCTGGGCATGTCCTGAGGCAGTTTGGCGGCGGCGGTATTGATCGCCGCCTGGACTTCCTGGGCGGCGGTGTCGATGTTTTTGTCGAGGGTGAATTGCAGGATCAGGCTGGTGGAGCCCAGTGCGCTGCTGGAGGTCATCTGGGTCATGCCGGGGATGGCGCTGAATTGTACTTCCAGCGGCGTCGCCACCGACGAGGCCATGGTTTCCGGGCTGGCGCCGGGGAGTTGGGCACTGACCTGGATGGTCGGGAAGTCGGCTTCCGGCAACGGCGCCACCGGCAAGCGCGGGAAAGCCACCACGCCGAGCAGGACCAACGCGAAGGTCAACAACAGGGTCGCGATGGGACGGTCGATGCACCAGCCGAACAGGCCGCGGCGGCCATTGGGCAGGGCGGCGTTCATGGCTGCACGCTCGCATCGCTGCGGGCGACGTTTTCCGCGGGCGGCGCGGTGTCGAGGACTTCCACTGTGGCGCCGGGCTTGAGCCGCGACTGGCCGTCGGCGACGAGCCGGTCATTGGCGTCCACGCCGCTGATGACATTCAGCCGGCTGTCCTGATACAGCACCTTGACCGTCACGGCTTCGGCCTTGTCGCCGCTGATGCGGTAGACGAAATGCTGGTCAACGCCCTGGCGCACCACGCCCGGCGGCACCACCAGCGCGTCGCGCTCGACGCCGGTCTGCACCCGCAGGCTGACCAGTTGGCCGGGCCAGAGGCGGGCGTCGGCATTGCTGAACGTGGCCTTGGCCCGCAGGGTGCCGGTGCCGGCGGCGATCTGATTGTCGATCAGGCTCAGCCGGCCTTCGCCGAGCAGGGTGCCGCTGCTGTCGCCATCGCCTTCCAGGTACGCCTTGATCGGTGCGGGTTCGCTGCTGGCGACCAGTTGTTGCAAGGTCGGCAGCCATTGTTGCGGGACCGAGAACTCCACGGCGATCGGGTCCATGCGGGTCACGCTGAACAGGCCCTGGGTGTCGCTGCTGCGCACCAGATTGCCTTCGTCGACATTGCGGATGCCGACCCGGCCACTGACCGGCGACAGCACCCGGGTATAGGACAACTGCACTTCGGCGGCGGCGATGCTCGCCTGGTTGCCGAGGATGCTGGCGTCGAGCTGGTTGACCAGCGCCTGTTGCTGGTCGAGGGTCTGCCGCGAGATGCCGTTGTCTTCGCTGAGCAGGCGGTAGCGCTTGAGGTCCACCTGGGCCACCTGCAACTGCGCCTGGCTCTGTTTGAGCTGGGCCCGGGCCTGGTCGAGGCTGGCGCGGATGGCGCGGTCGTCGAGGGTTGCCAGCAGGTCGCCTTCGCGAACGGTCTGGCCTTCCTGCACGGCGATGCGCGTCAGTACGCCTTCCACTTGCGGACGAATCACCACGCTGTGCAGCGACTGCACGGTGCCGATGGCGCTCAGGTAACGCGGCACGTCCTCGCGCTTGACCGCGATCACGCTGACTGGAATGGCCGTGGGCTGGGTGGCCTTGACGGCGCGCGGGCGCTCGCTGACGAACCAGGCCGCGACGGCCAGGAGGACGATGGCAAGCAGGACAAGCAGCGTTCGGGGGCGGGTAATTCGCATGCGTCAAAGGTGCCGGGACAAGTGGGAGAGAGGGCTATTACGTTTATATAGATCAGACCGGGTCGGCAGCGTGACGGCTAGCTGTCACGGCTGTCAGTTAGCCGGGTCGCGGCGGACAGACGGTGATGGCAAAGGGCCGTAATGCTGCTCTGGATCAACGTCCGCGCAAGGGGTCGCCCGTAGTATTTCCGCCCTGCTTTATAACCCCCTCATCCGAACGACGAGCGCCTCTCGATGAAGAGCAATCTGCCTGTGACCGGTCGCAATGTGGATTACCGTGGTGACGCTAACATCCTTTCCACCACTGATCTCACCAGTGCCATAACTTACGCCAACGACGAGTTCATCAAGATCAGCGGGTTCTCCCGGGAAGAACTGATCGGGAGCGCGCATCATATCGTTCGCCACCCGGACATGCCTTCTGCCGCGTTCGAACACATGTGGGCCACCCTGAAAAAGGGCCGCTCGTGGATGGGCCTGGTGAAGAACCGCTGCAAGAACGGCGATCACTATTGGGTCAGCGCGTTCGTCTCGCCGATCACCAGCCATGGTGAGACGGTGGAATATCAATCGGTGCGCACCAAGCCGACCCGCGCCCAGGTGGCCGCCGCCGAGCGGCATTACGCCAAACTGCGCAACGGCACGCTGACCTGGCGCGATCGCCTGCCAGTGTTGGGCCTGGGCAAGCGCCTGGCGCTGAACCTGGCCGGGCTGCTGGCGCTGGTGCTGGGCGGTAGTCGCCTGGTGTTGCCGGAATTTGCCTTGCAGGGCGCGGTGGAGTGGCTGGTCTTCGTGGCGCTGGGCGCCGTGCTGATCTCGCAGACCCTGCGCCCGCTGGAACGCTTGCGCGTTCGGGCCAACGAAGTGGCGGACAACCCGCTGAGCCAGCAGTTGTACACCGGCCGCCGCGACGAAGTGGGGCAGATCGAGTTCGCCCTGCAGATGCTCGAAGCGCAGATGGGCGCCGTGGTCGGCCGCATCGGTGACACCTCCAAGCGCCTGGCCGGGCACACCGCCGACCTCGCCAGCCATCTGCAACACAGCCACACCACCACGGTCGGCCAGCAGGGCGACGCGGACCAGGTGGCGGATGCGATCAACCGCATGGCGGCGCGGGTGGCGGAAGTGGCCAGCAGCGCGCAGCAGGCCTCCCGCGCGGCGGACCAGGCCGAAGATGAAACCCAGGTCGGCCATAACCTGGTGGATCAGAGCCGCACGACCATCCTGCAACTGGCCAACGCCCTGGCCGAAGCCACTGAAGTGGTGCACACCCTGGAGAACCACAGCGAGGAAATCTCCGGCGTGCTGGAGGTTATCCACAGCATCGCCGAGCAGACCAACCTGCTGGCGCTCAACGCCGCGATCGAAGCGGCCCGGGCTGGCGACCATGGTCGCGGGTTTGCGGTGGTCGCCGATGAAGTCCGCGGTCTGGCCCAGCGCACCGCGCAATCGACCGGGGAAATCCAGCGGATGATCAGCGTGCTGCAGAGTGGCGCCCGTGACGCGGTGGTGGCGATGCAGCAGAGCAGCGATCACGCCGGGCAGAGCGTCGAGCAGGCCCAGCACGCGACCCAGGCGCTGCACGGCATCAGCCAGCGGGTCAACCAGATCAGCGAGATGAGCATGCAGATCGCGTCGGCGGTGGAGCAGCAGAGCCTGGTCAGCGAAGACATCAACCGCAACATCATCAGCATCCGCCAGGCCAGTGAGCAGAGTGTCACTGCCGGTCAGCGCGGTCATTCCACTGCCAGTGACGTGGCCGGTCTTGCCGAAGACCTGCGTCGTCTGGCCGAAGAGTTCTGGTGCCGGCGTCAATAAGACGCCGTATCAGAACCCGATGAAACTGTAGTGCCCGGCGCTCACGCCGGTGACCCTGGCCCCTGCCGAGCCCAGCTTTCCGGCAAGGTCGCCATCCTCCACATGTAATGTCCAGGCGGCGAGAGCCGCGTCCGCATCGCTGGCCGTCTCGATCATGGCCTGGCGCAGTGCCGTCGTGTCCGGAAGATAAGCCGTGAAGCCGTTGCCCTTCAGCGCACTGGTGTCGATACCCAGGCGTTGGCAGACCAGGGCCTTGCTGCGGATGTCCTGGCGGTCGGCCTGGCGCGAACGCTCGATCAGTTCCAGCAGTTGAGGGTCCACGACGCGCTCGCGGTGGATCAGCGCGGCGCCGCTTTCCCAGGCTTCGGGCGGGCAGTCCTTGGCTTCGGGGCGCAACGGGATGTGCGGATTGATCTCCATGGGATAGATGCGGCAGACCAGCGGCCGGCGCTCGTAGATCAGGCAGCGCAGGTCGGCGTCGAGGTTGCGGCATGGCCCGGGGTTGAAGGCGGCGAAGGTGATGGCGACGAAAGCGTCGGTCGCGCCGCAGGGCACCGCGCAGGAACGACGGCGGGCGTGCTCCTGCTGCTCGACCGGCAGGCCCAGGCCGTTGTCGAGGAAGGCCTCGACCAGCACGATGACCTGGCCGCCGTCATCGACCCACTGGCGGGCTTCGCTCAGGGTCAGCGGGACGTGATGGCCGGTGCAGCACTTGCCGCAGCCTGTGCAGTTGAAATGCAGGGTGTTCGCTTCAGCGTTGCTCACGGTTTGCCAGGGGTCCATTCGGTAACGGTGGCGGTCTTGTGGCGCCGGTCATAGAGGCACAGCTCGGTGCCCTTGCGGTTGTTCATGTGTTTTTGCGGGAAGCGGCCTTGCAGGAGCAGGGCGGAGTAGCCGGTGCGGTCGTCGAATTCGGCGCTCTTGCCGAGGGCGCGGACATCCTTGAGCTGGCTGGCCTGGCTGCAGGCGCGCAGTAGTTGCTTGTCGTGTTCGGCCCAGGCCTGGTCGCTGGAGGCTTGCGCGGTGCCGGCCAGCAGGAGGGCGCTGAGAAGGGTGAGGGTCTGCGCTTTCATCGGGAAAAGGCTCCGCTGGGGCATGAAGGCTGGATTATGCATGACTGCCGATGATTCGACAGGGCGAGGCTGCCGGCCTTTGTGGGCGCTGGCTTGCCGGCGATGAGGCCGGCAATGACAGCGATGTTGTCTGGTCGGACGCTATCGCTGGCAAGCCAGCTCCCACAAGGGTTCCGGCGTTTCGGGAAGAACCGTGATCAGCGCTCGGTGAACGCCACCGTTCGCGCCGCCACGATCAGGCAGTCGGTCAGCTCCGGCGACGAGAACTTGGTCAGTACCGCGTTGGCCCCGGCCGCCTTGGCCTTTTCGCTGTTCATCGCGCTGTCGAGCGAGGTGTGCAGCAGCACATAGAGGTGCTGGAAGTCCGGCGTCTCGCGCAGGGTGCGGGTGAAGGCGAAGCCGTCCATCTCGGACATCTCGATGTCCGACACCACCACGTTGATCTCCTGGTCGGTGCCTTGCAGTTCCAGCAGCATCGCGATCGCATCCTTGGCGCTACGCGCGGTATGGCATTCCAGGCCGAGGCTGCGCAGGGTGTAGATCGACTGTTGCAGCGCAACCTGGCTGTCATCGACCACCAGTATGTTGGTCGCCGCCAGCACCGCCGCGTCTTCGCTGTTCAACTGCGTCGGGGCGTTGTCGTGGCGGCTCGGGGTGATGCCGTGGATGACCTTCTCGATATCCAGCACCTGCACCAGCGCGTCGTCGATGCGGGTCACGCCGGTAATGAACGATTTTTCCCCGGACGCATAGGGCGGCGGCCGGATGTCGGTGCTCAGGCAGTGCACGATGCGGCTCACCGCCTGGACATGCAGGCCCTGCTTGGAACGGCTGATGTCCGTGACGATCAGGCAGCCACCGTTGGGGTCGGCCAGCGGTCGCTCGCCGATGGCGCGGGACAGATCGATCACCGGCAGCGGGTTGCCGCGCAGGGTCGCCACGCCTTTGACGTGGGGATGCGCTTCGGGCAGGCGGGTCAGCGGCGGACAGGGAATGATCTCGCTGACCTTGAGCAGGTTGATCGCCATCAGCTTGCCGCTGCGCAGGGTGAACAGCAGCAGCGACAGCGAGTCCGCGCGAGCTTTTTGCGAGAACATAGTGACCTTCGTGAAAAATGGGATTCAGAGGCTTGTGCCGGGTTATCGACCCGAGCGGCCATGGCTTTAACGCATCTCGCTATCCGCGTAGACCGAGGCGACGGGCGAGGCGGGCGAGGTTGGCACGGTCCAGGCCCAGTTCGCGTGCGGCGCTGGCCCAGTTGTGTTGATGCCGTTCCAGGCACGCTTCTATCAGGTGGCGCTGGTACAGGTCCAGCGCCTGGCGCAGATCGCCGCTGACGGCGGCGTCAGGGGAGGCGTGAAACGGTGCGGGCTCGGCCGGCGCGTTGGTGACACCTGGCAGGTCGAGGTCGGCGGCGTCGAGGCTGAGAATGCGCGGGCGGTCGCGGTGTTGGCCAAGGGCCTTGAGCGCCGAGCGGCCGATCAGGTGTTCCAGTTCGCGGACATTGCCCGGCCAGTCGTAGGCCAGCAGCGCGGCCTGGGCTTCGGGGCTCAGGCGCAGGCTGTTGAGGCCCATGCGCGAGCGATTCTGCTCAAGGAAGTAACCGCTGAGCAGCAGCACATCGCGACCGCGCTCGCGCAGCGCCGGCACGGGCAGCGGGTAAACGCTCAGGCGGTGGTAGAAGTCGGCGCGGTAGCGGCCGGCGCGCACTTCCTCGGCGAGGTCGCGGTTGGTTGCGGCGATCAGGCGTACGTCCACCCGGTGCTCCTGGTCCGAACCCAGGCGCTGCAACTGGCCGCTTTGCAACACCCGCAGCAGTTTGGCCTGGACCAGCAGCGGCAGCTCGCCGACTTCATCGAGAAACAGCGTGCCGCCGTTGGCCAATTCGAACTTGCCGCGGCGCTCGCCGACCGCGCCGGTGAAGGCGCCACGGACATGGCCGAACAGCTCGCTTTCCACCAGGGTGTCGGGAAGGGCGGCGCAGTTGAGGCTGATCAGCGGTTTGTCGGCACGCGGCGAGGCCTGGTGAATGGCCTGGGCCACCAGTTCCTTGCCGACCCCGGTTTCCCCGGTGATCAGCACGGTCAGGTCGCTGCTGCCTACCAGGCGGATTTCTTCCAGCAGGCGCTTGTGCGCCTTGCTCTGGCCGATCAGTTCCTTGTCCTGCTGGCCGCTGGCCTGGCGGTAGACCTCGGCGCGCTGGTGTTCGTCCTCGGCGCGCAGGGCCAGGCGTTCGATGCGCTGGGCCACGTTGACGGTGGCCGCGGCGAGGCTGGCGAAGGCTTGCAGGGAATCCAGCTCGACCTGCTGGAAGCTTTCCGGCGACAGCGCGTCGAGGGTGATCAGGCCCCACGGCTGTTCATCGACGAACAGCGGGCAGCCCATGCAATCGTGGACTTCAAGCTGCTGGTGAAGGCCTTCGACCAGCCCGTCGTAAGGGTCGGGCAGTTCGCTGTCGCTGGCGAAGCGGGTCGGCCCGCTGCGGCTGAGCAGGGCGGCGAAACGCGGGTGCTCGCTGACCCGGAAGCGGCGCCCGAGGGTGTCAGCGCTCAATCCGTCCACCGCCAGCGGCACCAGCCACTCGCCGTCCAGGCGCAGCAGCGCGGCGGCGTCGCATGGCAGCAGCGCGCGCATGGCTTCCAGCAGGCGGCGATAGCGCTCGCCTTCCGGCAGTTCGCGGGACAGGTCGCTGACCAGGGGGAGCAGGGCGGTGAGCAGGGATTTTGCGGTCATAATGACTCCAATTGGTCTTTATGACTCTAGCAGGCTTTGTGTCATTTTGACTCTTTGGCTTTCAGGTGCCTGATTTTGCTGGGTTTTAAGGTTGGCACGAATTCTGAAATGACAAGGGCAGTGTTTAAACCAGAAGCCTAAGGCTCAGGAGTCGTTTCATGCTTAATGCCCAAGACCGTGCAATCGTCAAAGCCACAGTGCCGCTGCTGGAAAGCGGTGGCGAAGCTCTGACCACTCACTTCTACAAAATGATGCTCAGCGAGTACCCCGAAGTACGTCCGCTGTTCAACCAGGCCCACCAGTCCAGCGGCGACCAGCCACGGGCGCTGGCCAACGGCGTGCTGATGTACGCGCGACATATCGACCAACTGGAGCAGTTGGGCGGGCTGGTCGGCCAGATCATCAACAAGCATGTGGCCTTGCAGATCCTGCCTGAGCATTACCCGATCGTCGGTCGCTGCCTGTTGCGCGCCATCGAGGAAGTGCTGGGCAGCGAGATCGCCACCCCCGAAGTGCTGGCGGCCTGGGGCGCGGCGTACCAGCAACTGGCGGACATCCTGATCGGCGCCGAAGAAGGCATGTATCAGCAGAAGGAAGCGGCCGAAGGTGGCTGGCGCGGTGCGCGGGCGTTCACGCTGGTCGAGCGGGTCGAGGAGAGCGCCGAGATCGTCTCCTTCTACTTCGCGCCGGTCGACGGCAAGCCGGTGCTGGTGGCCGAGCCGGGGCAATACATCGGCCTGCAACTGTTCATCGGCGGTGCGGAGCAGCGCCGCAACTATTCCCTGTCGAGCCTCGGTGACGGCCGTCTGTACCGCATCAGCGTCAAGCGCGAGGCGGGCGGCAAGGTGTCCAATTACCTGCATGACCAACTGAAAGTGGGTGACAGCATCAACCTGTTCCCGCCGGCGGGCGATTTCGTCCTGGCCGCCAGCGACAAGCCGCTGGTGCTGATCAGCGGCGGCGTCGGCATCACCCCGACCCTGGCGATGCTGGACGCGGCGCTGGACAGCGGTCGGCTGGTGCATTTCATCCATTGCGCCCGCAACGGCGCGGTGCATGCCTTCCGTGAACACGTTGATGCGCTGGCGGCGCGGCATCCGCAGCTCAAGCGTTTCTATTGCTATGACGAGGATGACGGCGTGAGCCTGCCGGGGGATGCCCTGGGTTACCTGAGCCAGGAGCAACTGGCCGGCTGGTTGCCGCTGGAGCGGGATGTGGATGCCTACTTCCTCGGGCCCAAGCCGTTCATGGCAGCGGTGAAGCGCCAGTTGAAGGCTGCGGGCGTGCCGGAAGGGCAGAGCCGGTATGAGTTCTTCGGGCCGGCTGCGGCGCTGGAATAAGCCCAATCGCGACGGCTCGGCGCAATGCTGAGTCGTCGCGGTGCTTTTTCATTAATCCTCCTTTAATCAGCCTCCTCTTCACTCCTTCCTGCGCCTGCCTTTTCACACGGACTTCACCTTTGATCCGCGGTCTGCATGTAGACTTTCGGCCGGCGCGCCGTCATCTTGTGCGCCCCGCGGCTTTCAGCGAGGCCGAGTCGAACCACCTAGTGAAGGGAATGGCAATGAACGAGCAAACGCAGCGTCTCAATCGCGAGAGGCGCTTCCTGGTGCTGTTGGGTGTGATCTGTCTGGCGCTGATCGGCGGTGCCTTGTACATGCAGATCGTTCTTGGCGAGGCGCCTTGCCCGTTGTGCATCCTGCAGCGCTACGCGCTGTTGCTGATCGCCCTGTTCGCCTTCATCGGCGCGGCCATGCCCGGCAAGCGCAGCCTGACCGTCTTCGAGGGGCTGGTGGTGCTCAGTGCGCTGGGCGGTGTCGCCGCCGCCGGCAACCATGTCTATATCCTCGCCAACCCGGCGGTCAGTTGCGGCATCGATACCCTGCAACCGATCGTCGACGGACTGCCGCTGGCCTCGGTATTGCCGCTGGTGTTCCAGGTGGACGGCTTCTGCTCTACGCCATACCCACCTGTATTGGGACTTTCCCTTGCGCAGTGGGCGCTTATGGCGTTCATCCTGACCGTGGTTCTGGTGCCGTTGGGCATCATCCGCAACCGTCGTCAGCGTTAGACAAAAGTCATGTTTTGACGCAAGCCTCTTGTTGAAGGAAGTTTCCCTCAGGCTGCGCACCCTGGTTGATCTGCGTCAATGTCAAACCCTTGTGGTACGGGCGTTTCAGGACTATTGAGCAGGGTGCGACAAACTGTCGCGAAACTGATTTATCGGGCCGGATTATTACACTTCTTGTAAAAGACTGTTGCTCAATAAGTCATAGTCAATGGTTGGTTACCTATCTACAATCGCCCCCAATTTCCGTTCGGCACTGCTTGCAAGTCGCATTAACAAAGGCTCCCAGGGCTTTTTCGCTGACTTCGACGAGCGCCGCCCGCGGTGATGCAGGGCTGACTCCTCTCCGTGATTTTCCGCACCAAATGGACTTGGTCTGAGATACAGGCCTGTTGCCCACGAAGTCAGAATAATAACCACGCACCACCCAGGTTCATGCCGAGCAGCGCCGCTTCTCAAGGTATGTCCCTATTCGCCCGTAAATGCTGACACTAGGCAGGACGAAGTGTTGGCGACCAAAACACAAATTGCATTGAAGCAAGCTGATCTAGAGGTCGTGAGATGAGTAAAAAGCGTTACCCCAGACTGTTTGGCATTCTGCCCTTTTTAGGCATGCTTTTACTCAGTGGGTGCAACTGGACCCTGCTCGACCCGAAGGGTCAGGTTGGCATTGAGCAAAAGAACCTTATCCTCATCGCCTTCGGCCTGATGCTGCTGGTGGTGGTCCCGGTCATTTTCATGACCCTGGCCTTCGCCTGGAAGTATCGCGCCTCGAACAAGGCTGCCAAATACACTCCGGACTGGTCGCACTCGACCAAGATCGAAGTCGCTATCTGGACCATCCCGGTACTAATCATCGTCGCCCTGGGCGTCGTGACCTACAAGACCACCCATGAGCTGGACCCGTATCGTCCGCTGGTTTCCGACGTGAAGCCGGTGCAGATCGATGTGGTCGCCCTGGACTGGAAATGGCTGTTCATCTACCCGGAACAAGGCATTGCCACGGTCAACAAGATCGTCTTCCCGGCCAACACCCCGGTCAACTTCCGCGTGACCTCTGATTCGGTGATGAACTCGTTCTTCATCCCGGGCCTGGGCGGCCAGATCTACGCGATGGCCGGCATGACCACCAAGCTGCACTTGATCGCCAACGAAAACGGTGTGTTCGACGGTATCTCGGCGAACTACAGCGGTGCCGGCTTCACCGGTATGAAATTCAAGGCAGTCGCCACCTCCCAGGCCGATTTCGAGGCATGGGTGAACGAAGTCAAGCAATCGCCAAAACAGCTGGACAAGGCTGAATACGAGTCCTTGGCCAAAGCTAGCGAAAACAACCCGGTAGCGCTGTACAGCGTGGCACCGGCCGAGCAGTTCCAGACCATCGTCGACAAGTACGAAGGCATGAACCGCGGCAAGCCGGTAGTACACGAGAAGGCCGAGCACAAGCAGGCAGCGGCCGCTACCGAGGGTATGGACGTGAGTATGCATTCAGCTGCTGGGGCAGAGGAGTAAGAGATGTTCGGTAAATTAAGTCTGGACGCGGTCCCGTACCACGAGCCGATAGTCATGGTGACGCTCGCCATGATTGCGCTCGGCGGTATCGCGTTGTTCGCGCTAATCACCTACTACAAGAAGTGGACCTACTTGTGGACCGAGTGGCTGACCTCGGTCGACCACAAGAAGATCGGCGTGATGTACATCATCGTCGCGATGCTCATGCTGATCCGCGGCTTCGCCGACGCCATCATGATGCGTACCCAGCTTGCCGCGGCTACCGGCGGCGCTGAGGGCTACCTGCCTCCAGAGCACTATGACCAGATCTTCACCGCTCACGGTGTGATCATGATCATCTTCATGGCGATGCCATTCTTCACCGGCCTGATGAACCTCGCGGTTCCTCTGCAGATCGGTGCACGTGACGTTGCCTTCCCGTTCCTCAACTCCCTGAGCTTCTGGCTGCTGGTGTCCGGCGTTGCGCTGGTCAACATCTCCCTGGGCGTCGGCGAGTTCGCCAAGACCGGTTGGGTAGCCTATCCGCCGCTTGCGGGAATCCAGTACAGCCCTGGTGTCGGGGTTGACTACTACATCTGGGCGCTACAGCTATCGGGGCTGGGTACAACGCTTACGGGCGTGAACTTCCTGGCAACCGTGCTGAAAATGCGCGCGCCTGGCATGAAGCTGATGGACATGCCGATCTTCACCTGGACCTGCACCTGGGCCAACGTTCTGATCGTCGCTTCGTTCCCGATCCTGACTGCTGCACTGGCTCTGCTGACGGTTGACCGTTATCTGGACTTCCACATTTTCACCAACGAGCTTGGTGGGAATCCGATGATGTACGTCAACCTGTTCTGGGCCTGGGGTCACCCTGAGGTTTACATCCTGATCCTGCCGGCCTTCGGTGTGTTCTCGGAAGTCACCTCGACCTTCACCGGCAAACGCCTGTTTGGTCACCACTCGATGATCTATGCATCGGGCGCGATCGCGGTACTCGGCTTTGCGGTATGGCTGCACCACTTCTTCACCATGGGTTCTGGCGCGAGCGTCAACACCTTCTTCGGTCTGGCAACGATGCTGATTTCGATCCCGACCGGGGTAAAACTGTTCAACTGGCTGTTCACGATCTACCAGGGCCGTCTGCGCTTCACCGCGCCGGTTCTGTGGACCCTCGGCTTCATGGTCACCTTCTCCATCGGTGGCATGACCGGCGTTCTGCTGGCGGTACCGGGCGCTGACTTCGTGCTGCACAACAGCCTGTTCGTGATCGCTCACTTCCACAACGTGATCATCGGTGGTGCGGTGTTCGGCTACATCGCCGGCTTCGCCTTCTGGTTCCCGAAAGCCTTCGGTTTCACCCTGAACGAGAAGTGGGGCAAAGCTGCCTTCTGGTTCTGGATCTCCGGTTTCTACGTGGCCTTCATGCCGCTGTACGCACTGGGCTTCATGGGTATGACCCGTCGTCTGAACAGCTCGGACAACCCTGCCTGGGAACCGTACCTGTACGTTGCCGTGGTCGGCGCCGTGCTGATCCTGTTCGGTATCGCTTGCCAGCTGATCCAGCTGTACGTGTCGATCCGCGATCGCAACGAAAACCTGGACGTGACCGGCGACCCATGGGGCGGCCGTACCCTGGAATGGTCGACTTCGTCGCCACCACCGTTCTACAACTTCGCCACCATGCCTGAGAAAGTGGGCCTGGACGCCTGGCACGAAGCCAAGGAAGCCGGTGTTGCGTACAAGGTCCCGGCCAAGTACGAAGCGATCCACATGCCGAACAACACCTCTACCGGTGTGTTCATGGGCCTGTTCCTGACCATCTTCGGTTTCGCCTTCATCTGGCACATCTGGTGGCTGGTGGGTGTGAGCCTGTTCGCTACCGTTGCAGTCTTCGTTCGCCACGCAGCGCGTGACGACCAGGGCTACATGGTTCCTGCCGAGGAAGTGGCGCGCATCGAAGGTGAGCGCATGAAGACCCTGGGTCTGGCCACCGGCGCGCCTGCTGGCGCACGTGTTGAATCGTTCGAGCGGGTTTAATCAATGTCCAGTCAAGTAATCAACGCAGGTGCTCATGGTCACGACCATGGGCACGACGATCACCACCATGACTCAGGCCAGATGACCGTATTCGGTTTCTGGCTGTACCTGATGACCGACTGCATCCTGTTTGCGTCGATCTTCGCTACCTACGCGGTGCTGTCCGGCAACTTTGCCGGCGGCCCGTCGGGTCATGACATCTTCGAACTGAACTACGTACTGGGTGAGACGGCGCTGCTGCTGTTCTCCAGTATCACCTTCGGCTTCGCGATGCTGCAGATGTACAAAGGCAACAAGAGCGGCGTACTGGGCTGGCTGGCCGTTACCTGGCTGCTGGGCGCCGGCTTCATCGGCATGGAAATCAACGAGTTCCATCTGCTGATCAGCGAAGGCTTCGGCCCATCGCGCAGCGGCTTCCTGTCGGGCTTCTTCGCCCTGGTCGGTACCCACGGTCTGCACGTGACCGCCGGTCTGATCTGGATGGCAATCCTGATGTACCAGATCAACAAGCACGGCATCACCAACACCAGCAAGACCCGCATGAGCTGCCTGAGCCTGTTCTGGCACTTCCTGGACGTGGTCTGGATCTGCGTGTTCACCGTCGTGTACCTGATGGGAGTTCTGTAAATGGCTAACGCACACAACAGCAGCCACGGCCACGACGAAGCCAACCACGGCAGCGTCAAGTCCTACGCCATCGGCTTCATCCTGTCGGTGATCCTGACGGTCATTCCATTCGGCCTGGTGATGTACCCAACCCTGCCGAAAGACATGACCCTGCTGATCATCGTTGCGTTCGCAGTGATCCAGATCGTGGTGCACCTGTACTACTTCCTGCACCTGGATGGCTCGCAAGCAGCACGCTCCAGCGTCACGTCGTTCCTGTTCACGGCGCTGGTCATCGCGCTGTTGGTCGGCCTGTCGCTGTGGATCATGTTCAGCATCCACTCAAGCATGATGGCGAAGTGAGGTAAGGCGGCATGTCCCTCAAGCACTTTATCCAGATCACCAAACCGGGAATCATTTTCGGTAACGTGTTGTCGGTAGCGGGCGGATTCTTCCTCGCTGCACAAGGGCATGTCGACTTCATGCTGTTCCTCGCCACGGTGATTGGCACTTCGCTGGTCGTCGCATCCGGTTGTGTTTTCAACAACTGGATCGACCGCGACATCGATATCAAGATGGAGCGCACCAAGAACCGTGCGATGGTTCAGGGGCTGATTTCGTCGAAAGTTGCATTGGTCTACGCCACCCTGCTCGGGGTGGCCGGCCTCGGCCTGCTGTATGTGCAGGCCAATGCACTGGCGGCGCTGTTCGGCCTGATTGGCTTCATCATCTACGTGGGTTTCTACAGCCTGTACCTGAAGCGTAAATCGGTGCACGGCACCCTGGTTGGCAGCCTGTCCGGTGCCATGCCTCCGGTGATCGGCTATTGCGCCGTGAGCGGTACCTTCGACCTGGCTGCATTGACCCTGTTGGTGATGTTCAGCCTGTGGCAGATGCCGCACTCCTACGCGATCGCGATCTTCCGCTTCAACGACTACCTGGCTGCTTCGATTCCGGTTCTGCCGGTCAAGCGCGGCATCCTGGTGGCCAAGAAGCACATCCTCTGGTACATCGTGGCCTTCCTTGCGGCGACCCTGATGCTGACCTTTGGTGGCTACGCCGGCATGAGCTATCTGGCGGTGGCCGCGGCCATGGGCATGTACTGGTTGTACATGGCCTGGACCGGTTACAAGGCCAAGGATGATCGTCTGTGGGCACGCAAGTTGTTCGTGTTCTCCATCTTCACCATCACCGCCCTGAGCGTGATGATGTCGCTGGACACCAAGGTGCCCGCCGAGCTGTTGCTGACCTACGCGCACTGAGTGCGAGAGGTTTGACGAGAACGCCCCGGACCGAAAGGTTCGGGGCGTTTTTGTTTGTGGCCTTGGAGCCTGGCCACAGAAATAAATCTTTACAGCCTTCCCCGTCAGCCACTATCTTCCAGATCGGCCACCGCAGTGGCCAACGTCGCTCGGACGGTTCCGGGCGCTTACGTCTTCGAGGAAGTCATGGCCGACCAAGGTTCGCCGCGCCGCTTTGCGCGCATAGATCGTCTCCCCCCCTACGTCTTCAACATCACCGCCGAACTCAAGATGGCTGCGCGCCGTCGTGGCGAGGACATCATCGACCTGAGCATGGGCAACCCCGACGGGGCTACGCCGCCGCACATCGTCGAGAAACTGGTGCAGGTCGCCCAGCGCGAAGATACCCACGGCTACTCCACCTCTCGCGGCATTCCGCGCCTGCGCCGGGCCATTTCGCGCTGGTACAAGGACCGTTACGAGGTCGAGATCGACCCGGAAAGCGAAGCCATCGTCACCATCGGCTCCAAGGAAGGCCTGGCACACCTGATGCTGGCAACCCTGGATCATGGCGACACCGTCCTGGTGCCCAACCCCAGCTATCCGATCCACATCTATGGCGCAGTCATCGCCGGCGCCCAGGTGCGTTCGGTGCCGCTGGTGCCGGGCGTGGACTTCTTCAATGAGCTGGAACGGGCCATTCGCGAGTCGATCCCAAAGCCGAAGATGATGATCCTCGGTTTCCCGTCGAACCCGACCGCGCAGTGCGTCGAGCTGGACTTCTTCGAGCGCGTCGTGGCCCTGGCCAAACAGTACGACGTGCTGGTGATCCACGACCTGGCCTACGCCGACATCGTCTACGACGGCTGGAAAGCCCCGTCGATCATGCAGGTGCCGGGCGCCAAGGACATCGCGGTGGAGTTCTTCACCCTGTCCAAGAGCTACAACATGGCTGGCTGGCGGATCGGCTTCATGGTCGGTAACCCGGAGCTGGTCAGCGCCCTGGCGCGGATCAAGAGCTACCACGACTACGGCACCTTTACGCCGCTGCAGGTCGCGGCTATCGCGGCACTGGAAGGTGACCAGCAACCGGTGCTCGACATCGCGGAGCAATACCGCCAGCGCCGCAACGTGCTGGTCAAGGGCCTGCACGAGATGGGCTGGATGGTCGAGAACCCCAAGGCGTCGATGTACGTCTGGGCGAAGATCCCGGAGCAATACGCCCACCTTGGTTCGCTGGAGTTCTCCAAGAAGCTGCTGGCCGAGGCCAAGGTCTGCGTATCGCCGGGCATCGGCTTTGGTGACTACGGTGACGACCATGTGCGGTTCGCCCTGATCGAGAACCAGGACCGTATCCGCCAGGCAGTTCGCGGCATCCGCCAGATGTTCCGCGCTGATGGCATCGAGCCGCCGAAGGCCGGCAAACCCGTGCGCGTCTAGTTGATCGAGCGACGCCCCGCTGATGCCACAAGGCGTTGGCGGGGCGTTTTCATTTCCGCCGGTCGGCTGCCGGTTTTTCTTTTTTTGCCCCCCTTCTCAAGCGCTTGCCGTTGCATAGAATGGTCGCCGGGATCCTCCCCAATAACGACAATTCTTCCCCCCCCCCCCTCCTATCATGTCCAAGACCAGTCCTTGTATGAGTTGTGGCGCCTGCTGCGCGCATTTTCGTGTGTCTTTTTTCTGGGGTGAGTGCGCCTCGGCGGGTGGTTGCGTGCCAGATGATGTGGTGGTGCAGATCAGCCCCAGCCGGGTGGCGATGATCGGCACCGACGCCAGGCCGGTGCGCTGTATTTCCCTGACGGGGGAGGTGGGCAAGGAGGTGAGCTGCGGCATGTACGCGCAACGCTCCAGCACCTGCCGGGAGTTCGAGGCGTCGTGGGAAAACGGCGAGCACAACCCGAGCTGCGACGATGCTCGCGCCGCCTATGGCCTGCCGCCGTTGCAGCCTTATGACATGGGTTCGAGCGCGGCGTGAATGAGCCCGCAACCAATGGCATTACGGGGTAATGCATGGCTATCTGCGGCGAATGTGCTGGTAAGTGCGCAAAGTTATTTAGGTAAGATTTTTCCTACCTAAATGATGGCTTTTTGCTGTAAAACACCCCCATCCGGATTTTTACATTGCCAAGGTCAGGCCATTCGATTGAATAGCCGCAGTAAGTCGCGCCTATTTCGTCGACGCCTGCGTTCTCGAGGATGAATCGCCTGATCCACATCAGGAGTTTTGTGTGGACAGTCGATCAGCCCCAGCCATTCGCGTGCGCCGTAGTCCCTTGTCGTTATCCATCAGCCTGGCGGCTCTGGGGCTGCTGGCCAGCCTCAGCAGCGCGGACGTGCTCGCCGCCTGCACGCCGGGCGTGCCCACCGATGGCGTCACGTTGACCTGTGCCGGGACGGACCAGCAGAACTTCGCCAGTTCTGCCAGCAACCTGACGGTCAACGTCATCGGCAGCGCCATTGTCAGTTCCGACGGTAGCGGCGACCCGGTGCTCCAGCTCACCGGCAGCAACAACATCGTCGTCAACAGCGGCCAGATCTACCCGTCCTACAGCGGGCAACAGAGCCTGCCGACCACCGGTCTGAAAGTCGGCAACAGCAGCACGCAGAACATCACCATCTCCAATAACCCCACCGGCTCGATTTCCGGCACCGGTGCCAACCCTGGCGCCTCCATCGTCGACCTCAAGGGCATGGCCCTGGATGTGGAGGCTGGTGCTGGCGGCAGGGTGACCATCGTCAACCACGGCACCATTTTCACCAACGTGATCGTCGGGGGGGCGCTGGAAGTGGCCAACATGCCGACCGTGGCGGTCTACGGCGGTGCCCAGGTCGAGATGTTCAACACCAATACGGCTTATGGCCGGATTGCTTTCCAGGCCTCGGCCGAGGGCAACACCTTCACTAACAGCGGCTCATTGGGGGGCAGCCTGTCCATGGGGGCCGGGGGCGGTAACAACCGTTTCAACGCGATCACCGGCTCGGGAGTGCAGGCATCGGGTGTGTCCGGCGCCAGTAGCGTGACCGTCGCTTCTAACCCGAACCTGGTGTTCCTCGCCCCCGGAATCGTCGATGGCGGTGCCGGCGGCTCCAACACCCTGGCGCTGCAGAACGCTATCGGCGGTGGCTCTGGAAGCGGGGGCAGCGGCACCATCTTTGCGGCGAACTTCCTCAACTTCAGCAACCTGTTGGTGCAAAGCGGTAGCTGGACCGTGAGCGGCGCGTTGCTGACCGGCGCCACCACCAGTACCAGACTGAGCGGAGGGGCGCTGTGGGTGAACAACAGCGGGGTGTTTGGTACCGGCATCGTCAACGCCAACGGCGCGACGCTTTCGTCCTTCGCGGCCTCCACGCTGATCCTGGCCAATGACATCAACCTGGAAGTGAACGCCCTCTCGGGCATCAACGGTCTGACGGTGAGCGGCAGCAATAACATCACCCTCAGCGGGGTGATCTCGGGCGACGGTACCTCCCCCCTGACCAAGACCGGCACGGGTGTCCTGCGCCTGGACGGCACCAATACCTACAGCGGTGGCACCGCCCTCAATGGCGGCTCGCTCATCATCGGCAGCAGCCAGGCCCTGGGCACCGGCGCCGTCAACGCCGCGACCGGCACCCGGATCGACTCCGGCGCCACCGCGACCCTGAGCAACAC
>NZ_JANLNX010000077.1:0-30288 GCF_025466015.1 Pseudomonas sp. 5P_5.1_Bac1 | reverse complement strand
GCGCCCTGCTGATGACCGCCAAGCGCGAAGCCGGGCGACTGGACGGCAGCGCCGCGTCGCTCCAGGCCCTGGACCCGCGCTGGCTGGAAAACAGCACCTGGCAGACCTTCAAGCGCGCCGCCGGGCCGGCCGGCACCTACCACCTGCTGTCGGCGATGGACGTCAAGTACGACTACCGCGAAGGCGTGGTGGCCAAGGACGAAGCGGGCCTGTACCGCTCGATCCTCGGCCGCACCTTTGGTATCGCCGCGTTGACCACGCTGTTCTGCGTGCTGCTGGCCTTTCCGCTGTGCGCCTTCCTCGACCGGCGCACGCCGCGCACCCGCAACGTGTTGCTGCTGATGATCCTGCTGCCGTTCTGGACCTCGATCCTGGTGCGCACCACCGCCTGGATGGTGCTGCTGCAAGACGAGGGCATCGTCAACGCGCTGCTGCTGCGCCTCGGCCTGATCGACAGCCCCGTGCACCTGCTCTACAACCGCTTCGGGGTGATCCTGGCGCTGGTCCATGTGATGTTGCCGTTCATGGTGTTCCCGTTGCTGGCGGCCATGGCCGGCTGCAACCGCCTGCTGGTCCAGGCCGCCTATTCGATGGGCGCGCGGCCGTTGCGGGTGTTCTTCCAGGTCTACCTGCCGCAAGTGTTGCCGGGGTTGGCGGCGGGGGCGCTGATGGTGTTCATCGTCACCCTCGGCTTCTACATCACGCCCGCGTTGCTGGGCGGCCCGGCCGACCAGATGATCAGCTTCTACATCGCCCAGTTCACCACCGGCACCCTCAACTGGGGCCTGGCCTCGGCCCTGGGCCTGGTGCTGCTGGTAGCGACCACCCTGCTCTACCTGATCCAGGCCTGGCTGGCTCGCCGCGGCAGCGAAGGAGTGAACCGATGATTCGCAATCCCAATAGCGGGCCGCTGGCCTGGTTCGGCAACCTTGGCCTGTCACTGGGCGGCTGGCTGGTGCTGGCGTTCCTGCTGCTGCCGATCCTGGTGGTGCTGCCGCTGTCGTTCAGCGACAGCCGCTACATGTCGCTGCCCCTCGGGCAGTTCACCCTGCACTGGTACGAGGAATTCTTCGCCTCGCCGCAATGGCTCGGCGCGCTGTTCAACAGCTTCGCCATCGCCCTGACCAGCACCGTGCTCGCGGTGGTCCTCGGCGGGCTGGCGGCGCTCGGGCTACGCCACCCGGCGATGCCCGGCAAACGGCTGATCGAAGTGCTGCTGATCGCGCCGATGATCGTGCCCGCGGTCATCGTCGGGGTGGGCATGTACTTCGTGTTCTCCAGCGCCGGCATCACCCGCACCTTCGCCGGGCTGGTGCTGGCCCATACCACCCTGGCGGTGCCGTTCGTGGTGGTCAACGTCGGCTCGGCGCTGGGCGGCCTCAACCAGCGCCTGCTGTGGGCGGCGGCGAGCATGGGCGCGACGCCGTGGATGACCTTGCGCAAGGTGACCTTGCCACTGATCTCGCCGGGGCTGATCTCCGGCGGGCTGTTCGCCTTCGCCACGTCCCTCGACGAGGTGGTGGTCACCCTGTTCCTCGCCGGCCCCGACCAGCGCACCCTGCCGCGGGAGATGTTCACCACGGCGCGGGAAGCCCTGAGCCCGGTGCTGCTGTCGGCGGCGACGATCATGGTGGTGTTCGCCTCGCTGCTGCTACTGCTGTCCCGTTCCTTCACCCGCCGCTGATCGCCACAACCACGGCCCCGGCCACATGACCCGCACTGCGGGCCCTGTGGCCGGGGCCTTCGCGTGCCTGCGATTCATGACGCGAAGAAAAGCCGAAACCATCGCCCAAGCGGCTTGACAGCACGCTGGCAGGATCAATAGCATCAGCCATCCAGAGAAACAGTGTTTCTATCAAAAGAACAAATAGACGTTTCTCCGGATACCCATGGTCACGCCCTGGAAGCCACGTCCTCTTCCCGCAACAGGGCTGTGACTCGCGCACCTGCATGGAAAAACAATAATGAAAATCAAAAACCTGCTTGCACTGGCTTGTGCTGTTCCCCTGACCGCCCAGGCCGACACCGGCGGCTTTGTCGAAGACGCGCACCTCTCAATAAAAGCCCGCAACTTTTATATGAACCGTAACTTCCTCGACGACCGCACGGCGCAGAACTACTCCGAAGAATGGGCACAGGGTTTCATCGCCACGTTCGAGTCGGGTTTCACCCAGGGCACGGTCGGCTTCGGCGTCGATGCCATCGGCCTGCTCGGCATCAAGCTGGACACCGGCAACGGTCGCAAGGGCGGCGGCACCTTGCTGCTGGAAGAAGACAGCGACGGCGCCAAGGACAGCTATTCGAAAGGCGGCGCGGCGCTCAAGGCCAGGCTGTCGAAAACCGAGCTGAAGTTCGGCGAACAGTTGGTCAACCTGCCGGTGCTGGCCACCACCGACAACCGCCTGCTGCCCGAGACCACCCAAGGCTGGTTGCTGACCAGCAAGGAGCTGGACGGCCTGACCATGCATGCCGGCCATTTCACCGCCATGCGCAGCCGCGACCAGAGCGAGCACGACAGCGGCCGGCTGTCGTCGCTGGACCTGATCGGCGCGGACTACCAGCTCAACCGCAACCTCAACCTGCGGGCCTACCACTCGGATGTCGATGACTACTGGCGCAAGTACTACGTCGGCGCCACCGCCGTAATGCCGCTGTCCGATGGCTACGCCTTCAAGCTCGACTTCAACGGCTACGACACCCGCAGCCAGGGCCAGGCCCGCGCCGGCGAACTGGACAACCGCATCTGGAGCCTCGCGGCGTCGCTGACGGCCGGGCCGCACGGCTTCCTGATCGCCCACCAGCGGGTCAGCGGCCAGGGCAACTACACCTATGGCGTGGACGGCAACAGCACCGTGTTCCTCGCCAACTCGGTGCAGTATTCGGACTTCAACTACGAGAACGAACGTTCGTGGCAGGCGCGGTATGACTTCAACTTCGCCGCGCTGGGCGTGCCCGGCCTGACCTTCATGACCCGCTACCTGCGCGGCACCGATTTCCACACCGCCCAGACCGACAACGGCCGGGCGTGGGAGCGGGACATCGATGTGAAGTACGTGGTGCAGTCGGGCAGCGCGAAGGACTTGTCATTCCGCGTGCGGCAAGCGAGCTTCAGAAGCCCGGACCGCGGCGTGAATTTCAATGAGGTGCGGTTGATTACCGAGTATCCGTTGAGTCTTTTCTGAGGTTCTGAGGGCCTCATCGCTGCATGAGATCGAGCGCCGCCCGCGCGGCGCATCGCGAGCAAGCTCGCTCCTACATTGGTTGCAACGTACCTGTGCCTGTCAGGCCATGGTTGACCGCCTTGGTGGTTCGGCTTGATTTCGAGGCTGACGCCTCAGCCACCCCGCACTCTCCCGCCATGCAGCAAGGCTGGCAACGCCAATCCCATAGGCCATGGTGCGTTGCAACAAATGTAGGAGCGAGCTTGTCGGGGCGCCGAACCGTCGCGATGCGCCGCGCGGGCGGCGCTCGGTCTTGAGGGCGCTGAAAAACTGTCGGCTAGCACCTGGTCGCCATTACACAGTATCCAGACTGACACCTCATGGTCTTCATAGAACCAAGAGTTACCTCAACGCCCCCTGCTACAACCGCTGATACGTCCCCGCATGCAAGCGCTCGCTGATCTCCGCCGCCGCCGATTGCAACTCGCGCAGCATGGCCGCGGGCGGCGGTGACGGGATCGCCGCGCTCGGCCCGACGATGCCGATGGTCCCCACGATCTGGTCGTTCTCGCGGAAGATCGGGCAGCACAACGCATTGATACCCAGGGTCACTTCGCCGTCCGCATCGTCGTACAAACGCTGGCGGATCAGCTCCAGGCGCTGTGCCAGTTGCTCGGGGTCGTGCAGGGTGTTGGGGGTCAGTTGCGGCATCTTGCGGCGCATCACCCGTTGCTGGCTGGCGGCATCGGCAAAGGCCAGCACCGTGCGGCCCTGGGCCGAGCAGTACGGCAACACGCGGTTGCCCGGCTTGACCGAGATGCACACGTTGGCCTTGGATTCGACGCAGGACACCACCAGCGCGGTGTCATGGGTGGCGACCGCAAGCAAGGCCGTCTGGCCCGTGGCGTCGCGAATACGGGTGAGATAGGGATCGGCGATGGCGCGCAGGTCGAACTGTTCGCCGGCGGCTTCGCCGTAGGCCACCAGCCGTGCGCCGAGCATGTATTTCTCTGTGGCCGGGTCCTGTTCGAGGATGCCTAGCTGGCGCATCGACGCCAGGTGGCGGTAGGTGCGCGGCTTGGCGGTTTGCAGTTGCTGGGCCAGCTCCGTCACCCCCAGCGGGCGACGGGCGGCGGTGAGTTCATCGAGGAGACGAAAGACCATCTCCACCGATTCCAGCAGCGCCGGGCCGCTGCTGGTTTTTTCGTCTTCCTGGTCCAAGCGATCACCTCATGTCGAGCTGTGGAAAGCCCCGATTGTATCGCTCGACGAAACGCTTGTGTTGCTCCGCGACATCACGCGTTGGCAGTTTTACCGATTATTTCGCTTTGCCGCGCACGCGGTGGCTTGACCGAGAACATCGCCCAGGCACCCAGCACGGTCATCACCGCCAGCACATACAAGCCATATTCCAGGTGCCCGCTGCTCTGCTTGATCCAGCCCATCATGAACGGGCTGGCGTAACCGCCGAGGTTGCCCACGGTGGCGATCAGGGCGATACCCGCGGCGGCGGCCGTGCCGGTCAGCAATACGCCGGGCAATGCCCAGAGCACGCAGAACCCGGCGAGCCCGCCGGACATCGCCAGGCTCAGGCCGGCCAGCGACAACACCGGTTGATCATGAAAGAACGCCGCCATTGCCAAGCCCAGCGCAGACGCCAGGTTGCACAGGGTGCCGTGCCAGCGCCGTTCGCGGGTGCGGTCCGAATGGCGGCTGACCACCAACATGCACACCGACGCCACGGCGAACGGAATCGCCGCGATCAGACCAGTCTGCGCCAGGCTTTTCACCCCCAACCCCTGGACGATCTGCGGCAACCAGAACGACACGCCGTAGGTCCCGCACAGCAAGGCGAAGTTCACATAGATCAGCAACCACAGGTCCTTGTTGACGAAAGCCGCGCGGAAGTTGTGCCCGGCCCCGGCCTGCTCCTGCGCCTCGCGCTGCGCCGCGAGCTGCTTGACCACTCGCGCGTTCTGCTCCGGCGTCAACCAGTGCACCTTGCCGGGACGGTCATCCAGGTAGAAGAACACCACGACGCCGAGGATCACCGCCGGCATGCCCTCGATCAGGAACAGCCATTGCCAGCCGGCCATGCCATGGACGCCGGCGAAGGTCTGCATGATCCAGCCCGACAGCGGGCTGCCGATCACCCCGGCCATGGCGATGCCGAGGTTGAACCAGGCCATGCCCTGGGAACGGGCATAGGACGGGAACCAGTACGTCATGTACAAGACCACGCCGGGGTAGAACCCGGCCTCGGCCATGCCCAGCAAAAAGCGCAACACGTAGAACTGGTTGGGCGTAGTGACGAACAGCATGGACACCGAAAGAATGCCCCACACCACCATGATCCGGGCGATCCAGAAACGCGCCCCGACCCGCTGCAGCATCATGTTGCTGGGGATCTCGCACAGGCAGTAGCCGATGAAGAACACCCCGGCGCCGAAGCCGAAGGCCATGTCGCTGAGGCCGATGTCCGCCGCCATCTGCAGCTTGGCGAAGCCGACGTTGACCCGGTCGAGAAACGCCACGATGTAAAGCACGAACAGGAACGGCAGCAGACGCCAGGCGATGCGGTTGTAGAGGGTGCTGTCCTGCTCGTTGTCGAAGGTACTACGGGCTATGAGATTCATCGCTGCACTCTTGTAATTGTTGTATTGGCGAAGATTCGGCGACCGGTCAGCCGGCGGCGAGGATGAAGTCCGCGCAGCGCTCGCCGATCATGATGCTTGGCGCATTGGTATTGCCACTGACAATCGTCGGCATGATCGACGCGTCGGCTACCCGCAGGCCCTCCACACCGTGCACCTTCAGGTCCGGGCCGACCACGGCGCCGGCGTCCTGGCCCATGCGGCAGGTGCCGGCCGGGTGGAACACGGTCTTGGCCACGGTGCGCACATAGTCCTCGAACACCGAGTCCGGTACATCGTCGTGGTCCGGCAGCAGGAGCATTTTTTCGACCACGCTGGCCAGTGCCGGCGAACGCAGGATGCGCCGCGCCACTTTCACCCCGGCGACCATGGTGCGCATGTCCTCGGGGTCACTCAGGTAATTGGCATTGATCGCTACCTCCTGCATCGGGTCGGCACTCTTCAGGCGCAGCCGGCCGCGAGAGCGCGGGCGCAAGGCGCACGGGTTGATGGAAATACCGTGACCGATGGGCGGCAGCCGGTCCATGTCGCCCACCAGTGCCGGCACCACATGGAACTGCACGTCCGGGCGGCCGCAGCCGGTGGCGTCGACGAAGGCGCCGCTCTCCACCACGTTGGAACTGAGCAGGCCGCGCCGCGTCGCCAGGTACTTGAGGCCGTGGCCGATGGCCCGCAGGCCGCGGTCATGGCCCAACAGGCTGGCCGGCTGGCGGGTCTGGGCGTAGACCGAGGCGCTGAGGTGGTCCTGGAAGTTCTCGCCGACGCCCGGCGCATCGACGCGGGTGCGGATGCCCAGCGACTGCAGGTGCTCGCCCGGACCAATCCCCGACAGCATCAGCAGTTTTGGCGAAGCGATGGCCCCGGCGCTGACGATCACTTCGGCGCGAGCCTTGAACTCCAGCTCGTCGCCCTGTTGCCCCTTGGCCCGCACACCCACCACGCGCTGCCCTTCGAACAGCAGTTCGGTGACATGGGTGTTGCTCAGCACCTTGAGCCGCGGGTCATGGCGCAGCGGGCGCAGGTACGACACCGCGGAACTGGCACGGCGGCCCTCGGCGGTGGTGGTCTGGTAGAAGCCGGCGCCCTCTTGTTTCGCGCCGTTGAAATCGTCGGTGGCCGGCACGCCCGCCTCCACCGCCGCCTGCACGAAGGCCTCGCTCAAGGCATGCCGGTGGCGCGGATCGCTGACTTTCAGCGGGCCGTCCTGGCCGTGCAACTGGCCGCCCAACCGGGCGTTGGCCTCGCAGCGGCGAAACACCGGCAGCACGTCCGCCCAACCCCAGCCCGGGCAGCCGTTGGCCTGCCACTCGTCGTAGTCCTCGGCCTGGCCACGGATGTAGATCATCGCGTTGACCGAGCTGCCGCCGCCGAGGGTGCGGCCCTGGGGAATGTAGACGCGGCGCTGGTTGACGAAAGGCTCGGGTTCGGTGCGGTACATCCAGGTGCGCTGAGTGCCATGCACGCGAATGAAAGTGCCGGGGATATGAATGTAGGGATGATTGTCGGCGGGACCGGCTTCCAGCAGCAGCACCTGCTTGCCGGCCGCCGCCAGCCGCGCGCTGAGGGCGCAGCCGGCGGAGCCTGCTCCGATGACGATGTAGTCGAATGTCTGCATTGTTCTTGTTCTCGACGCAGGGATCCCGTCGGAGCTGGCTTGCCAGCTCCCACAGGTCCCGCTAATTCAATGAATGAGGTGACCAGTCAGCCGATCTGGCTGACGAACTTGGTGGTGAAGTAGGCGTCCAGCCCTTCGCTGCCACCTTCGCTGCCGTAGCCGCTGTCCTTCACCCCGCCGAACGGCGTTTCCGGCGCAGCCAGGCCGAAGTGGTTGATCGACACCATGCCCGACTCCAGTTCGTCGGCCAGCAACGTGGCGCGCTGGATCGAACGGGTGAAGGCAAAGGCCGCCAGGCCGAACGGCAAGCTGTTGGCTTTCTCGATCACCTCATCGAGGCTGTCGAAGCGCACGATCGAGGCGATCGGGCCGAAGGGTTCTTCGCTCATCACCCGAGCGCTTTCCGGAACATCGGTGAGCACCGTGGCCGGATAGAAGAAGCCGCCGCCCTCGACGCCCGCGCCGCCCAGCGCCAGTTGCGCGCCGACCGCCAGGGCGTCGTCCACGTATTCCTGCACCGCCGCCACCCGACGCGGGTTGGCCAGCGGGCCGAGCTGGCTGGCCGGGTCCTGGCCGTCGCCCATCTTCAGCCCGGCGCTGACGCGGCAGAAGGCTTCGACAAACTGCTCATACACCGCCGACTGCACATAGAAGCGGGTCGGCGAAGCGCAGATCTGCCCGCCATTGCGGAATTTCAAGCCGGCGCCCAAGGCCGCCACGGCGTCCACGTCGACGTCGTCGCAAACAATAAAGGGTGCGTGCCCGCCCAGCTCCAGGGTGCAGCGCTTGAGGTACTGGCCGGCCAGCCCACCGAGGGCGCGCCCCACCGGCACGGAGCCGGTGAACGACACCTTGCGGATCACCTCGGAGCGGATCAGGTAATCGGACACTTCCGCTGGCACGCCGAACACCAGGTTCAACACCCCGGCCGGTACGCCGGCATCCTGGAAGGCGCGGCACAGTTCGATGCACGAGGACGGCGTTTCTTCCGGGCCTTTGGCGATGATCGAACAGCCCGCCGCCAGCGCGCCGGCGATCTTGCGCACCAACTGGCTGACCGGGAAGTTCCACGGACTGAACGCCGCTACCGGACCGATCGGCTCGCGCAGCACGGTTTGCCGCACACCGCGGGCGCGCGGCGGAATCACCCGGCCATAAGCGCGGCGCCCTTCCTCGGCGTACCAGTCGATATGGTCGCCGGCACCGAAGGCTTCCATTTTCGCTTCCGCCAGCGGCTTGCCCTGCTCCAGGGTAATCAGCGCGGCGATCTCGTCCGAGCGCTCGCGTACCAGGTCCGCCGCCTTGCGCAGGACTTTCGAGCGCTCGTAGGCCGAGGTCTTGCGCCACACCTGAAAGCCCCGCTGGGCGGCGGCGAGGGCGCGGTCCAGATCGGCGGTCGAGGCCAGGCCGAGACGGGCGATCAGCTCGCCAGTGGCGGGGTTGTAGACATCCGCCTGGCGTTCGTGGGTGCCAGCCGACCACTGGCCGTCAATCAGAAGAGACTCGATTACACGCATCTGTGGATTCCTTGAGGCTAATATTTCTTACAACGAAATGTTGTTCTTTTGAACGACACAATCCTAGGGCCGTTCAAAAGCTGCTGTCAAGGTTGAAAAAGGGGCTTGACCGCCTCGATACGGCAGGCGTAGGTTTATCTCACAGCGAAACACTGTTCCTCTATAGAAAACAAAAAGGAGATTCGCCGATGAGCCTCGCCCAGGCACTGCTGCATAACTGGAATGACCTGCCACGGGAAGTCGTACGCAAGGGAGTGGAACGGGTGGCCTTTCGTGGCGACGACACCCTGTGCGTCATGAACTGGCTGAGCCCGGGCATGGATGTCTTCCCCCACAGCCACACCTTCGAACAACTGGTGATCATCGTTCAGGGCCGCGTGCGTTTTCACCTCGGCGACGAGGTGGTCGAAGGCGGCCCCGGCAGCATGATCCGCATCCCGCCGCACGTGGTGCATTACGCCGAACCGCTCGGCACTGAAGTGGTGATGAACCTGGATGTGTTCTCGCCGATCCGTGACGACTACCGTCACCTGATCGAATACCAGGCCGGCGAGTTCGCCGACGCAGCGGTATCGGCATGAGCGCGGTCACCTTCGCCACCCGGCTGCGCGCCGGCGAGCCGCTGCTCAGCAGTTTCATCAAGACCCCCAGCCATGCCGTGGTGGAAATTGCCGGGGATGCCGGCCTGGATGCGGTGGTGCTGGATGCCGAGCACGCGCCCTTCGACCAGGGCAGCCTCGACCTGGGCCTGCTGGCCTGTCGCGCCGCGTCCGTCAGCGGCCTGGTGCGGGTCGCCGATGCGCGCCCGGCGACCTTGCTGCAAGCCCTCGATCTCGGTGCCGACGGGCTGGTGCTGCCGCACATCATCGACGCCGGCCAGGCCCGGCAAGTGCTGCAAGGCACCCGTTACCGCGACGGCAACCGCGGCTTTTCCAACTCACCGCGGGCCGGCGGCTACGGCCGCGCCACCCTCGCCGAGCACCTCGCCGCCGAGGACGGCCGCCACGCGATCGTCGCCCAGATCGAAGACCGCGAAGCGCTGGACAACCTCGCCGCCATCGCCAGCGTCGAGCAGATCGACTGCCTGTTGGTCGGGCGCGCCGACCTCGCCGTGTCACTGGGCGCCGAGCGCCTCGACGATCCGCGGGTCGAGGCCGCCGTCAACCGCGTACTCGACGCCGCCGCTCGCGCCGGCAAGGCCAGCGGCATCTTCGTCGCCAGCCTCGAAGACCTCGACCGCTTCGCCGCCCGCGGCGTGAGCTTTTTCATCCTCGGCTCGGACCAGGCGCTGCTCCGCGCCGGCTGGAGCCAGCACGCCCGACATTTTCGCGACTCGGCCCGCTGAGTCGCTACCCAACAAGAAAAGAGGTAGCCCCATGAACGCCATTCTCACCCCCACCGCCAACGACGAACGCCAGGCCCACATCAACGACCTGCTGGTCGGCGCCATCGACCTGCACTGCCACAGCGGTCCCTCGGTGATGCCGCGCTATTGCGACCACATCGAAGCCATGCGCGAAGCCTCCGAAGCCGGCCTCAAGGCCGTGCTGCTCAAGGACCACTATTACAGTTGCACGCCGGTCACCACCCTGCTCAACAAACACTTCAGCGAACTGAACGTGCACATGCTGTCGGGGGTTCCGCTGAACAACTCGGTGGGCGGCCTCAACGTCCACGCCGTGGAGCATGGCCTGAACCTCGGCGCCAAACTGGTGTGGATGCCGACCTTCTCCTCGGCCAACCACATCGCCCACCACCACCAGGACGTGAAGTTCGTCGACAAATTCCCGCAGACCACCCAGCGCATGCTGCAGCCCATTCCGCTGACCGTGCTGGACGATGACGGCAAGCTCAAGGAAGAGGTCAAGGCCATCCTCGACCTGATCGCCGCCCAGGACGTGGTGCTTTCCGCCGGCCACCTGAACATCCGTGAAATCTGGCCGCTGTTTGAGGAAGCGCGCAAGCGCGGGGTCAAGCGCCTGTTGGTCAACCACCCGACCTACGTGGTCGACGCCACCCTCGACGACATGCGCCAACTGGCCCGCGAAGGCGTGTTCATGGAGCACTCGATGTGCATGTGGGTGCCGGGGTCGAAGTTCAAATTCTATGACGACACCTTCCTGCGCGAAGTGATCGAGGCCGGCACCATCGACCTCACCATCCTCGGCTCCGACCTCGGCCAGCAGGGCAACCCGAACATCGCCGACGGCTTCCGCAACGTGATCGGCCAACTCCTGGACCTGGAGTACAGCGACGCCGACATCCGCAAAATGATCTCGGGCAACGCCGCCCGCCTGATGAACCTGTGAGTAGCGTGCCCATGACCCGACTGACCACCACCCTCGGCCAGCTCACCCTGAAAAACCCGGTGATCTGCGGCGCGGGTGAACAGACCATGACCGCCGCGGCGATCCGTGCCGCGCTGGACACCGGCGCGGGCGCGGTGGTGGCCAAGTCCACCAACGAATCCGCCGCGGCCAAGGCGCAACTGGACAAGACCGACTACCTGCTGCTCGACGCCCAGTGGAATCCCCTGCCCTGGGACTTCAACCCGCCGGCCGACGCCAGCCTGTTCGGCCGCTCGGGCCTGGTCCAGCGTGACTTCGGCGACTGGCTGGACGAACTGGTCGGGCTCGACCACTACGCCCGCAGCCTCGACGCCTACGTGATCCCGAGCCTGATCCTCAGCGACCTGGAGCAATGCGCCGACTACGCCCGGCAGATCGAACAGGCCGGGCTGCGGGTGCTGGAACTGAACATCGGCGCGCCCCACGGCGAGGAAGCGGCCAAGGGCGCGATCGTCCTGGAACGCGGTGCCGAGCGCATTGAAACGATCGTCCGGCGCATCCGCCAGGCGACCACCTTGCCGCTGTGGATCAAGCTCACCGGCCAGAGCGAAGACGTGGTCGGCCTGGCCCAGGCGGCGCGGCGTGGTGGCGCCGACAGCGTGGTGGTGATGGGCCGTTTCATGGGCTTCTTGCCGGACCTGGACAGCGGCCTGCCGCTGCTCGGCACCAGCGCCGCGATCGGCGGCTCCTGGGCGCTGCCACTGACGGCGCGCTGGCTGATGCTGACCCGCAAGGCCATGGCCGACGACTACCCGCTGATCGCCACCAACGGCGCCCGCACCGGGCTGGACGTCGCGCGCTTCCTGCTGGCCGGCGCCAGCGCCACGGAGATGACCTCGGCGGTGTTTACCGGTGGCTATGGGGTGCTGGAAAAGGCCATCGCCGAGCTGGATGCCTACGTGGCCCGGCGCGGCTCGACGGTCGCGCAACTGCTGGGCAGCGCGGCAGACCAGGTGCAGACCTATCAACAACAAACCAGCCGGCCCGGCTGGTGGGAGCGGTTCGCCCCAAAGTGAGTGAGGGTTCCCGGCTGAGGCGATTGGGTCGGGAGCTCACGGAGAGTTGGCGGATGTTGGGGCCATAAGCGCTTGCCTGGAGGGTTGCGCTGCCCTGGAGACAAGGGTTTCAGGGGCGGCGCTGCGAGCCTAGGCAATGTGCGGCAGCGACTGAATGATCAAAAGCACACCCGCCAACGCCAGCAACCCCAGCACTATCTTGCGAAAGGCGATATCACTGAAATGCCGATAGGCGCGGATTCCGGCGAAGGTGGGCAGCAGCACCGCCAGCGCCACCACCGGGAACAGGCCGAGGGCTTCGGCGGACACGGTGCCGGAAACCAGATAGGTGATCATCGTCAGCAACTGCATCCCCAGGTTGAAACCCTGGATCACCGAGCGCTGGGTGTCGCGGTCCCAGCCCTTGAGTACCGCCCACAACGCCGGCGCCGGCCCGGTCAGGCCGCCGAGGCCGCCCATCACCCCGCCGAGCACGCCCACTGCGGCATCGGCCTTGCGTCCGCCCAGGCGCAGCGTCGGCAAGTTGCTGGAAAACAGCATCAGCGGGCACCACAGCGCCAACACGATCCCCACCAGCAGGCGGAACACCAGCGGGTCGATGGCATGCAGCAACACCACGCCCAGCGGCACCCCGGCCAGCCCGCCGATCAGCATCGGCACCAGATGCTCGCGCTTCAGCCCTCGGCGCAAGGTTCCCGCCGCGAGCACCTGACCCACCAGCGAGCCGCAGACCACCAGCGGCCCGGTCAGGGTCGGATCCAGCGCCCAGGCCCAGACCGCCATGGCCACCAGGCCGAAGTTCGAGCCCGACAGGCCCTGGACGAAGCCGGCCAGGGCGGCGCCGAAGATGATGGTGAGAAGCAGTGAATCCATGAAGACAGGTTCCGCGCAAATGGGCAGCAGAATAGGGGCCGGACGAGGGTTGATAAAGAGCCAATTGATCGCGGTTTGATAGGGCCGCTTTGCGCCCGCCAAGCCAGCCTTCAGTGAGCCCGGTGCTAATCTCCCCCACCATCGAGCAAACCCGGCTAGGCGCGCCCACCCGTCAATCACCGATCCTGTGCCTACCGCAAAACCAGCCCACGGTACCCGAGATGTCCAGCGACTCCAGTTACGCCAAACGCTTCGCCACCGTCCTGACCCACATCGCCGACAACCTCGAAGGCGATCTGTCGGTCAAGACCCTGAGCCATCTGGCGAATTTCTCGGAGTTCCATTTCCACCGCCAGTTTTCGGCCTTTGTCGGCGTGCCGGTTGCCCGTTATGTGCAACTGATGCGCCTGCGCCGGGCCGCGCATCGGCTGGTGCAAAGCGCCGGGCATTCGGTGCTGGACGCCGCGCTGGGCGCCGGGTTCGAAAGCCCGGAGGCGTTCAGCCGGGCGCTTCGCCGGGACTTCGGGATGAGCCCCAGCGCTTTTCGCAAGGCGCCGAACTGGCAGGTCTGGAACGCGGTGTTCGCCATCCCTCACTTTTCCAGGAGCATCACCATGCAGGTCAGAATCGTTGATTTCGCCGAAGTCCGCGTTGCCGCGCTGGAGCATATCGGCCCTCCGGGGCTGGTGCCGGAGACGGTACGTCGCTTCATCGACTGGCGCCTCCACAGCGGCCAGTCGCCGGTGGCGTCGAGCCGCACGTTCGGCATTCCGTTCAACAACCCCGACACCACGCCACCAGAACACTTCCACTTCGCCGTCTGCGGCGAGATCAACGAGGCGGTGCGGCCCAACGATTTCGCCGTCGGCGAGCGGGTCATCGGCGGCGGTCGCTACGCCGTGGTGCGCCATTCGGGTTCGCCCGACCACATCGGCGAAAGCATCTACCCGATCTACCGCGACTGGCTGCCCGCCAGCGGCGAGGAATTGCGCGACCAGCCGCTGTTTTTCCAGTACCTGAGCGTGTTCCCGCAAACGCCGCAAGAGCAGTGGCAGACGGATATTTTCGTGCCGCTGAAGTAGCCGCCCGGATTGTCACTTGCCTGCCACGGAGCCTGCCTAACATCGGCGCTATTACCGTGAGCGAGACACATGATGATCCTGACCGACGACTCCCTGATCCAGCGCATCTACCACGAGCTGATCGACCACAGCGACGAAGAGCTCGAGCTGGAGCTGGCCGAAGACGCTGAAAACCTCGACGAGCTGTTCGACGAAAACCTCCCGGACAGCCCGGAAAAAGCCGCGCGCCGTCGCTATTTCCGCGAGCTGTTCCGGCTCCAAGGCGAGCTGGTCAAGCTGCAGAGCTGGGTGGTCAAGACCGGCCACAAGATCGTGATCCTCTTCGAAGGCCGTGACGCCGCCGGCAAAGGGGGGGTGATCAAGCGCATCACCCAGCGCCTCAATCCGCGCGTCTGCCGGGTCGCCGCCCTGCCCGCGCCGAACGATCGCGAACAGACCCAATGGTACTTCCAGCGCTACGTGCCGCACCTGCCGGCAGCCGGTGAGGTGGTGCTGTTCGACCGCAGTTGGTACAACCGCGCCGGCGTCGAGCGGGTCATGGGCTTTTGCAGTGACGATCAGTACGAAGAGTTTTTCCGCAGCGTGCCGGAGTTCGAACGCATGCTGGTGCGTTCCGGGATCCAGGTGATCAAGTACTGGTTCTCGATCTCCGACCAGGAACAGAACCTGCGCTTCCTCAGCCGTATCCACGACCCGCTCAAGCAATGGAAACTCAGCCCGATGGACCTGGAATCCCGCCGGCGCTGGGAGGCCTACACCAAGGCCAAGGAAATCATGCTCGAGCGCACCCATATCGATGAAGCGCGCTGGTGGGTGGTGCAGGCGGACGACAAGAAAAAGGCCCGCCTGAACTGCATCCAGCACCTGCTCGACCAGGTGCCGTATGAAGAGGTGCAGACGCCGACCGTGTCGCTGCCGCAACGGGTTCGCCAGGCCGACTACAGCCGCACGCCGACGCCGCAAGCGCTGATCGTGCCGGAGGTCTACTGATTTCGATGTAGACACATCCTGTAACATCCACTTCCGATAATCACCGGTGCCCTCCCCTCACCGGTACCGGAACATGGACACCAGCACACTCACCGCAACGCCTTCCCCACGTGCCGCGGGCCCTCGCCCGCAGCTCGTGCACAAGCCTGGCCGGCTCGCCTCGGCGATTTTCTTCATCATCATTGCCGCCGGCATCCTGTTCTCGGCCTGGAGCCTGGTGCGCGACGTCGGCGACATGAATGCCGTGGTCACCACCTGGACGCCCTTCCTGCTGCTGGGCATCGCTTTGCTGATCGCCCTTGGCTTCGAGTTCGTCAACGGCTTCCACGACACCGCCAACGCCGTTGCCACGGTGATCTACACCAACTCGCTGCCGGCGCATTTCGCGGTGGTCTGGTCCGGCTGCTTCAACTTCCTCGGCGTACTGCTGTCCAGCGGCGCGGTGGCGTTCGGCATCATCGCCCTGCTGCCGGTGGAGCTGATTTTGCAGGTCGGCTCGTCGGCCGGCTTCGCGATGATCTTCGCCCTGCTGATCGCCGCGATCATCTGGAACCTCGGCACCTGGTGGCTGGGGCTGCCGGCGTCGTCGTCGCACACCTTGATCGGTTCGATCATCGGCGTCGGCATCGCCAACGCGCTGATGCACGGCCGCGACGGCACCAGCGGCGTGGACTGGGCGCAGGCGACCAAGGTCGGTTATTCGCTGCTGCTGTCGCCGCTGGTCGGCTTCGTCTGCGCGGGGCTGCTGCTTCTGGCCCTGCGCCTGTTCGTGAAAAACCGCGCGCTGTACAAGGCCCCTGAAGGTGACGCGCCGCCGCCGTGGTGGATTCGCGGCATGTTGATCCTCACCTGCACCGGCGTGTCCTTCGCCCACGGCTCCAACGACGGCCAAAAAGGCATGGGCCTGATCATGCTGATCCTGATCGGCACCCTGCCCATGGCCTACGCGCTCAACCGCACCATGCCGGAAAGCCAGGCCATCCAGTTCGCCGCAGTGGCCGAAGTGACCCAACAAGCCCTGCAACGCAGCGCCCTGCTGCCGGCCCCGGCCGATCCGCGTCCGGTGCTGGAAACCTACGTGCGCACCAAGCAGGTCACGCCTGAACTGGTGCCGGCGCTGGCCGTGCTGTCGGGCCAGATCGGCGCCCAGGTGAAAGGCTACGGTTCGCTGTCGCGGGTGCCGGCCGAAGCCATGGCCAACGTGCGCAACGACATGTACCTGGCCTCCGAAGCCATTCGCCTGATGGACAAGGACAAGGTCGGCGGCTTCGACGCCGACACCAGCGCCAAGCTGCAAGCCTTCAAGAAACAGATCGACGATGCGACTCGCTTCATTCCGCTGTGGGTCAAGGTCGCCGTGGCCATCGCCCTGGGGTTGGGCACCATGGTGGGCTGGAAACGCATCGTGGTGACCGTCGGCGAGCGCATTGGCAAGACCCACCTTACCTACGCACAAGGTGCTTCGGCGGAAACCGTGGCGATGCTGACCATCGGCGCGGCCGACTTGTATGGTTTGCCGGTGTCAACGACCCAGGTACTGTCTTCGGGCGTGGCCGGAACCATGACCGCCAACGGCTCGGGGTTGCAGTGGGGGACGGTGCGCAACCTGCTGATGGCCTGGGTGCTGACCTTGCCGGCGGCGATTCTGTTGTCGGGGAGTTTGTATTGGGTGTTGAGCAAGTTGTTCTGATCTAACGCCGCATCGCTGGCAAATCAGCGATGCGGCTCCGCGGACTCAATAATCCCCACGCTTGCGAAACGCCCAGCGCCCCGCCAGCACGGTAAAGGTCGCCACCAGCGCCACCAGCACCCAGAACCCGTGCGGGTCATCCGCCAACGGCACCCCACCCACGTTCATGCCGAAGAAGCCGGCAATGATGTTGATCGGCAGCGCCAGCACCGTCACCACTGTCAGGGTGAACAGCGTGCGGTTGTTCTCTTCGGTGAGCTTGGCGGCGATCTCTTCCTGCAACAGCTTGATCCGCTCCACCAGCGCGGTGAGGTCGTTGATGATCACCGCGAACTCTTCAGTGGCCGAGCGCAACTGGCGCATGTCCTGCTCGCGCAGCCAATCCGGCGGGCGATTGAGCAGGCGCAGCAGCGAGCCCGGTTCCAGCGCCAACAGGCGTTGCAGGCGCACCAGCACGCGGCGCATTCCGCTCAGTTCCGCACGGTTGTTGCTCAGGCGCTGGGACAGCAACTGGTCTTCGATACGGTCCACGTTCAACGTGGTTTCGCGGACGATCTGGGTCAGCAGATCACCCTGGTCACCCAACAGGTGAATCAGCAGCTCGACGGTGGAGGCAAAGCGTTCGCCGCGCTTCACCGAGGAACGCAGACGGTCCACCGAGTGCAGCGGCTGCAAGCGCGCGCTGACCAGCAGCCGGCTGCGGGCGCAGGCCCAGAGCGTAGACACGTCCGATGACACCAGGCCGAAGTTGAACACCACGTCGTTGACCACCGCCAGCAAGGCGGTGTCGGTGTGTTCGATGCGGGTCGAGCGCGAGCCTTCGCGCAGGGTTTCGAAGAAGGTTTCCGGCAGGTCGAGGCTGCCTTTCATCCAGCGCTCGCAGGCGGCGTGCGCAAGGTTCATGTGCAGCCAGAGGAATTCTTCCGGCTCGCCAGGATTGAGCAGCAGTTCCAGGGCCTGCGTCGAATCGATCTCCCGGCCCGGCTGACCGGGACGAAAGACAAAGCCGTAGAGCAGGCCGTTGAGATCGGCGTCCTGGTGGTGACCCTGAGTGGTGATCATGCGGGTACTCAAGGGCAATTTATCAGTGTCGGGCCGAACCGTTGTCCATCAGGCTGTGCAGCAGGCCGAAGCGCAGGCCGGGCTCGGACGGGGTCATGTCGTCGATGCCGAAGGCCTTGAACGCCGCCAGCATGATCGCCAGACCGCCGGGCAGCATGCCCAGACGATGTTCCTGCAGGCCGCAGAGTTTCACGCGCTTGACGTGGCCGGCTTCGAGCAAGCTCAGGGAAAGACGCAGCAGGCCGGCATAGGTGATGCCGTCACGCCCGCCGTCGTTCAGGCCGTTGGCCTTAAGCACCCGCGCCAGCATGCGCGCAGTGCCGGACGAGCCGATCGCCGCGTGCCAGCCGTGCGCACCAATCTCCCGGGCGACCCGGGAAAACTCCAGGCAGGCGCTCTGCTCCGCCAGTTGCAGCGAACGGCTGTCGACCCGTCCGCCGGGGAAAAAGCGTTTGCCGAAGGTGCCGCTGCCGATGGTCAGGCTTTCACTGAAGATAGGTTGCTTGCCACGACCAACGATCAACTCGGTGGAGCCGCCGCCGATATCCACCACCAGGCGGGTGGTTTTCTCGCAGGGCATGGTGTGGGCGATGCCCGAATAGACCAGTTGGGCTTCTTCCTGGCCGGAGATCACGTCGATGGGGAAACCCAGGCGGGCTTCCGCGCCTTCGAGAAACACCGCCGCATTGCGCGCCTGCCGCACCGCACTGGTGGCCACGGCGCGCACGCTGCCTTCGCGGAACCCGCTGAGCTGCTTGCCAAACCGCGCCAATGCCTGCCAGCCCCGCTCCAGCGCCAGGGCATCCAGCGCATCGCCTTGCAGCCCTTCAGCCAGGCGCACCGGCTCGCGCAGGCTCTTCACCTTGCGAATGACCAGGCGACGGTTGCACACGACCTGCTGGCCGATGGTCATACGAAATGCATTGGAGCCGAGATCCACGGCCGCAAACAGGGAAGCGCTGCCTTTCATGCGAGAGTCCTGACCTATTCCAGGGTTGGAGGATATATCTCGTTACATGACAGTTGGATGAAGGGCGGGATGTGCCCGAAAACAATAGCCCTTAAGCAAAATGCCACCCTCTTCAGCTTTCCCCAGCCCTGCCGATGAATCGGTAAACCCCTCGCAATGTGCGACGCCACTGAGGAAACGAAGATGCAGTTGACTCTAAGAACAAAAATGCTGTTGCTCGCTGTCCTCCCGGTCCTTGTGTTCGCCCTGGTCATCAGTGGCGCAGCGGACCGGATCCTGCGCCACCTCGCCGAAAACGAAGTCAGTGAAACCCGCCAACGCCTGGTCGACGAAAGCCGCCAGAGCCTCGAAGACTACATGCAGATCGCTCTCGGCTCGGTGCAGGGCCTGTACGACGCCGCCGCCAACGGCGACGAGGCCAGCCGGGCACAGGCGATCGCGGTCCTGTCGAAGATCAAGTACGGCAAGGACGGCTATTTCTTCGCCCACGACTCCAACGTGGTGCGCCTGTTCCGCGGCGACAGCCCGGTAGACGTCGGCAAGAACCTCAGTGAGCGCAAGGACGTCAACGGGGTGTTCATCAACCGCGAGCTGGTGCGGGTGGCCAAGGACGGCAGCCACTTCGTCAATTACAGCTCGCCGCTGCCGGGCAACGAGAGCGTGCAGGTGCCCAAGCTCGGCTACAGCTATTACCTGCCGAAGTGGGACATGGCCGTGGGCACGGCGGTCAACCTGGACAATATCGAGCTGCGCATTACCGAACTGCGCGCCGAGATCGACCAGCGTATCCAGTCGATCCTCACCAGCATCCTGGGCATCGCTGCCGTGTTGCTGGTGATCCTCGGCATCGCCGGGCTGACCCTGAGCAATGCCCTGCTCAAGCCGCTCAAGGCCATGAAAGACAACCTCGACGATATCGCCGCCGGTGACGGCGACCTCACCCACCGCCTGCGCGCCGGCAATGACGAGCTGGGCCAACTGGCGGGCTCGTTCAACCGTTTCGTCGAGAAGATCCAGAGCCTGGTGCGCCAGGTCGTGGAAGTCAGCGGCGAGCTGTCGACCCTGGTCGAGTCGGTGGAAAGCCAGAGCCGTCGCTCGGAAGCGGCCATGGAACAACAACGCCACGAGACCACCCAGGTCGCCACCGCGATCAACCAGATGTCCGCCGCCGCCCAGGAAGTGGCGCACAGCGCGCAGAACGCCGCCCATGCCGCGCAGGAAACCGACACCCAGGGCCAACAGGCCCGGCAGGTGGTGGACGGCAGCATCAAGCGCATCCACGCGCTGGTGGAGAACATCCGCGGCAGCGGTACCTCACTGGACAGCCTGCAACAGGACGTGCAGTCCATCGTCAGCGTGCTCGGGGTGATTCGCTCGATTGCCGAGCAGACCAACCTGCTGGCGCTCAATGCCGCCATCGAAGCGGCGCGGGCCGGTGAAGCCGGACGTGGCTTCGCAGTGGTCGCCGACGAGGTCCGCGGGCTCGCCAGCCGCACCCAGCAGAGCACCCAGGAAATCCAGGTGATGATCGACCGCCTCACCACCGGCACCCACTCGGCGGTGGAATCGATGCGTCATTCCTGCGAGACCGGCGACGCCACTCGCAACCAGGCCAGCGAAGCGGGCACCTCGCTGGATGCCATGGCCACGCTGATCGGGACCATCAGCTCGATGAACGCGCAGATCGCCAGCGCCGCCGAAGAACAGACCGCCGTGGCCGAAGAGATCAACCAGAGCGTGCACCAGATCGCGGTGGCGGTGGAAAGCGTCGCCGAACAAACCCGCCAGGGTGCGCAAACGGCGAAAAGCCTGTCGTCGCTGGAAGCGCATTTGCGTGCGCTGGTGCGGCAATTCCGTATTTGAACTGACCCAAGAACAGCGTCCCAACGTCTCATTCACTCTCGAATAAGCCGTTGGGGCCGCTTTGCGGCCGTTCGGTAGGAGCGAGCTTGCTCGCGAAGCGCCCCAAGAGGTTGAACTGACCGGTATAAACCGAAACACCCATCAACTTCTGATGCCGGTGAGGCTTATTCCTGGCCGAACCAATAGTCGCCCCCCAGCAATGCCCAATGGACGTAAAGCACTGACATTTTTGTCAGGTGACAGAGGCTGAGCAGCTCCTTAACGTGTGCTGACAAGCGCTTTACAGGCTTCCTGTAGTCCTCATGAACGATCGACTTTACAGAACAGGAGTCAACCATGGGCATCGCAAAACTACTCCGCCCTCTTTTAACGACGATAGTAATGACAGGGCTACATATACCGGCATACAGCGCTGATAACGCGCCTGTAAGCGGGCACTTTCTGGACCTGCCATCGCTGCTGGAGAACCGTGCCGAAGTCAGCAGTTCAGCGTTGTTGGCAGAAATGCAAGCACCGCGACTGGAGCCACGAACGACCTTTGAGGCGTACCACGTCAGCAGTTCGGTTCTGCTCAGCAAACAAGGCGAGCCAGATGGTTTCATCGTCCTGGTCAATCAGGACGACGGCAGTTTCACCGCCCTGGTCAGTACCTCTTCCCGGCGCGGTGTGGTGCTTGGCAAAGCGGACGGCAGCCAGACCTTTCAGGAAGAAATCGCCTTCGATGGGCAAAAAGACGACTTCGTCACGGACCCGCAAGACGAACAGGCCCATCGACAAAGACTCAATGACACAACGACATCCGCCGACAGTAACCAGGAGCATGTTCTCACGGTACTTGTGGGGTTCTCGGAAGCGGCGGCCCGCCAGGTCGGTGACCCCAGAAGTTTCGCACTGGCGCAGATCGAAACCTTGAACCTCGCCCTGAGAAACTCTGGAATAACCAACATCAGGGTCGCGCTCTCCGGGATCTCGACCACACCGACCGACTATGTGATCAACAACGTAAACCTGAACAAACTCAAAGATGCTTTTCCCAACTACCCCAACGCCGACCTGATTGCCGGCTTCTTCGCCTCTGCACCTCAGGGTAACGTGGCCGGAATCGCCGACCGCTATGGCACTTACAGCATGGCGCACATATCAACCACCGATACATTCGCCCACGAGATAGGGCACAACATCGGCGGCGCGCATTGCTCTCCGGGAGACGGCAACTATGAGTACGGATACTCGACCGGCAAATATGGATCGTTGTTGTGCCGCCAGGGAACCCGCGTACTTTCTTTTTCCAACCCGAACAAGAATGCGCCAGACGGCAAACCCCTGGGTAACGCGCAACACGCCGATATGGCACGGACATGGAACAGCAATACGCCAAGCAAAGCGAAAGGCCTGGGCAATGATTCGGGGAAAGCCGTGCTGCTGCACAGCCTGGCAGATACCAGCCAATGCGTTGATGTGCTGGGGGGTGGCAACCTGGTGCCGGGTGCACAGGTCGGGCTCTGGCGGTGTGACCCGAACAACCCCAACCAGCGGTGGAACAAGCTGTACTTCAATAACACTGTTCAGTTCTGGCTGGAGGCCAGGCCGAAACTCTGCCTCTATGCCACGCCTCCTGGCAGTAACCGCAAGGTCGTGCTGCATGAGACTGGCTGCCAGCACATCACCTGGACTGAAGAAAACCACTCACTGAAGACTCTTGGAAATGGCGAGGATCTGTATTTACATCGTTCCGACGCTAACCAGCTCAGCGCAAGGATCGGAACCCCGGATTATTCCCGCCCTGCGTTCTTGTGGTCGAGCGGCTCTCCCTATAGCCGTATCGTCAACAAGCACAACAACTTTTGCCTGGATGTCAAAAACGGCCAATCCGTGGCCGGGACGCATATCGTCTTCAACCAATGTGTGAACAACACGCCAAGCCAACGCTGGCTTTGGGAAGCGTCGGGACGTGTACGCAACGGCGCAAACCTCAGTTTTTGCCTGGGTCGGACGGGCAGTGGCAACAACAGAACCACGGTGCTGCTCAGTTGCAGCGCGAATGACTCGGAGGTCACCTGGAATCGCAGCCGTAATGAATGGATCACCACCACCGAGTACTCGCACTGGGCGTGTCTGTACAGCAGTCAGAGTCCGATACCGGGTAGCCGTGTTCCGTTGAGCACATGCAACGTGGTCAGTTTGAAAGACTGGCTGATACAGCCTGATCCGTGAGTTACCCCGCGCGCCGGCAATGACGAACCGGCCCTCAACGCCGCCCTCCCGGCGGCGCGGGCCGGCAGGCGCCGAACAGCGGCTGCGTCTTCGACAAAGGTCGCATATCGATCAGTGAAACGCGGCCACTACCCTGTGTTGCCTTGCAACTTTTACCCGCGCTGAAAGTGCCGCGCCTTAAGTATTAAACCTCCCGACCGCCACGCCTTCTTTGGTCTTGCCCGCCTGTACCGCGCTTGACACCAGTGCGTGCCGATCGCAATTCTTGCAGCCGCAAAACCAGCCAGTCACAACAATAATAATTACTGCATGGCGTTTGAATGCGCCGATGGAACAAGGAGTTCTTAAATGCTTGGTTACTATGCGCAATACAGCAAGGAATACATCACCACCCTGATGATCGTGACCACCCTGTTCTTTGCCTTACCCATCTTCCTCGCCCCGCTGCAATGGGCCCGGCTCATGCGCTGGACCGTACCCGAACACGAACACCTGGCCATCTATTTCGGTCGGTGCCTCGGTGCGTTCATTCTTGTGGTTGAAGTTGCGATGTTACGTTCGGCGACCACCGGCACCAGTTTCAGTTATGCCTTCGATATTCTTTTCGTGGTCTTCACGTTGATGTTCTTCGTGCATGTCTACGGCGCAATCAAGAAGATCCAGCCTATTACCGAAACATTGGAAATCGGTTTCTGGATGATCCTCTTCGTACTCAACATCCTGTTCTACCCCGCCACGAGTATCACGCTGTAAACCTTCGCCGGACCGCGATCGGAAGTGTGCCGGTCGCCGTTCAACCCCGTTGAAAGTCCGTAGTGCCTGGCGCCTTCGCGTCGGCGGCCGTGTGTCCGCCGAACGCCGCGCCGAAGCCGGTTCAAGGAGTGAACATGATCCAGTCCAGGGAAGACGTCGCCCTCAAGGCCGCGCTCAAGAAGTTGGTGCGCGACCTGCTCCAGCAGGCCACCGGCCTGGCCCCGGCCGTGCTGCACGATGAGGCGCCGTTCCACGAGATCGGCCTGACCTCCCTGGCGATCCTCAACTTCAACGAGCAAATCCAGCCGGTATTCCCCGGCCTGAACAAGACCCTGCTGTTCGACTGCCGCAGCGTTGGCGAAGTGGTCGAGCACCTGCTGCGCGAGCACCCCGAGGCTTGCGCGCGCTATCTGCAACAGCAACACCCGACGCAGCAAGAAACGCCAGCGGCGCCAGAAAGCGCCGCAGCACCCTGGCCGCACCTCGTTCCCCTTGCCCTTCGGCGGCCGGACAGTGACGCCGTGGATATCGCAATCGTTGGCCTGCACGGGCGTTTTCCCGATGCCGACAACCTCGACCGGCTCTGGCAGAACCTGCTGCACGGTCTGGATTCGATCAGCGAGATTCCTGGCGAGCGCTGGCCGCTGGAGGGCTTTTTCCAGGCCGGGGCCGATGCCCGCGACAGCGGCCTGAGCTACGCCAAATGGGGCGGATTCCTCAACGATATCGAGCGTTTCGACGCGCAATTCTTCGGCATTCCGCCACGCGAAGCGGCCTGCCTCGACCCGCAGGAACGGCTGTTCCTGCAATGCGCCTGGCATGCCCTGGAAGACAGCGGCCACCTCGGCGAACGCAGCCGCGTGCTGCGCCATGCCAACGGTTCGCTGGACATCGGCGTGTTCGTCGGCATCACCAGCAACACCTGGCCGCTGCTCGGCCCCGCCCTGTGGCAGGCCGGGCAGACGGCGATTCCCAGCGGCCTGCCGTGGTCGGTGGCCAACCGCGTGTCCTGGGCCCTGGACCTGTGCGGGCCGAGCCTGGCGGTGGACACCGCCTGCTCGTCATCGCTGACCGCCCTGCACCTGGCCATCGACAGCCTGCGCAAAGGCCAGTGCCGCGCGGCGCTGGTGGGCGGCGTCAACCTCTACAGCCACCCGGCCAAGTACGTGCAGTTGTGCCAGCAACACATGCTCTCGCCCAGCGGCCGCTGCCAGGCATTCGGCAGTGGTGCCGACGGTTTCGTGCCCGGTGAAGGGGTCGCGGCGGTGCTGCTCAAACCGTTGGCGGCGGCGCGCCGCGATGGCGACCGGATCCTCGCCGTGCTCAAGGGCAGCGCGGTCAACCACGGCGGGCGCAGCAACGGCTACACCGTGCCCAGCGCCCGCGCCCAGGCCGAGCTGATCGAGCAAGCGCTGAGCGACGCGCGGGTGCCGGCCGCCAGTATCAGCTACGTCGAAGCCCACGGCACCGGCACGCGCCTGGGCGACCCGATCGAATTGCAGGGGCTGAAACAGGCCCTCGCCGCAGCCGGCAACGAGCCCTGCGATGTCGGTTCGGTGAAGAGCAATTTCGGTCATCTGGAAGCCGCGGCGGGCATGGCCAGCCTGTGCAAGGTGGTGCTGCAGTTGCGCCACCGCAGGCTGGCGCCATCGCTGCACGCGCAAACCCTGAACCCCGACGCCGGCCTCGAACACAGCCACCTGCGCATCGTCCGCGAAGCACGCGAGTGGCGCCCCCGTGACGTGCGCCGCGCCGGCATCAGCTCCTTCGGTGCGGGCGGCGCCAACGCCCATGTCATCGTCGAACAGGCACCGGAAACCGTGGCCCGCGCCGCCAGTGACGGCGTGCCGGTGTTCGTGCTCGCGGCGCGCAGTGAACAACAACTACGCGAACAGGCCAGCGCCCTGCTGGCCTGGCTTGAACCCCACGGCGACGACGCCCTTGGCGCCCTCGCCTACACCCTGCAATGCTGCCGCGCGGCCTTCGATCACCGGCTTGCACTGGTCGCCGGCGGCACCCAAACACTGCGCGACGGGCTGTCGCGTTTTCTCGACGGCGAGCCCTCGGGCTATCAGGGCCGGGTCCGGGCGGGGACGCTCCCGGACGCCGAAGCGCCCGGCGAAGATCCCCACGCCCTGGCCCGCGCCTGGGTCGCCGGCCAGTTCGCCGACTGGAGCCGCTTCTGGCCGCAGGCACCGGTCCCGCTGGCCGCGCCGCTGTATCCCTTCGCCCGCGACCTGCATCAACTGCCGCGCATCGCCGCCGCCAGCACGAGCGACAGCCGCCGCATCAGCCTCGATCCGCAGCAGTTCTTCCTGCGCGATCACCGGGTCCAGGGCCAGCCGGTGCTGCCGGCCACGGCGTATCTGGATTTCTGCGTCGACAGCGCCAGGCGCCACGGCCTCGCCCTGCCGCTGGAACTGCGCGCCCTGACCTGGGCCAGCCCGGTGCGCTTCGACACCCCGCAAGCACGCAGCCTCGACTGTCATCACCAGCGCCACGACAGCGGGCTGCGCCTGAGCTTCCAGAGCAACGGCGAAACTCACTTGCGCGGCGAATGCCGCCCGCTGACACACGCGTCGCACACCCAGCCAGACCTGGCTCAACTGCGCCGCGACTGCCGCGAAGCGCTGGACCTCAGCCAGCTCTACCCGACCCTCGAACGCCTGGGCATCGCCTACGGCCCGACCTTCCAGTGCCTGCACGCGGCCTGGCGCGGAACCGACCAGGCGCTGACCGAAGTGCGCCTGCGCCCCCGGCCCAACGAAGCGTTGACCGCCCTCGATCCGGCGCTGCTGGACGCGGTGTTGCAAAGCGCTTTCGTCACTGCGGGCCAGATCGACACCACCTTCGTGCCCTATGCCTGCCAGTCGCTGCGCTGCCATGCCGTGCTGACCGAGCGGCTGTATGTGCAGGTGCGCCCGCACCCGGCGCAGCACGGGCCAACGCGCACCTACGACTTCCGCGTGTTCGCCGACTCCGGGGCGCTGCTGCTGGAGATCGACGGCTTCGCGTTCCGCCAGTACCGGGTTGCCGCGGAGCAGCCAGTGCATTTGTTGGAGCCGTACTGGCTGGCGGCGCCGCTCGCGCACACCGCCGCGCCGGCCACCACCCTGCTCTACCGCGCCAACCCTGACCTTGCCCTGCCCGCCGCCGTGCTGGACAGCAGTTGGCACCTGCACGCCGCCAGCCAGTTCCACTACCTGACGCCGCGCACGGTGCAGGCCGACCTCAACGACCCGCGCCACATCGACCTGCTGCTACGCCTGCTGACCACCCAGGGACTGAGCCCCGAACGCCTGCTGCTGGACCTGCGTGCGCCCGCCGGCCGTGAAGCCAACGTGGGCGACGGCCTCGATGCCGTGCTCACCGCCGCCGACCTGCTGCGCCACCTGTGTCAGGCCCTCGGCACGCCGCGTTTACAGGTGCGGGTGCTGGTCGATGCCGGCCCGGCCAGCGCCATCGAAGGCCTGCTGCGTTCGGTGGTGCAAGAACTGCCGAGCCTGAGCGCCAGCCTGATCGAGGTCGAGGGCAATCCCGCCAGCCTTGAACAGGAACTGCTGGACGCCGCGCAACCCGGCGTGCAACGGATTCGCCTCGGCGCCAATTCGCGCCAACTTGCCGCCTTGCGTTTCATCGCACCCAACGAACGCGGCCAAGCCATCGATTTCGCTCCCGGCGACACCCTGCTTATCACCGGTGGCCTGGGCGCCGTCGGCCGCGCCCTGGCCGGCGCGCTGGCGAAGCTGGGCGGCTTGAACCTGGCCATCCTCGGCCGCCGCGACGCCGACGCCCGCAGCGAAGACTGGTTGCGGCAGCTCCGCCAACTCGGTGCGGCCAACGCTGGTTACTGGCAGGCCGACTGCGCCGACGCCGACTCGCTGCACGCGGCGCTGGCCGCGATCCGCCAGCGCTTCGGTGGCTGTCATGGGGTGATCCATTGCGCCGGCGTATTGCACGACGGCTATTTCCTGCGCCAGCCGGCCAGCGAACGCCACGCCGTGCTGCAAGGAAAAACCCTCGCTGCGCAGCATCTGGACCAGGCCACGGCGCGGGATCCGCTGAAACTGTTCATGGTCTGTTCGTCGCTGGCCGGGGTCTACGGCAATGTCGGCCAGAGCGCCTACGCCCTGGCCAACGCCTGGCTCGACCGCTTCGTCGAACGCCGTCAACAGCGCGGCGGCGCGGGCCGCTCGTTGTCGATCGCCTGGCCGCTGTGGCAGACCGAGCACGGCATGCAGGCGCCGGAACCGGTGCGCCAGTGGCTAAGCCGCAATGGCCTGGCGTTGTTGCCGGAAGACCAGGGCGTCGACGTTTTCCTGCGCTGCCTGGCCCTGCCGCAGACCGTGCTGGTGCCGGTGTGCGGCCAGCGCGAGGCGGTGGCGACGCTGTTCGGCATCGCCGCGCCAACGCCGGCCCTCGCGCCCGCCGCGCAAGCGGGCGGGTCGCTGCTGGACTATCTGAGCGAGCAACTGGCCGAGGTCACCGCCACCGCGCTAGAGCGCATCGACCCGGACACCTCGCTGGAAGTCTTCGGCCTCGATTCGATCCTGGTCATGGAACTGAACGGTCGCCTTGAACGGCACTTCCCCGACCTGTCGAAAACCGTGCTGTTCGAAGTGCGCAGCCTGCGCGAGTTGGCGGCGCTGTTGGAAACCGAGCATCCCGAGCAGGCCGCCCGCCTGGCGCCGGCCGAAGTCGCCAGCCCGGTGGCGCAAGCGGAAGCAGCGCCTCTGCCGGCGCCGGCCATGGAGCCCGATGCCGGGCGCCAGGACATCGCGATCATCGGCCTCGCCGGCCGCTATCCCGGTGCCCGCGACGCCCAGGCGCTGTGGCAACACCTGGCGGCGGGCGACGATCTGGTCAGCGATATCAGTCACCGCTGGCAACAGGCGGACGACGAAAACCCGCTGTACGCCCGCTGGGGCGGGCAACTGGATGATTTCGACTGTTTTGACCCGCTGTTCTTCGGCATCTCGCCCCGCGACGCCGAGCGCATGGACCCGCAGGAACGGTTGTTCCTGCAGACCGCCTGGCACGCCGTCGAAGATGCCGGCTACACCCCGCAGACCCTCTCCGGCCCGCGCCTGCCCGGCGTGCCACGGCGACGGGTGGCGGTGATCGCCGGGGTGATGTACGGCGAATACCAGTTCTACGGCGCCAGCGCCTGGCCGGAAAAACCGGCGACCCTGACTAACTCGTCCTACGCCTCGATCGCCAACCGGGTGTCGTTCTGCCTCGATCTGGAAGGCCCGTCGTTCGCCGTCGACAGCATGTGCTCATCGTCGCTGACCAGCCTGCACCTGGCCTGCGACCTGATCCGTGGCGGCAGTTGCGACCTGGCCCTGGCCGGCGGCGTCAACTTGTCGCTGCACCCGTACAAATACCGCACCCTGTGCGAACTCAACTTCGCCTCGACCCAGGGCCAGTGCCGCAGCTTCGGCGCCGACGGCGACGGCTACGTGCCCGGCGAAGGCGTCGGCGTGGTGCTGCTCAAGCCGCTGGCCCAGGCCCTGCGCGACGGCGACCATATCCACGGGGTGATCCGCGGCAGCGACCTCAACCACGGCGGCCGCACCTCGGGCTACACCGTGCCGAACGCCGACGCCCAGGCCCAGGTGATCGGCCGCGCGCTGGAGCGTTCGGGCTTGCCGGCCTCGCGGCTGGGCTATATCGAAGCCCACGGCACCGGCACCAGCCTGGGTGATCCGATCGAAATCCGCGGCCTCGGCAAAGCCATCGGCGCCCAGGTGCCAGAAGACTGGCAATGCCCGATCGGCTCGGTGAAAGCCAACCTCGGCCACCTGGAATCGGCCGCCGGCATGGCCGCGCTGACCAAGGTGCTGTTGCAGTTCAAGCACCGGCAACTGGCGCCGTCGATCCATGCCGAGCCGCTGAACCCGAACATCGACTTCAGCAAGACGCCGTTTGTAGTGCAGCAGCAGCTTGCGCCGTGGCCGCAACCCCGCGACGGCTTGCCCCGGGTCGCGGCGATCAGTTCCTTCGGCGCCGGTGGCGCCAACGCCCATGTGCTGGTGGAAGACGCCGCGCCGAGCGCCCTGCCGCCGGTGACCGGCGCCCGGGTGTTCGTCTTCAGCGCCCGTGGCCAGGGGCAATTGTGCGAGTACTTGCAGCGCTTCGTCGATCACCTGGAACACGAACGCGCCCTGGCGCCACAGCAGCCGACGGCGCGCCTGGGACGCGAAGGCTTCACCACCGCCGAAGTCGCCCGGACCTTGCGCGCGGGGCGGCAGCGGTTCGATGAGGTACGCCTGGCGGTGATTGCCGGGGACTTTGATGAGTTGCGGCAGTTGCTCGGTGAGTGGTTGCTGGAAGGCCGTGAGGGTGAGCCGCGAACGTTGCTGGGCCATGGCGGCTTGCGCGATGAAGCGGCGCGCTGGCTGGAAGGGATGGATGCCGAGGTTGCCGCGGAGCCGGGCCGGAAAGTGCCGTTGCCGGGGTATGCGTTCCTGCGGCGCA
>NZ_JANLNX010000055.1:0-273363 GCF_025466015.1 Pseudomonas sp. 5P_5.1_Bac1 | reverse complement strand
TTATCGCGCGCAAGCTCGCTCCTACCCCTACCCTGTAGGAGCGAGCTTGCTCGCGATGGGCAACAACGCCACCTCCGGGAACATTCCCCCGCCAATCCACTCCAACACCTCGTTTTCCCTGCCTTTACGGCTGACGAGGTCTTTGCCATGAAACGTTTCGCGCTGGTCACCCTGATGACCCTGGCCGCCAGTTCGGCCTTCGCTTTCAACCTCAACGACGCGGCCAACGCCGTGTCCGCCATGCAAGGCAAATCCGATGGCGCCGCCGTCCAGGCGCCCGCCGCCTCGGCCAATCTGCTCAACACCCTGGGCCGCGAACTCAAGATCACCCCCGAACAGGCCATCGGCGGCACCGGCGCTCTGCTGGGGCTGGCGCGCAATCAGTTGAGCGATGGCGATTACCAACAATTGAGCAAGGCGGTGCCGGGCCTCGACATGCTGTCTGGCGAGAACGCCCTGGGCGGGCTGGCGGGGTTGGGGGAGCTGCTCGGCAAGAGCGGTCAGGGCTCGGCGTTGAGCAATGCACTGGGCGGTGAAGTCAAGAACGGGACCGACCTGAACAACGCCTTCAGCGCCCTCGGCATGGAAAACGGCATGGTCGCCCGCTTCGCGCCGCTGATCCTGCAGTACCTCGGCCAACAGGGCGTGGCCGGGTCGTTGTTGCAGAATCTGGCCGGCATCTGGGGCAACGGCACGGCGGCACCGCTCACCCCGGCGCCGGGCCCGTCAGTTTAATTCCGCGCGCAGGGCCTCGATCCGCGCATCCTTCTCGCGCCACAACTGGTTGACCCAGTCCTGCACGGCCTGGCGCACCGCCGGGTCGGTTTCGTAGTCACCGGCCCACAGCGCCGGGTCCAGCTCGCGCACCTGAATATCGACGATCACCCGCGGCAACCCACCGCTGACCAGATCCCAGAACCCCGGCGCCTTGTCACCGGGATAAACGATGGTCACGTCCAGCAGGGCGTCGAGCTGCTCGCCCAGCGCCGCCAGCACGAAGGCGACGCCGCCGGCCTTGGGCTTGAGCAGGTGCCGATAAGGCGATTGCTGTTCCTGGCGCTTGGCCTCGGTGAAACGGGTGCCTTCCAGGTAATTGACCACGGTCACTGGCTGGCGCTTGAACAGCTCGCATGCCGCCTTGGTGATGGCCAGGTCCTGGCCCTTGAGGTGCGGGTGTTTGTCGAGGAAGGCCTTGCTGTAGCGCTTCATGAACGGGTAATCCAGCGCCCACCAGGCCAGGCCCAGCAACGGCACCCAGATCAGCTCCTTTTTCAGGAAGAACTTGAAGAACGGGATCTTGCGGTTCAGCACCTGGATCAGCGCCGGGATATCGACCCAGGTCTGGTGGTTGCTGACGCAGAGGTAGGAGGTGTCCAGGCGCAGGTTGGCATTGCCGCGCACGTCCCAGCGGGTCGGGATGCACAGGGCGAAGATCAGTTTGTCGATTTCGGCCCAGGTCTCGGCGAACCACATCACCGCCCGGGAGGCGTGATCGCGGTAGCGACCGGGCAAGACCAGCTTGAGCACGGCGCAAAGCAGCAGCGGTCCGATCAGGACCAGGGTGTTGAGCAACAGCAACAGGGTGACGAAACTGCCGGTGAGCAGGCGGCGCATAAATCCACTCTTAGTGTGGGAAAGACGGTCGGCAATGATAAGCAGCGGCGACGGGAACACCAAATGCTGCCCGGCGAGTGTCATGAACAAATGTTTCACGTTGTGTTCATTACCCTAGCTTGCCGAACCTACAGCGCAACGGCAGTCTAACGGTCGTCCCATCCCAAGGAAGTCATTCCATTGAAACCACTGATCGCCATGCTCGGCCTGCTGTCCCTGCCAGTGATGGCCGCCGAACCGACCCTCTATGGTCGCTACGAATACATCGGCCTGCCGGAAATCGGCCAGACCCTCAAAGCCAAGATGGACACCGGCGCCCTCACCGCCTCGCTGTCCGCCAAGGACATCGAACAGTTCAGCCGTGACGGTGAAGACTGGGTACGTTTCCGCCTGGCCACCAAGGATGCCGGCAGCAAGGTCTTCGAACACAAGCTGGCGCGCATCAGCAAGATCAAGAACCGCGCCGACGAAGAAGACGAAGAAGGCAGCGAAATCGCCCACCGCCCGGTCATCGACCTGGAGCTGTGCCTGGGCGATGTGAAGCGCACCGTCGAGGTCAACCTGACCGACCGCAGCAGCTTCAACTACCCGCTACTGATCGGCGCCAAGGCCCTGCGCGAATTCGGCGCAGCAGTAAACCCGGCCCGCCGCTTCACCGCCGACAAGCCGGACTGCTGACGCAAAGCGGCAAAGTGATGAGCAGCGCTTTACACTTGCCGCTTCCCACTTGCCGCCTGCAGTTGCCGCCATGCCCCACATCCTGATCGTTGAAGACGAAGCGGCCATCGCCGACACCCTGATCTACGCCTTGCAGGGCGAAGGCCACAGCACCGAGTGGGTGACCCTCGGCCAGGCCGCGCTGGAGCGACAGCGCCAGCAGCCGGCCGATCTGGTCATCCTCGATATCGGCCTGCCGGACATCAGCGGTTTCGAGACCTGCAAGCAACTGCGCCGCTTCAGCGAAGTGCCGGTCATGTTCCTCAGCGCCCGCGACGGCGAAATCGACCGGGTGGTGGGCCTGGAAATCGGCGCCGACGATTATGTGGTCAAGCCGTTCAGCCCGCGGGAAGTCGCCGCCCGGGTGCGCGCCATCCTCAAGCGCATGGCGCCAGCGGCAAGCACCGTTGTCGCAACCGGCACCACGCCGTTCAGCATCGACACCCTGCGCATGCAGATCCACTACCGCGAGCACCCGCTCAGCCTCACCCGCCACGAATTCCGCCTGTTGCAGTGCCTGCTGGAGCAGCCGCAGCGGGTTTTCAGTCGCGAGCAGTTGCTGGATGCCGTTGGCGTGGCGGCCGATGTCGGCTACGAGCGCACCATCGACAGCCATATCAAGAGCCTGCGCGCCAAGCTGCGCCTGGTGGCCGCCGACGCCGAGCCGATCCAGACCCACCGCGGCCTGGGCTACAGCTACAACCCGGACCAAAGCTGATGCGCCTGGGTATCCGCATCTTCCTGGTGTATTTCCTGTTCGTCGGGCTGACCGCGTATTTCGTCCTCAACACGGTACGCGAGCAGGTGCGCCCGGCTGTGCGCCAGTCCACCGAGGAAACCCTGGTGGACACCGCCAACCTGCTGGCGGAAATCCTCCGCGATCAGGTCAAGGCCGGCACCCTCGGCCAGAGCGCCCTGCCGCAGTTGCTCACCGCCTACGGCCAGCGCCGGCCCAACGCCGAGATCTGGGGCCTGGCCAAGAACGAAGTGAACCACCGCATCTACGTCACCGACGCCAAGGGCATCGTCCTGCTGGACTCCAGCGGCGAGGCGCTGGGCCAGGATTACTCGCGCTGGAACGACGTCTACCTGACCCTGCGCGGCCAGTACGGCGCCCGCTCGACCCGCAGCGATCCCAACGATCCGGACTCCTCGGTGATGCACGTCGCCGCGCCGATCCTCGACAACAGCACGCTGATCGGCGTGGTCACTGTGGCCAAGCCCAACCGCTCGCTGCAACCCTACGTCGACCGCTCGGAACAACACCTGGTCACCCTCGGTATCGGCCTGATCGTGCTCGGCCTGCTGGTAGGCGCGGCGCTGTCGTGGTGGCTGACCCGCTCGCTGCGCCGGCTGACCCGCTACGCCCAGGCCGTCAGCGCCGGCGAGCGCGTGGCCCTGCCGCACTACCGCGGCGGCGAGCTGGCGCAACTGGCGGACGCGGTCGAGCGTATGCGCACCCAGCTTGAAGGCAAAGCCTACGTCGAGCGCTACGTGCACACCCTGACCCACGAACTGAAAAGCCCGCTGGCGGCGATCCGCGGCGCCAGCGAGCTGTTGCAGGGACCGATGCCGGAGGAGCAGCGCCAGCGCTTCAGCCAAAACATCGAGAGCGAAAGCGCGCGCATGCAGCAATTGATCGAGCGCCTGCTGGACCTGGCCCAGGTCGAGCAACGTCAAGGCCTGGAAGACCAGCAACAAGTGGCGCTGGCAGAGATGGTCGACGCCCTGCTGTTGGCCCGCGGCGCCCGCATCGAAAGCGCCGGCCTGCAAGTGCGCCAGCAGGTGCCAGCGATGGCGCGGCTGTACTGCGAGCCGTTCCTGATGCGTCAGGCGATCGGCAACCTGCTGGAAAACGCCCTGGACTTCACCCCACCTGGCGGCCGGTTGGTGTTCGAACTGGAGCACGACGCACAGCGCGTGGTCCTGAGCCTGTACAACCAGGGCGAGGCGATTCCCGATTACGCCCTGGGCCGCCTCTGCGAACGCTTCTATTCGCTGCCCCGGCCCGGCACCGGGCGCAAGAGCACGGGCCTTGGCCTGAACTTCGTCGAGGAAGTCATGCAACTGCACGGCGGCTCGCTGGAGATCGCCAACGTCGAGGACGGCGTGCGCGTGCGGTTGTGGCTGCCCGCCAATCGCCTGGACTGAATCTCCACACAAACTCCACATTCACTCCCGCGTCGCTCCACACAGCGCTCGCAGACTGGGCTCCTTCTCAAGCGGAGCCCCTCCATGAACAAAACCCTGAGTATCAAACTCGGCATCATCGCCTTGCTGGTGATCGGACTGCTGATTCCCCTGCTGATGATCGGCGGCCTGATCAGCGAGCGGCAGTCCCTGCGCGACAGCGTGGTCGAGGACATCGGCCAGAGCTCAAGCCACGCCCAGCAGATCAGCGGTCCGATCCTCGTGGTGCCGTACCGCAAGACCGAGCGGGTATGGAAAACCCAGGACGGCAGGACCTTCCAGGAAACCCGCGTGCGCACCAGCCACCTGGCCTTTCTGCCGGAAACCTTCGTCCTCGATGCCGACGCCAACACCGAGCTGCGCGCGCGGGGCATCTACGAGGCGCGGCTGTACCACGCCAACAGCCACGTCAGCGGCCAGTTCAAGGTGCCGGCCAACTGGGGCATCAAGGACGACCTCGACGACTACCGCTTCGAAACGCCGTTTATCGCGGTGGGCATCAGCGATATCCGTGGCATCCAGAACGGCCTGCAGTTGCAGCTCAATGGCCAGACCCTCGACTTCGCCGCCGGCAGCGGCGTGGACTGGCTCGGCGGCGGCGTGCGCGCCAGCGTACCGGGGCTCGATAGCCAGAACGAAATGCGCCTGGACTACGCCTTCGACCTCAAGCTGCAAGGCACCGGGCAGTTGCACGTGTTGCCAGTGGGCCGCAGCAGCAATGTGAATCTGAGCGCCAACTGGCCGCACCCGGGCTTTATCGGCAACTACTTGCCCACCAGCCGCGAGATCACCGACAAGGGCTTCAACGCTCACTGGCAGACCTCGTTCTTCTCCACCAACATGGAAGACGCCCTCGAACGCTGCGTGACGACCGACCAGTGCACGGACTTCCAAAGCCGGCGTTTCGGCGTCAACTTTGTCGATCCGGTGGACCAGTACCTGAAAAGCGAGCGGGCGATCAAATACGCGCTGCTGTTCATCGCCCTGACCTTCGCCGGCTTCTTCCTCTTCGAAGTGCTGCGCAACCTCAGCGTCCACCCGATCCAGTACGCTCTGGTGGGCGTGGCCCTGGCGCTGTTCTACCTGTTGCTGCTGTCGTTGTCCGAGCACCTTGGCTTTGCCTTGGCGTATGGGTTGTCGGCGAGTGGCTGTGTGGCGTTGATCGGCTTCTATCTGTGCCATGTGCTGCACAGCCGGGCGCGTGGGATGGGCTTCGGCGCGGGGTTGGCGGTGCTGTACGCGATGCTGTACGGGCTGCTCAGCGCCGAGGATTACGCGCTGTTGATGGGGGCGTTGCTGCTGTTCGCCTTGCTGGGTGTGTTCATGGTGCTGACGCGGCGACTGGACTGGTATCGCGCCGGTCAGGGGGTGGCGGCATGAGTGGGTTGCGCGAGGAGCGGGTGTTCGGGGAGCAGTTGGTGCGGGGGATTGTCGGAGTCTGGGCAACAGAGGTGTTGCAATCGCGACGGCTCGGCGCCCCGACAAGCTCGCTACTGCAGATAGAAATGGCTCGAATTTCCGTAGGAGCGAGCTTGTCGGAGCGCCGAACCGTCGCGAAGGGCCGCAAAGCGGCCCCAGAAATGCCGAATCAGGCCGCCGGCGGTGCAGTCAGCTTCATCGAAGGGCGCTGACTGACCTCCGCATACCACGCCGCCAGCTTCGGCTGCTGCTCACGCCAGCCGAAGTTCGGCATGCGCAAGTCGATATAGCCCAGCGCACAGGCCGCACCGATCGCCGCGACGTCGAACACCGAAGCCAGCTCGGCAATATGCTCGGCTTCAAAATCCGCCAGGCCGCGGCGAATCTTCTCCTGCTGCGCGGTGAGCCACTCGTCCCACTGTTTCTCAGCGGGCCGCAAGAACTGCTCATAACGCGCCAGCACCGAGGCGTCCATGATCGCATCCGCCTGCGAAGCCAGGCTCAGGCGGCGCCAGCGCGCGTCGCCCTCACGCGGGATCAGCGGGTTGCCGACGTGTTGCAGGTCGAGGTACTCGAGAATCACCCGGCTGTCATGCAGCACGGTGCCGTTGCCCAGCACCAGTGCCGGGATCTTGCCGACTGGGTTGTCGCGGCTCAGGCCGACGTCGGTGCTGATCGGACTGGTGTTGATCGTGTTCAGCGTCACCCGGTCGAACTGCCCGGTCTCGTGCAGGAACACGGTGACCTTGCGCACGAAGGGCGACAGCGGCGAGTGGTACAACGTCATGCTCGGCGTGGTCATGGCGCGTCCTCAGTTGCCTTGCAGGCTGGGCGGCAGGCAGACACCGGTACCACCGATGCCGCAATAGCCCTCGGGGTTCTTCGCCAGGTACTGCTGGTGGTAAGCCTCGGCGAAATACACGGTCGGCGCCTGGGCAATCTCGGTGCTGATCTCGCCGAAACCGGCCTTGCTCAGTTCGGCCTGGTACTGCGCCTTGCTCGCCTCGGCTTCGTCCAGGTGCTGCGGGCTGGTGCAGTAGATCGCCGAGCGGTACTGGGTGCCGATGTCGTTGCCCTGGCGCATGCCCTGGGTCGGGTTGTGCAGTTCCCAGAACATTTTCAGCAACTCGCCGTAGCTGAGCTTGTCCTTGTCGAATACCACCAGCACCACTTCGGTATGCCCGGTCAGGCCCGAGCAGACTTCTTCGTAGGTCGGGTTCGGCGTGAAGCCACCGGCATAACCGACCACCGTGCTGACCACGCCTTCACGCTGCCAGAAGCGGCGTTCCGCGCCCCAGAAACAGCCCAGGCCGAAAATCGCGAAATCGACGTTCTCGAAGAACGGGCCGAGCAGCGGCGTCTCCTTGAACACGAAATGCCGCTCGGGCAGGGACATCGGGGTTTCGCGGCCAGGCAGCGCCTGTTCAGCGGTAGGCAGGACGTTTTTGTTCACCAGGATTTCCGAACGCAGGACCATGGACCCATTCCTCTTGGCAGGTAGGAGACATCGCAAGGCGATGTCGTCTAGTGGGATAGACCCGTAGTGTGCCCGAGTGTTGCGTGACTGTCAGGCCACCGGGCCACGCGGATAGCGCCTGAGCTTTTCAACCAGCTCATCGCCGGGGATCGGCTTGTCGAACAGGTAGCCCTGGCCGACATCGCAACGGTGACGACGCAGGAACGCCAACTGCTCGGCGGTCTCGATACCTTCGGCGACCACCTTGAGCTTGAGGTTGTGGGCCATGGCCACCACCGCCGAGGTGATTTCCATGTCGTCCTGGTTGTCGGGGATTTCGTTGATGAAGCTGCGATCGATCTTGATGATGTCGATCGGGAATTTCTTCAGGTAGCTGAGCGAGGAATACCCAGTGCCGAAGTCGTCCATCGCCAGGGTCAGGCCCAGTTGCTTGAGCTGGTCGAGCTGGCGGCGGGTGTCTTCGGTGGCTTCCAGCAGCAGGCCTTCGGTCAATTCCAGCTCCAGCAGGTGCGGCGGCAGCGCTTCTTCCTGGAGGATGTTGGCGATCGAGGCGACCAGGTCCGGGTCGGAGAACTGCTTGGGCGACAGATTGATCGCCACCTGCAGGTTGGGCATGCCCTCGGCGGCCAGTTGCTGACTCATGCGGCACGACTGGCGCGCCACCCATTTGCCGATGGGGATGATCAGGCCGGTTTCCTCGGCGACGCTGATGAACTGGTCCGGGCGGATCATGCCCTTTTCCGGGTGGTTCCAGCGCAGCAGCGCTTCCAGGCCGAGCAGGCGGCCGGTGCGCAGGCACAGCTTGGGCTGGTAGAACACCTGCAATTCGTTCTGCGCCAGCGCCCGGCGCAGGTTGTTCTCGACGAACAGCTTGTAGCTGGCCTCGGCATTCAGCGCCTCGGTGAACACCTGCACCTGATGCTTGCCGTTGGCCTTGGCCTTGTGCAGCGCGAGGCCGGCGTTCTTCATCAGGGTCTGCGGGTCGCGGCCGTGCAGCGGCGCGCACGCCAGGCCCACGGAGCCGGTGACGTTGATCAACTGGTTGTCGACGAACATCGGTTTGTCGAGGGTATTGAGCAGCGATTGCGCGGTCTGCTGCCCGCTTTCCATGTCGGTGTTGTCCAGCAACACGGCGAACTCGTTACTGGCGAAACGCGCCAGGCTACCACCGGGGCTGAGACTGTTGCGCAGGCGCCGGGCGAGGCTCACCAGCAGCTTGTCGCCGGTCTGGTGGCCGAGGCTGTCGTTGATCCGCTTGAAGTTGTCGATGTCCACCAGCAGCAGGCAGATCGGCGTGTCGCTGTCGCGGGCGAAACGCTCGTCGAGGCTGCGGATGAACGCCGGGCGATTGCCCAGGCCCGTCAGGTTGTCGGTGTAGGCCAGGCGCTCGATGCGTTGCTGGGCGAGCTTGTTCTGGGTGACGTCTTCGTAGATGCCGATGTAGTGGGTCAACTCGCGGTTGTCGCCATACACCTTGGAAATCGACAGTTGTCCCCAGTACGGCTCGAGGTTCTTGCGCCGGCTCTTGAACTCGCCCTGCCAGCTATTGCCCATGGCCAAGCTGGAATCGTCGAAGAGCAATTCGCTGAGATTTTCCAGCGCCGACAGCTCGGACAGCCGATGCCCCTGGACCTCCTCGGAGCTGTACTGGGTGATCGCGGTAAAGCTCGGGTTGACGTACTCGACCACGCCGTCGCGGTTGACCAGCAGAAAGGCGTTGGCGCTCTGCTCCACCGCGCGCTGGAACAGGTACAGGGCGTTGGTGGCGGTGCGTCGGTTGTGGTTGTTGATGACCTGGGCGAACTGGTCCGCCAGCTCGCCGGCGAAGGCGATCTCGTCGGTCTGCCAGGCCCGCGGGCTGCCGCCGTGTTCGAGGCACAGCACGCCGACCACCTGGCCGTCGATGCGGATACTGGCATCGAGCATGGCGATGATGTCGCGCGGGCGCAGGCTCTCGGTGATATCACGGGTGCGCGGGTCATGGCTGGCGTTGTGCGCATCGATGGCGCGGCTGGTGTGCAGCGCCTCCAGGTAATCCGGAAACAGGCCGGCGTCGATCGCCTCAGGCAGGCGGTACTCGCGGGTCTCGCGGTAGAACGCGGAAATCGGCTCCAGGCGCTGGCCTTCCAGGTACCAGATGCTGGCGCAATCGATGTTGTAGATCTCGCACGCGCTGCGGGTGATCAGCTCGGCGGCTTCCTGCAGCGAATTGCTGGCGCTGTAGCGGTGCCGGGCCAGGTGCAGGATCAGGTCCTGCTGGGCACGCACTCGCTCCAGGTGTTCAAGTTGTTCCTGCTGCGCCTGCTGGTTCAGCTTGAGGGCGATCTGCAGGCGGCTGTTGCGGGTTTCCAGGTCGTCGGCGCTGAGTTCGGTCATCTCGCCGGGCTGGTCGTCCAGCACCAGCAGGTAGCCGCGCAGCAACTGGCGATTGTGCTGCCGGTAGGCTTCGCCCACTTCCAGCAGATTCAGCGGGCCGTGGCTGGTGTGCAGGGTGTAGCGGCTCAGGTAGTGATTGCCGACCGCCAACTGCGCGTCGATGGCGTCATGCAGCTTGTAGCGCGCCTCCGGCGCCATGAGGCTGGCGTAGGGCGAACCGACCAGGGCACACAGCTCCACCGCCGGCAGACCGAACTGCCGTTCGCAGCCCGGATCGAGGTAAAGCATCGCCCAGCTAGCTTCGTTCAGCCGCTCGAAACGCAGCATGCCGAGCCGTGATGGCACCGGTAACTGCGTCACTACCTCGGCCGCCGGACGGCTGGCAGCATCGGTTTGGCTTTTCATGGGAAGCTCGCTCGAAAAAGACTGATGGCACGGGCTTGGCACATTGCTGCTATGCACGCTTGGGCAAGGTTGCATCATGCGCCAGAGGCTGACAAGTAATAGGTTGGCTGGCGTCTTGATCTATGTCGGCATGGCGGCGCTTTTCTTCAGCCCCGCTACCGGTAAACGCCAGGCGGGCCGGGGCGCTGAACCGTTTTTTCGCAGACAAAAAAAGCCCCGTCAGAGACGGGGTTGAGGTACGAGCGTGGCAGCTCGAAAGCGGGCCTGTCTCCCCCGGCAGAGGGAGACAGGTGAACAACGGTTACAGCAGGATGGTGCGGATGTCGCCCAGCAGGTCGCTCAGGCGCTTGGTGAAGCGCGCGGCGGCTGCGCCGTTGATCACACGGTGATCGTAGGACAGCGACAGTGGCAGCATCAGCTTCGGCTGGAAGGCTTTGCCGTCCCAGACTGGCTGGATGGTGGCCTTGGAAACACCGAGGATCGCCACTTCCGGCGCGTTGACGATCGGCGTGAAGCCGGTACCGCCAATGTGACCGAGGCTGGAGATGGTGAAGCAAGCGCCTTGCATGTCGTCGGCAGACAGCTTTTTGGTCCGGGCTTTTTCGGCCAGGGCCGCAGCTTCGGCAGCCAGTTGCAGCAGGCTCTTCTGATCGACGTTCTTGATCACAGGGACCAGCAGGCCATCCGGGGTGTCCACGGCGAAGCCGATGTTCACGTACTTCTTGCGGATGATCGCTTTGCCGCTTGGCGCCAGCGAACTGTTGAAGTCCGGCAGTTCCTTGAGCAGGTGAGCAGAGGCCTTGAGCAGCAGCGGCAGAACGGTCAGCTTGACGCCAGCCTTCTCGGCCACGGCTTTCTGCGCGATACGGAACGCTTCCAGCTCGGTGATATCGGCCGAGTCGAATTGCGTCACGTGCGGCACGTTCAGCCAGCTGCGGTGCAGGTTGGCAGCGCCGACCTGCATCAGGCGGGTCATTGCCACTTCTTCGACTTCACCGAACTTGCTGAAGTCCACGACCGGGATCGGCGGGATGCCCGCGCCACCGGTTGCGCCACCTGCGGCCGGTGCTTCCTTGGCCTTCTGCATCATGGCTTTGACGTAAACCTGCACGTCTTCTTTCAGCACACGGCCATGCGGGCCGGTGGCTGCGACAGCGTTCAGCTCGACGCCGAACTCGCGGGCCAGTTGACGCACGGCTGGGCCGGCGTGAACTTTGGCACCGCTGGCGGCAACAGGCGCGGCAGCAGGTGCTGCGGCAGCCGGTGCCGGAGCAGCAGCGGCAGCCGGAGCGGCCTCAGCCTTGGCAGCCGGCGCAGGTGCTGCGGCCGGAGCCGGAGCAGCGGCAGGCGCGGCGCCGGCGATTTTCAGCTTGAGGATCAGGTCGCCGGTACCGACTTCGTCGTCCAGCTTGGCGATCACGGCTTCGACCACGCCAGCGGCAGGAGACGGGATCTCCATGCTGGCCTTGTCCGATTCCAGGGTGATCAGCGACTGGTCGGCGCTGACGGTATCGCCAGCCTTGACCAGCACTTCGATGATCTTGGCCTTGCCCGACGAACCGATATCCGGAACGTGGATGTCCTGAACGGTGGCGGTTGCCGGTGCGGCAGCCGCTGCCGGAGCAGCTTCAGCAGCCGGTGCAGCGGCAGGCGCGGCAGCCGGAGCAGCAGCGGCCGGAGCCTCAGGCGCCGCGGCAGCGGCACCCTCGACTTCCAGTTCCAGCAACTCGTCGCCTTCTTTCAGGCGGTCGCCCAGCTTGACCTTCAGCGACTTGACCACACCGGCCTTCGGCGCGGGGATCTCCATGGAGGCCTTGTCGGACTCCAGGGTCAGCAGGCTCTGGTCGGCCTCGATACGGTCACCGACCTTGACGAACAGCTCGATGATTTCACCTTCACCGCTGCCGATGTCAGGTACGCGAATGAGTTCGCTCACTTAAAAATACTCCTCAGCAGTCCAGTGGGTTGCGCTTGTCCGGGTCGATGCCGAACTTGACGATGGCGTCAGCCACCACCTTCGGTTCGATCTCGCCACGGTCAGCCAGGGCTTCCAGTGCAGCCAGCACCACGAAGTTGCGGTCGACTTCGAAGAAGTGACGCAGTTTCTTGCGGCTGTCGCTGCGGCCGTAGCCATCAGTACCCAGGACTTTGAACTCTTTGCTCGGTACCCACTGACGAATCTGCTCGGCGAACAGCTTCATGTAGTCGGTGGACGCGATGACCGGACCTTTACGGCCGCTCAGGCATTCTTCGACGTAGGTAACCTGTGGTTTCTGACCTGGCTTGAGACGGTTGCTGCGCTCTACCGCCAGGCCGTCGCGACGCAGTTCGTTGAAGCTGGTAACGCTCCACACGTCAGCGCCGATGTTGAACTCTTCACGCAGGATCTTCGCCGCTTCACGGACTTCGCGCAGGATGGTGCCCGAGCCCAGCAGTTGAACGTGGTGCGCCGCGTCGCGGGTATCTTCTTCGAGCAGGTACATGCCCTTGATGATGCCTTCCTCGACACCGGCCGGAATGGCTGGCTGGGTGTAGGCTTCGTTCATCACGGTGATGTAGTAGAAGACGTCCTGTTGCTCTTCGGTCATCTTCTTCATGCCGTCCTGGATGATCACCGCCAGCTCGTAGCCGTAGGTTGGATCATAGGTGCGGCAGTTCGGGATGGTCGCGGCCAGCATGTGGCTATGACCGTCTTCGTGCTGCAGGCCTTCACCGTTGAGGGTGGTACGGCCGGCGGTACCGCCGATCAGGAAGCCACGGGTGCGGCTGTCGCCGGCTGCCCATGCCAGGTCACCGATACGCTGGAAGCCGAACATCGAGTAGAAGATGTAGAACGGCAGCATCGGCTGGTTGTGAGTGCTGTACGAAGTACCGGCAGCGATGAAGGAGGACATGGCGCCCGCTTCGTTGATGCCTTCTTCAAGGATCTGGCCCTTCTTGTCCTCGCGGTAGAACATCACCTGGTCTTTATCGACTGGCTCGTAGAGCTGGCCGACGGACGAGTAGATGCCCAGCTGGCGGAACATGCCTTCCATACCGAAGGTACGGGCTTCGTCCGGGATGATCGGAACGATGCGCTGACCGATTTCCTTGTCCTTGACCAGCTGCGCGAGGATCCGCACGAAGGCCATGGTGGTGGAGATTTCGCGGTCGCCCGAACCGTCCAGGATCGCCTTCAGGGTTTCCAGTGGCGGGGTCGGGATACTGATGCTCTTGGCGCGACGCTGAGGCACGAAGCCACCCAGTGCGGAGCGACGCTCAGCCAGGTAACGGGCTTCGGCGCTGCCTTCTTCAGGTTTGAAGAACGGCAGGTTTTCCAGGTCTTCGTCCTTGACCGGGATGTCGAAGCGGTCACGGAAGTGACGCAGGCTGTCGACGTCGACCTTCTTGGTGTTGTGCGCGGTGTTCTTGGCTTCGCCAGCACCGGTGCCGTAACCCTTGATGGTCTTGGCCAGGATGACGGTTGGCTGGTCTTTGTGGTTGACCGCCTGGTGGTAGGCCGCATAGACCTTGTACGGGTCGTGACCACCACGGTTGAGCTTCCAGATCTCGTCGTCGGACAGGTCGGCGACCATGGCCTTGAGTTCTGGCGTGTTGAAGAAGTGCTCACGGACGAACGCGCCGTCCTTGGCCTTGTAGTTCTGGTACTCGCCGTCGATGACTTCGTCCATGCGGCGCTGCAGGATACCGTCGGTGTCCTTGGCCAGCAGTGGGTCCCAGAAACGGCCCCAGACGACTTTGTTGACGTTCCAGCCACCGCCACGGAACACGCCTTCGAGTTCCTGGATGATCTTGCCGTTGCCGCGAACCGGGCCGTCGAGGCGCTGCAGGTTGCAGTTGATGACGAAGATCAGGTTGTCCAGCTTCTCGCGGCCAGCCAGGGAGATTGCGCCCAGGGATTCCGGCTCGTCGCACTCGCCGTCGCCCATGTAGCACCAGACTTTCTGCTTGCCGGCAGGAATGTAGCCGCGGGCTTCCAGGTACTTCATGAAGCGCGCCTGGTAGATCGCCTGGATCGGACCCAGACCCATGGAAACGGTCGGGAACTGCCAGAAATCAGGCATCAGCCATGGGTGCGGGTAGGACGACAGACCGTTGCCATCGACTTCCTGACGGAAGTTGTTCATCTGGTCTTCGCTGATGCGGCCTTCCATGAAGGCGCGAGCGTAGACGCCAGGCGAGGCGTGGCCCTGGAAGAAGATCAGGTCGCCGCCGTGCTCTTCGGTCGGAGCCTGGAAGAAGTAGTTGAAGCCGATGTCATACAGCGTGGCGCTGGAAGCGAAGCTGGAGATGTGGCCACCCAGATCCGAGTCTTTCAGGTTGGTGCGCATTACCATCGCCAAGGCGTTCCAGCGTACCAGCGAGCGAATGCGGCGTTCCATGAACAGGTCGCCAGGCATGCGTGCTTCGTGGGTAACGGGAATGGTGTTGCGGTATGGCGTGGTGATTGCGTACGGGAGCTGCGAACCGCTACGGGTTGCCAGCTCGCCCATACGGGTCATCAGGTAGTGAGCGCGGTCTTCGCCTTCTTTGTCGAGAACCGACTCCAAGGCGTCCAGCCATTCCTGGGTTTCGACGGGATCGAGGTCTTGCATGGCTTGCTCCAGGGCGGAAAGGCTACCAGAATCGGTTGCCTGAAGTTTGCGACTGGCCTTTTGGGCAGACGACATGAATTCTTGGATTACCGGAGGTAGTCCCGGCGGCGTGTAGTTTTACTACAAATCGTTCGTCATTACATGCCTTCAGATGAAAAAAGCAGTAGTAAAACTACATTTGCCCCATAAGCCGAATGCTCCCGGCTTGTGAGATAAAACGATACCGGCGACGAAAAACCGGTTGAGAAAAGGCTTGCCGTGATGGTTTCTGCCAACAAATACGCAATTGCCGCTATTTCAAACTTTTGTACGACAGTCATACCCGGGACATACGACTTCTGCCCCGCCACTGCCTGCGTTTTCCCGCCGATCAAGGATAGACCATGAGCCTGCCGTCGCTGGTCGAACTGCCCGAAACCCTCAAACCACTGTCCGTCAGCAACGAACAGGCGCTGCGCAGCGCCGTCGCCGCCAGTGAAGGCCTGAGCCTGGAGAGTTGGACCGCCGAGCGCTGGGCCGGGTTCGCCCGGGTCGCCGCGGCCAGCGAATTCGTTCTTGAACACAGCCAGCGCGACCCGGCCATGCTCCTCGACCTCGCCGCCAGCGGCGAGCTTGATCGCCCCTTCGCCCCCGGCGAGCTGTGCGCGCAACTGGCCGCCGCCGCCCAGGCCGCGACCACCGAAGATGAACTGGCGCGCACCCTGCGCCGCCAGCGCACCCGTCATCAGGTGCGGATCATCTGGCGCGACCTGACCCGCCAGGCCGATCTGGTCCAGACCTGCCGCGACCTTTCCGATATGGCCGACGCCGCCATCGACCAGGCCTACCAGTGGCTCTACCCGCGCCTATGCCAGCAATTCGGCACGCCGACCGGCCACCGCAGCGGCCAGCCGCAACAGATGGTAGTGCTGGGCATGGGCAAGCTGGGCGCGGTGGAGCTGAACCTGTCCTCCGACATCGACCTGATCTTCGCCTACCCCGAGGGCGGCGAAACCGAAGGCGTCAAGCGCTCACTGGACAACCAGGAGTTCTTCACCCGCCTCGGCCAGCGGCTGATCAAGGCGCTGGACCCGATCACCGTCGACGGCTTCGTGTTCCGCGTCGACATGCGCCTGCGGCCCTACGGTTCGTCCGGCGCCCTGGTGCTCAGCTTCAATGCGCTGGAGCAGTACTACCAGGACCAGGGCCGCGACTGGGAACGCTACGCCATGATCAAGGCGCGGGTGGTGGCGGGCGATCAGGTCGCCGGCAACCAGTTGCAGGAAATGCTGCGGCCCTTCGTCTATAGACGCTACCTGGACTTCTCGGCGATCGAAGCGCTGCGCACCATGAAGCAGTTGATCCAGCAGGAAGTCCGGCGCAAGGGCATGTCCGGGAACATCAAGCTCGGGGCCGGCGGCATCCGCGAAGTCGAGTTCATCGCCCAGGCCTTCCAGTTGATCCACGGCGGCCGCGACCTGAGCCTGCAACAGCGGCCGCTGCTCAAGGTGCTGGCGACCCTCGAAGGCCAGGGCTACCTGCCGCCGGCGGTGGTGAGCGAGCTGCGCGAAGGCTATGAATTCCTGCGTTACACCGAACACGCCATCCAGGCCATCGCCGACCGCCAGACCCAGATGCTGCCCGACGGCGACCTCGACCGCGCGCGGATCGCATTCATGCTCGGCTTCCCTGACTGGGAGGCCTTCCACGCCCAACTGATGCACTGGCGCGGGCGCATCGACTGGCATTTCCGCCAGGTCATTGCCGACCCGGACGACGAAGACGGCGAAGGCGAAGTGGTGGTCGGCGGCGAATGGCTGCCGCTCTGGGAAGAAGCCCAGGACGAAGAAGCCGCCTGCCGCCAGTTGCAGGACGCCGGGTTCCGCGACGCCGCCAAGGCCCTGAAACACCTCGCCGGCCTGCGCGCCAGCCCGAACCTGCGCTCCATGCAGCGCCTCAGCCGCGAGCGCCTGGACTCCTTCATTCCGCGCCTGCTGGCCCAGGCGGTCGAGCATGACGACCCCGACCTGGTGCTGGAACGGGTGCTACCACTGGTGGAAGCCGTGGCGCGGCGCTCGGCCTATCTGGTGCTGCTCACCGAAAACCCCGGCGCCCTGCGTCGCCTGCTGACCCTGTGCGCGGCCAGCCCGTGGATCGCCGAACAGATCGCCCGCTTCCCGCTGTTGCTGGACGAACTGCTCAATGAAGGCCGCCTGTTCAGCCCGCCGAAGGCACCGGAACTGGCCGCCGAACTGCGCGAGCGCCTGACCCGCATTCCCGAGGACGACCTCGAACAGCAGATGGAAGCGCTGCGGCACTTCAAGCTGGCCCACAGCCTGCGCGTCGCCGCCTCGGAAATCGCCGGCAGCCTGCCGCTGATGAAAGTCAGCGACTACCTGACCTGGCTGGCCGAAGCCATTCTCAATCAAGTGCTCGCCCTGGCCTGGCGCCAGACCGTCGCCCGGCACGGCCGGCCCCAGCGCAGCGACGGCAGCCCGTGCGACCCGGGCTTCATCATCGTCGGCTACGGCAAAATGGGCGGCCTCGAACTGGGCCATGGCTCGGACCTCGACCTGGTGTTCATCCACGACGGCGACCCGCAGGCGGAAACCGACGGCGACAAGCCAATCGACAGCGCGCAGTTTTTCACCCGCCTGGGCCAGCGCATCATTCACCTGCTGACCACCCAGACCAACTCCGGGCAACTGTATGACGTCGACATGCGCCTGCGGCCGTCCGGGGCCTCGGGGTTGCTGGTCAGCTCGGTCGGCGCCTTCGAGCGCTACCAGCAGAACGAGGCCTGGACCTGGGAGCATCAGGCCCTGGTCCGCGCCCGCGTGCTGGTGGGCTGCCCACAAGTGGGCGCGGCCTTCGAAGACGTGCGGGCGCGGGTGCTCGGCAAGCAGCGCGACCTGGCCGGGCTGCGTACCGAAGTCAGCGAGATGCGCGCCAAGATGCGCGACAACCTGGGGACCAAATCCACCGCCGCCGGCACCGCGGCCAATGCCTATGACGCCGGCGTTCCCTTCGATATCAAGCAGGATGCCGGTGGTATCGTCGATATTGAATTTATGGTGCAATACGCCGCGCTCGCCTGGTCCCACAGCCATCCGGCATTGCTGCGCTACACCGACAACATCCGCATTCTCGAAGGTCTTGAAGAAGCCGGGCTGATGCCCGCCAGCGATGCGGTGCTGCTGCGCGAGGTGTACAAGGCGTTCCGCTCGGCGGCGCACCGCCAGGCCTTGCAGAAACAGGCCGGGGTGATCGACGCGGGGCAATTCGTCAGTGAACGCCAGGAAGTACGGCGGATCTGGAGCGAACTGGGGCTCAGTTGAATGGGCAGATCCGGCTGGCAGGAGGCCAGCTCTGGATCGGTGGCGTACACTGATGGACCTAGCCTGAATATAAAGAAGGGAGGCCAGGCTGTTTTAAACAGGCTGCAGCCTCCCTGATCGTTTCTGGATAAAGCATGAGAATTTTGATAATCGGGCCCAGTTGGGTGGGCGACATGGTGATGGCGCAAACGCTGTTCCAGGTCCTGAAGCAGCGTCACGCCGATTGCGTGATCGATGTGCTGGCCCCCGAATGGAGCCGGCCGATCCTCGAGCGCATGCCCGAAGTCCGCCAGGCCTTGAGCTTCCCGCTCGGCCACGGCGCGCTGGAGCTGGCCACGCGCCGGCGCATCGGCAAATCCCTGGTCGGCCAGTACGATCAGGCGATCCTGCTGCCGAACTCGCTGAAGTCGGCGCTGGTGCCGTTTTTCGCCGGCATCCCGCAGCGCACCGGCTGGCGCGGCGAGTTCCGCTATGGCCTGCTCAATGACGTGCGGCGCCTGGACAAGGCCCGCTACCCGTTGATGATCGAGCGCTTCATGGCCCTCGCCTTCCCCGACGGCAGCGACCTGCCGCAACCGTATCCACGTCCGAGCCTGAGCATCGAGGCCGCCAGCCGCGAGGCCGCGCTGGCCAAGTTCGGCCTGGAGCTGGACCGTCCGGTGCTGGCGCTGTGTCCGGGTGCCGAGTTCGGCGAAGCCAAGAAATGGCCGGCGGAACACTACGCCAAGGTCGCCGAACTGAAGGTCCGCGAGGGCTGGCAAGTCTGGCTGTTCGGTTCGAAGAACGACCACCCGGTGGGTGAGCAGATCCGCGACCGGTTGATTCCGGGCTTGCGTGAAGAATCCTATAACCTCGCCGGCGAAACCTCGCTGGCCGAGGCCATCGACCTGCTCTCCTGCGCCGACGCCGTGGTCTCCAACGACTCCGGCCTGATGCACGTCGCCGCGGCGCTGAACCGCCCGCTGGTGGCGGTCTACGGCTCCACGTCCCCCGGCTTCACGCCACCGCTGGCCGATCAGGTCGAAGTGGTGCGCCTGGGCCTGGAATGCAGCCCCTGTTTCGACCGCACCTGCCGCTTCGGCCATTACAACTGCCTGCGCCAGCTGGAGCCCGATGCGGTGTCCGCGGCGCTGCAGCGGCTCAACGGCCCGTCGCTGGTCGACGTCAGCGCAGAGGTCGATTAAGTGCGGGTCCTGCTGATCAAGACATCCTCCCTGGGCGACGTGATCCACGCCCTGCCGGCGCTCACCGACGCGGCCCACGCCATCCCCGGCATCACCTTCGACTGGGTGGTGGAAGAAGGCTTCGCCGAGATTCCTACCTGGCACCCGGCGGTGGACCAGGTCATCCCGGTGGCGATCCGCCGCTGGCGCAAGAACCTCTGGCAAACCTTCAAGAGCGGCGAATGGCGCCAGTTCAAGAAGCGTATTCGCGAGCGCAAGTACGACCTGGTGATCGACGCCCAAGGGCTGGTCAAGAGCGCCTGGCTGACCCGCTACGTGAAGAAGACGCCGGTGGCGGGCCTGGACCGCTATTCGGCGCGCGAGGGTTTTTCCAGCCGCTTCTATGACCGCCGTCTGTCGGTTGCCACCGGCCAGCACGCCGTTGAACGGGTGCGCCAGTTGTTCGCCCTCGCCCTGGGCTACGACCTGCCCGAAGGCATCGGCGACTACGGCCTGGACCGCAGCCGCCTGGAGCAAGTGGGCGTCGCGCCTTACGTGGTGTTCCTGCACGGCACCACCTGGGACACCAAGCACTGGCCCGAGCTGTATTGGCGCCAGTTGGCCGAGAGGCTGGGCCGCGCCGGCCTGCAAATCTGCCTGCCGTGGGGCAACCCGGCGGAGAAGGCCCGCGCCGAGCGGATCGCCCAGGGCTTGAAGAACGCCCAGGTACTGCCCAAATTGAACCTTGCCGGGGTGGGCCGGGTGCTGGCCTCGGCCAAGGCCTGCGTGGCCGTCGATACCGGCCTCGGCCACCTCGCGGCGGCGCTGGACGTGCCGACCCTGTCGCTGTTCGGCCCGACCAACCCGGGCCTGACCGGGGCCTACGGGAAATCCCAGGTCCATGTCGCCAGCGACTTCCCGTGCGCGCCCTGCCTGCGCAAAAAGTGCACCTACAAGCCGAGCGCCGAGGAACTGCGCCGGTTCGATCTCAAACGTGAGTGGCCGCTGTGCTTCACTCGCCTGAATCCCGAACGTGTGGCACGCCAGTTGGGCGAGCTGCTGCGGGTTGAGGATGTTCGTTGATGCAACTGGCTTTCGTGCTCTACAAGTATTTCCCCTTCGGTGGCCTGCAGCGTGACTTCATGCGCATCGCCCTGGAGTGCCAGCAGCGCGGGCATCAGATCCGCGTCTACACCCTGATCTGGGAAGGCGACGTGCCGCCCGGCTTCGAGGTGCTGGTGGCGCCGGTCAAGGCGCTGTTCAACCATCGGCGCAACGAGAAACTCAGCGCCTGGATGGAAGCGGACCTGGCCAAGCGCCCGGTGGACCGTCTGATCGGCTTCAACAAGATGCCCGGACTCGACGTCTACTACGCCGCCGACGGCTGCTTCGAAGACAAGGCCCAGACCCTGCGCGGCGGCCTGTACCGGCGCTGGGGCCGCTACCGGCACTTCGCCGAATACGAGCGCGCGGTGTTCGACAAGAACGCCCGCACCGAAATCCTGATGATTTCCGAAGTCCAGCAGCCGCTGTTCGTGAAGCACTACGGCACCCAGGCCGAGCGCTTCCACCTGCTGCCGCCGGGTATTTCCCAGGACCGCCGGGCCCCGGCCAATGCCGCCGAGATCCGCGCCGAATTCCGCCGCGAGTTCGACCTCAAAGACGACGAACTGCTGCTGGTGCAGATCGGTTCCGGCTTCAAGACCAAGGGCGTCGACCGCAGCCTCAAGGCCCTCGCCGCCCTGCCTTCGGCCCTGCGCAAGCGCACCCGGCTGATGGTCATCGGCCAGGACGATCCCAAGGTGTTCCAGTTGCAGAGCACCGCCCTGGGCCTCAATGACCAGGTGCAGTTCCTCAAGGGCCGCAGCGACATCCCGCGTTTCCTGCTCGGCGCCGACCTGCTGATCCACCCCGCCTACAACGAGAACACCGGCACGGTACTGCTCGAAGCGCTGGTGGCCGGCCTGCCGGTGCTGGTCACGGCCGTTTGCGGCTACGCCCACTACATCGCCGAGGCCGACAGCGGCCTGGTGCTGGACGAACCGTTCGAACAGGACCAGCTCAACCGCTACCTGCAACGCATGCTCGAAGACGATGCGGCCCGCGCCGACTGGGGTCGCAATGGCCTGGCCTTCGCCGACACCGCCGATCTGTACAGCATGCCGCAGCACGCCGCCGACGTGATCCTCGCGCAGGAGCGCGCATGAAGCTTGTACTGAACGAGACCTTCAAACGGCTGTGGGCCGGACGCGACGCCTTCGATGCCGTCGAGGCGCTGCAAGGCGAGGTCTACCGCGAGCTGGAAGGCCGCCGCACCCTGCGTACCGAAATCGAGGGCCGTGGCTATTTCGTCAAGATCCACCGTGGCATCGGCTGGGGCGAGATCGTCAAGAACCTGCTCACCGCCAAGCTCCCGGTGCTCGGCGCCGGCCAGGAATGGAAGGCCATCCAGCGCCTGCACGAAGTGGGCGTGCCGACCATGACCGCGGTGGCCTACGGCGAACGCGGCAGCAACCCGGCGACCCAGCATTCGTTCATCGTCACCGAGGAACTGGCGCCCACCGTCAGCCTGGAAGACTTCAGCATCGACTGGGTCAAGCAGCCGCCACCGCCGCGCCTGAAACGCGCGCTGATCGCCGAAGTGGCGAAGATGACCGGCGGCATGCACCGCGCCGGGGTCAACCACCGCGACTGCTACATCTGCCACTTCCTGCTGCACACCGATCGTCCAGTGACGGCGGATGATTTCAAACTGTCGGTCATCGACCTGCACCGCGCCCAGACCCGGGCGACAATCACCCGCCGCTGGCGCGACAAAGACCTCGCCGCCCTGTATTTCTCGGCGCTGGACATCGGCCTGACGCGGCGCGACAAGCTGCGCTTCCTGCGCGGCTATTTCCAGCAGCCACTGCGGCAGATTCTCGCCGAACACGCCGGCCTCCTGGCCTGGCTGGACGGCAAGGCACAGAAGCTCTACGAGCGTAAGCAACGGTATGGGGACGCGCTCTGATGGCGGGTTGGACACTGGAGCCGAAATACTCGGCCCTGGCGCATGATTTCGGCAGTATCGAAGCGGTCTTCGCCCTGCAGGGCGAACGCCTGACCCGCGACCCGCTGAGCGAAGTGATCCGCGTGCAGCGTGACGGGGTCAACTACTACGTCAAACGCTACACCGGCGCCGGCAAGGGCCTGCGCCGCTACCTCGGGCGGCCGCGGATCAAGGCCGAGTGGCAGAACCTCAAGCAGTTCGCCAAATGGCAGATTCCCACCGCCGAAGTGGTGGCCTGCGGCCTGGAGCGCAACGGCCTGAGTTTTGGCCGCGGCGCGATGATCACCCGCGAACTGCCGCGCACCGAAGACCTCTCGGTGCTCGCCGAGCGCAATGACCCGCGCCTGGCCGACCGCCGCTGGGTCGACAACATCAGCCAGCAACTGGCCCGTCACACGCGGATCATGCATGACCACCACTTCACCCATAACGACCTGAAGTGGCGCAACCTGCTGGTGGACGACCAGGGCACGCTATTCTTCATCGACTGTCCCACCGGCGACTTCTGGTGGGGCTTCATGCTGCGCTACCGGATCACCAAAGACCTGGCGTGCCTGGACAAAGTGGCCAAATACCACCTGTCGGCGACCCAGCGCCTGCGTTTCTACCTGCTGTACCGCAACCGCAACCGGTTGAATGCATCGGACAAGAAACGCGTCCGGCATATCGTGAAGTTTTTCGAGGGACGCGAATGAGTGATTTCCTGGCCAGTGCCGACACGGCGCTGCTCGAACGTCATGGCCTGAACGGCTTCGACCCGCTCTGGGCACTGCAACTGGACGCCGTGGACGAGCCCAATACCGGCCGCGGCGGCTGGAGCAGCGTGTTCCGCCTGGAGCTGGAGGGCAAGGGCTACTACCTCAAGCGCCAGAGCGATTACCTGACCCACACCCTGCACAGCCCGTTCGGCGAACCCACTTTCGCCCGCGAATTCCGCAATATCAGCCGCTACCAGAAACTGCACATCCCCGCCTTGCAGGCGGTGTACTACGGCGAGCGCAAAGTGAACGGCAAACGCCGGGCGATCCTGATGACCCGCGCGCTGGACGACTGGAGCGACCTCGACAGCCTGCTCGGCCAATGGCCGCAACTGGCCCTCGCCCAGCGCCAGGGCATCCTCCGCGCCTGTGGCCAGTTGGCCCGCACGCTGCACGCCGCCCGCCAGGTGCACGGCTGCTTCTACCCCAAGCACATCTTCCTGCGCGAACGCGGCGAAGGGTGGCAGGCGCAACTGATCGACCTGGAGAAAACCCGCCCGCTGCTGTTCGGCCAGCGTGACCGGATCAAGGACCTGGAGCCGCTGCTGCGTCGCGCGCCGGTGTGGAGCGAGGCCGACATCCGCCTGTTGCTGTCGGCTTACCTGGATCAACCGGGCGACAGCCCATTGGTACACACCTGGCTGCAACGCCTGGTGCGTCGTCGTCGTCACAAAGAGGCCCGCTGATGCGTTTGTCCGAACTCAAGGATGCCGGGCGCAGCCCGCAACTCCCATTGAGCATCACCCTGGCCGATGCCGCAGGCAGCGCCGAGTTGCAACTGCTCACCCTGCTGCGCGTACTGCCGGGGCAGCGTTATGTCGGTGCCGGCGTCTGGCGCGGCAAGCCGGTGCTGGCCAAGCTGCTGGTGGGCGGTAACGCGGCCCGCCACTTCCAGCGCGAGCTGTCTGGCGTGCGCCTGCTGGCGGACAACGGCGTGACCACTCCGCTGTTGCTCGCGGATGGCCTGCGCGAAGGTGAAGGCGGCTGGCTGCTGTTCGAATACCTCGAAGGGTCCACCAGCCTCGGCGACGCCTGGGCCGACGTCGAAGGGCAAACGCCGCTGAGCGACGAGCAAAGCCTGGTCCTCGGCGAAGCCCTCGCCGCCGTGGCGCACCTACACGCCAAAGGGCTCTGGCAGGACGATCTGCACCTCGACAACCTGCTGCGCCACAACGGCCAACTGCACGTGATCGACGGCGGCGGCATCAAGGCACAAACCCCGGGCCAGCCGCTGGCTCGCGAGCAGGTACTACAGAACCTCGGCGTGTTCTTCGCCCAGTTGCCCAAGCGCCTGGAACCGTTCATCGAAGAACTGCTGGTGCATTACCTGCTGGCCAACAGCGAGCACGCCCTGCCGCTGGAAGCCCTGCAAAAACAGATCGACAAAGTGCGCCACTGGCGCCTGAAAGACTACCTGGACAAGGCCGGCCGCGACTGCACGCTGTTCAGCGTCGAACGCGGCGCCTCCGGCCTGCGCGCCATCGTCCGTGGTGAGCAGGCGGCGATGCTGCCGGTGCTGGACAACGCCGACGCGCTGATCGACGCCGGCCACCTGTACAAGACCGGCGGTGCGGCCAGCGTGGCGCGGGTTGAAGTGCAGGGTCGGCCGCTGGTGATCAAGCGCTACAACATCAAGGACACCGCCCACTGGTTCAAGCGCTTCTGGCGCCCGAGCCGGGCCTGGCATTCGTGGATCGAAGGGCACCGCCTGGAATTCCTCGGCTTCGCCACGCCCAAGCCGCTCGCGGTGCTGGAAACCCGCTGGCTGGGGCTTCGCGGCAAGGCGTATCTGGTGACCGAGTTGCTCGACGGCCCGGACCTGATGACCGCCTTCGCGCCGTATGTGGAAAGCGGCGACGTACCGGCCGAGCAACTGGACGCGCTGCAACGGCTGCTGGCGCAACTGATCCACGAGCGCATCAGCCACGGCGACCTCAAGGCCTACAACCTGTTCTGGAAAGACGGGCAATGGGCGCTGATCGACCTGGACGCCATGAGCCAGCACGTGACCCAGATGAGCTTCGCCCCGGCCTTCGCCAAGGACCGCGCGCGGTTGCTGCGCAACTGGCCGGTGGAGAGTGCGTTGTACAAGCGGCTGGATGAGTGCTTGCCGAAGCTGTCGGACTGAGGGACAGCACGGTGTAGGAGCGGCTTTAGCCGCGAACGGGCGCGAAGCGGCCGTAAAACCTGCCTCCCCAGTGTGTCAGGCAAATCAGGGGCTTCGGATTACGACGGCTTCGCCGCCGATCGCGGCTAAAGCCGCTCCTACAGGTTTGGCGGTGACGTACTCAAAGAAGAAGGGGCCAATCACGGCCCCTTCTTCATTTCTGCTTACGCCGCACTGAACATCTTGTGCGGATCAATCACAAACTTCTTCGGCACGCCGGCATCGAACTCGCCGTAGCCTTCCGGCGCCTGGTCGAGGCTGATGACCTGCACGCCCACCACTTCGGCGATGTTGATACGGTCCCACATGATGGCCTGCATCAGCGCACGGTTGTATTTCATCACCGGGGTCTGGCCGGTGTGGAAGCTGTGGGATTTGGCCCAGCCCAGACCAAAGCGGATGCTCAGGCTGCCGATCTTCGCCGCCGCGTCAATCGCACCCGGATCTTCGGTGACGTACAGGCCGGGAATACCGATCTTGCCCGCCACGCGAACCACCTGCATCAACGAGTTGAGCACGGTCGCCGGCGCTTCCGCCTTGGCGCCGGCATGGCCGTGACCGCGGGCTTCGAAGCCCACCGCGTCCACCGCGCAATCCACTTCCGGCTCGCCGAGGATGTCGACAATCTGTTCGTGCAACGGGGTGTCCTTGGACAAATCGACGACTTCGAAGCCCTGGGCCTTGGCATGCACCAGACGCACCGGGTTGACGTCACCAACGATCACCACCGCCGCACCCAGCAGGCGCGCCGATGCAGCAGCCGCGAGGCCCACCGGACCGGCACCGGCCACGTACACCGTGCTGCCTGGGCCAACGCCCGCGGTGACCGCGCCGTGGTAGCCGGTCGGCAGGATGTCGGAGAGGCAGGTCAGGTCACGGATCTTCTCCATGGCCTTGTCGCGATCGGGCAGTTTCAGCAGGTTGAAGTCGGCGTAAGGCACCAGCACGTACTCGGCCTGGCCGCCGGTCCAGTCGCCCATGTCGACGTAGCCGTAGGCGCCACCGGCACGGGCCGGGTTGACGGTCAGGCAGACGCCGGTGTGTTGTTCTTTGCAGGAGCGGCAGCGGCCGCAGGCCACGTTGAACGGAACGGACACCAGATCGCCGATTTTCAGGTTCTCGACGTCACTGCCCTTCTCGACCACCTGGCCGGTGATTTCATGGCCCAGGACCAGGCCGACCTGGGCAGTGGTGCGACCGCGAACCATGTGCTGGTCGGAGCCGCAAATATTGGTGGAGACCACTTTGAGGATGACGCCGTGTTCGATCTTGCGACCGCGCGGGTCTTGCATTTTCGGGTAGTCGATTTTCTGCACCTCGACCTTTCCGGAGCCGAGATACACCACTCCACGATTGCCAGACATGCTCTTACCTCGCTTGATTTGTAGTTATACAGCGTTGGTTGCAGCGCCACCGTCCATGGGCGGCATGTGTTACTGGAATGGGGGAATTGTGGGCCCGGTTGGCGCAAATGCAGGGGCTGGATGCGACAGCGAGTTATCTGTGGGCGGCAGGATTTTTGTCGGTTTCAGAAAGGCAAATCGCGAGCAAGCTCGCTCCTACAAGGCAATGGTGACCCTGTAGGAGCGAGCTTGCTCGCGATGATTTAGAGAACGACTGTCCGATTGGCGTTCAGAAACACCCGTCGCTCAATGTGATAACCAACCGCCCGTGCCAAAGTCAGGCACTCGATATCCCGCCCCTTGGCAATCAGGTCTTCGGGGTAATGGCTGTGATCCACCACCTCGACACCCTGGGCGATGATCGGGCCTTCATCGAGGTCGTTGTTGATGTAGTGCGCGGTGGCACCGACCATCTTCACGCCCTTGTTGTAGGCCTGGTGATACGGCTTGGCGCCCTTGAAACCGGGCAGCAGCGAGTGGTGGATGTTGATCGCCCAGCCATCCAGGCGCCGGCACAGCTCCGGCGACAGCACCTGCATGTAGCGGGCGAGGATCACCAGCTCGGCGCCGGACTCTTCGATCACCTGCACCACCTTGCGCTCCTGCGCTGGCTTGTCGTGGGGATCGAGCGGGAAATGGTGATACGGAATGTGGTGCCACTCGGCCAGCGGCTCCAGATCCGGGTGGTTGGAAATCACCGCGACCACGTCCATCGACAACTGGCCGATGCGCTGGCGATAAAGCAGGTCGTTCAGGCAGTGGTCGGCCTTGGAGACCATGATCACCACCTTGGGCCGGTGATTCGGCGCGGTCAGTTCGAACAGCATGCCGAACGCTTCGCCGCGCTCGGCGAGGCCGGCGCGAAAGCCCGCCTCGTCGAAGTCGTCCGGCTGGCGGAACTCCACGCGGATGAAGAAGCGGCCGGAGAGCCGGTCATCGAACGAGTGGTGCTCGGTGACGTAGCAGCGCTGCTCATAGAGGAAGCGGGTGACCGCATCCACCGTGCCGAGCAGGCTCGGGCAGTCGGCGGTGAGGATCCAGGTGTCCGGGGCACGGCTCATGACGACTCTCCTGTGCGGGGGCTCAGGCCTGGATGGCCAGGCCGTATTCGGCGGAAGCGTCCTGCAGCCACAGCCACCAGTAGTCGGAGAAGCTGCGACGGATCAGCAGTTCCCAGGTTTCCTCGCCGGTACGGCGGATCACCAGTTGCGACTTGGCGAAGACCGTGCCGACCGCCTTGCCCACGGGGAAGTTGTTCGGGTGCACGTCGTAGCTGGTGGACTTCATCAGCACGTCGCGCACGTTAGGACCGCTCAGTTCCAGCAGGGTCTGGCCGCCGCTGACGTTGACGATCTGGATGTGCTGGTCAGCCAGCGCTTCGCGCAGGGCGTTTTCCACCGGGACTTCCTGGCCACCGGGCACGATCAGCAGCCATTCGTCCGGGCCGAGCCATTGCAGCGACATCTCGCCGTTGGCGACCACGGTCAGGGCGACCGGCAGTTCCAGGCCGATGGCCTTGAACACGCCGCCGGCGAAGGCCGGGTCGTGGCCGTTGCCACGCAGGGTCAGGTGACCGAGGAATTGTTTCTCGCGCAGGGTGACCCCGGCGTTCTTGCGACCCTTGCCGACCAGGCTGGACAGGTCGGCGTGGTGCAGCGGCGACTCGGCCTTGGCGTCGTTGCCGGGGCGTTGCTCGTAGACGTTGATGGCGCTCATCTTTTTATACCTGCCTGAATTCTGGAAACCGGTTTGGGGCTGCTGTGCAGCCCATCGCGAGCAAGCTCGCTCCTACAGAGGAACGAGCCGCTCTTGTAGGAGCGAGCTTGCTCGCGAAGCCTCAAACGTTCTGCCGCTCACCCTTCGGATCGAAGAACACCGAGGAGCAGATTTCCGCCTCGATCACGCTGCCGTCCGCCTGGGGCGAATACACCCGTTCGCCGATGCGCTTGAGGCCACCCTTGACCACACCCATGGCGAAGGAATAACCCAGCGAGTTGGCGGCGTAGCTGGAGGTGACGTGGCCGACCATCGCCACCGGGATCGACTGTTTCGGGTCGAACACCAGTTGCGCGCCTTCCGGCAGCCATTTGGTCGGGTCGACCGGCTTGAGGCCCACCAGTTGCTTGCGGTTCTCGCGCACGCAGTCTTCGCGGTTCATGCCACGCAGGCCGATCCACGAGTACGGCTTGTTGCGGCCCACGCACCAGCTCATGTTGAGGTCGTCCGGGGTCATCGAGCCGTCAGTGTCCTGACCGACGATGATGAAGCCCTTCTCGGCCCGCAGGACGTGCATGGTCTCGGTGCCATACGGGGTCAGGTTGTACTTCTTGCCGGCCTCGACGATTTTTTCCAGGACGCCCATGGCGTAGTTGGCCTGGATGTTCACTTCGTACGACAGCTCGCCGGTGAAGGAGATACGGAACACCCGCGCCGGCACGCCGCCGACCTGGCCTTCCTTCCAGCTCATGAACGGGAAGGAATCCTTGTCCAGGTCGATATCGCTGACCTCGGCAAGCAGCTTGCGGCTGTTCGGGCCCGACAGGGTCAGGGTCGCCCAGTGGTCGGTGACCGAGGTGAAGTACACCTTCAGGTCCGGCCATTCGGTCTGCTGGTAGATCTCCAGCCACTGCAGCACGCGGGCCGCGCCGCCGGTGGTGGTGGTCATGATGAAGTGATTGTCGCCGACGCAGGCGGTCACGCCGTCGTCGAAGACCATGCCGTCTTCCTTGCACATCAGGCCGTAGCGGGCCTTGCCCACATCGAGCTTGGTCCAGGCGTTGGTGTAGATGCGGTTGAGGAATTCACGGGCATCCGGGCCCTGGATGTCGATCTTGCCCAGGGTCGAGGCGTCCAGCAGGCCCACGCTGTCGCGCACGGCCTTGCATTCACGGGCGACGGCGGCGTGGATGTCTTCGCCGGCACGCGGGAAGTACCACGGCCGTTTCCACTGGCCGACATCTTCGAACTCGGCGCCGTTCTTCACATGCCAGGCATGCAGCGCGGTGAAACGCACGGGCTCGAACAGGTGGCCGCAGTGCCGGCCCGCCACGGCGCCGAAGGTGATCGGCGTGTAGTTGGGGCGGAACATGGTGGTGCCCATTTCCGGGATGCCGATGCCCAGCGAACGGGCGGCGATGGCCAGGCCGTTGACGTTGCCCAGCTTGCCCTGGTCGGTGCCGAAGCCCAGCGCGGTGTAGCGCTTGACGTGCTCGACCGACTCGAAGCCTTCGCGGGTTGCCAGTTCGATAGCGGCGGCGGTGACGTCGTTCTGCTGGTCGACGAACTGCTTCGGCGCCCGCGCGGTGTTTTTGTCATGCGGCACCTGGAACAGCGCCAGGGTCGCTTCTTCCTGGCGCACCAGGGCTTTTGGCAGGGTAGCGGCTCCGGCCTTGAAGCCGGCTTCGGTCACGGCGCGGGCGCCGCCTTCGAAACCGTCGGCCAGGGCATCACCGAGGGCGAATACGCCGTTGATGCCGCCCACGCACACGCGCTTCTGCGGGGCTTCACCCGGCACGAAGCCGAGGATGTCTTCACGCCAGACCGGCTTGCCACCGAGGTGCGAGGCCAGGTGGACCACCGGGCTGTAGCCGCCGGAGGTGGCAACCAGATCGCACTCCAGCCATTCGCCGGGGCTGGTGACGGTGTGGGCCTTGACGTCGATGGCCGCGACCCGCGCACCGGTGACGCGCTTGCTGCCACGGGACTCGACCACGGCGCTGGAGGTCAGGATGCGGATGCCTTTGGCGCGGGCTTCTTCCACCAGCGAACCGCGCGGGTTGTGCCGCGCATCGGCGACGGCGACCACTTGCAGGCCGGCGTCGTGCCAGTCGAGGGCCACGCGGTAGGCGTGGTCGTTGTTGGTCGACAGCACCAGCTTGCGGCCCGGCGCTACGCCGTAGCGACGCACGTAGGTGGAAACGGCGCCGGCGAGCATGTTGCCCGGCACGTCGTTGTTGCCGTACACCAGCGGACGCTCGTGGGCGCCGGTCGCCAGCACCACGCGCTTGGCGCGGACGCGGTGCATGCGCTGGCGCACCTGGCCGATCGGCGCTCGGTCACCGAGGTGGTCGGTGAGGCGTTCGTGGATCGTCAGGAAGTTGTGGTCGTGGTAACCGTTGACCGTGGCGCGCGGCAGCAAGGTGACGTCCGGCAGGCTCTTCAGCTCGGCGACCACCGCGGCGACCCAGTCGGTCGCCGGCTTGCCGTCAAGGCTTTCGCGGCTGTCCAGCAGGCTGCCGCCGAATTCTTCCTGCTCGTCGGCGAGGATCACCCGCGCCCCGCTGCGCCCGGCGGCGAGGGCCGCGGCCAGGCCGGCGGGACCGGCGCCCACCACCAGCACGTCGCAGTGCTGGTTCATGTAGTCGTAGGTGTCCGGGTCGTTCTGCAGCGGCGCGCGGCCAAGGCCGGCGGCTTTACGGATGTACTTCTCGTAGGTCATCCAGAACGACTGCGGGTACATGAACGTCTTGTAGTAGAAGCCCGGCGGCATCAGCTTGCCGCCGACCTTGCCGAGAATACCCATGACGTCGTTGTTCACGCTCGGCCAGCCGTTGGTGCTGGTGGCCACCAGGCCCGCATACAGCGCCTGCTGGGTAGCCCGCACGTTGGGAATCTGGGTGGCTTCGCTGGCGCCGATCTGCAGGATGGCGTTGGGCTCTTCGGAGCCGGCGGCGATGATCCCGCGGGGACGCGAGTACTTGAAGCTGCGGCCGATGATGTCGACGCCGTTGGCCAGCAGCGCGGCGGCGAGGCTGTCGCCGGCATAGCCCTGGTAGGTCTGGCCGTTGAAGGTGAAGTTCAAGACGGTGCTGCGGTCGATGCGACCGCCGCTGGAAAGGCGATAAACCTGGCTCATACCTTTTCTCCCTGGCCGTTGGCGACCAACTGCGGGGCGGTGCCTTTACCGGTGACTTGTGGCTTGGTGCCGATCTTGTAGGTTTCCAAAATCTCGTAGGTCACGGTGTCGCGCGTGGCATTGAAGTACTGGCGGCAGCCGGCGGCGTGGATCCACAGCTCGTGGTGCAGGCCGCGCGGGTTGTCGCGGAAGAACATGTAGTCGCCCCACTGTTCGTCGGTGCAGGCGTTCGGGTCCAGCGGACGCGGGATGTGAGCCTGGCCGGCCGCGTGGAATTCTTCCTCGGAGCGCAGTTCGCCGCAGTGTGGACAGAAGATGTGCAACATGATGATTTCTCCTGTTAGTGGGCGACGGCGGCTGCGCCGTGTTCGTCGATCAGGGCGCCGTTGTGGAAACGGTCGATGGAAAACGGTTTGGCCAGCGGGTGCATTTCGCCCTTGGCCAGGCTCGCGGCGAAGACGTTGCCCGAACCCGGGGTGGCCTTGAAGCCACCGGTGCCCCAGCCGCAGTTGAAGAACATGTTCTTGACCGGGGTCTTGGAGATGATCGGGCAGGCATCGGGGGTGGTGTCGACGATGCCGCCCCACTGGCGGTTCATGCGCACGCGGGAGAGGATCGGGAACATCTCGACGATCGCCTGCAGGGTGTGCTCGATGACCGGGTACGAGCCGCGCTGGCCGTAGCCGACCCAGCCGTCGATACCGGCGCCGATGACCAGGTCGCCCTTGTCCGACTGGCTGATGTAGCCGTGCACGGCGTTGGACATGATCACGCTGTCGATGATCGGCTTGATCGGCTCGGACACCAGCGCTTGCAGCGGGTGCGATTCCACCGGCAGGCGGAAGCCTGCCAGGCGTGCCATGTGCCCGGAGTTACCGGCGGTGACCACGCCGACGCGCTTGGCGCCGATGAAGCCCTTGTTGGTCTCGACGCCGATCACGGCGCCGTTTTCCTTGCGGAAACCAATCACTTCGGTCTGCTGGATCAGGTCCACGCCCAGGGCGTCGGCGGCACGGGCGAAGCCCCAGGCCACGGCGTCGTGACGGGCCACGCCGCCGCGCCGTTGCACGGTGGCGCCGATGATCGGGTAGCGGGTGTTCTTGGTGCAGTCGAGGTACGGAATCTCGTCGCTGACCTGCTTGGCGTTGAGCAGTTCGCCGTCGACGCCGTTGAGGCGGTTGGCGCTGACCCGACGCTCGGAGTCCCGCATGTCCTGCAGGGTGTGGCACAGGTTGTAGACGCCGCGCTGGGAGAACATCACGTTGTAGTTGATGTCCTGCGACAGGCCTTCCCAGAGTTTCATCGCGTGCTCGTAGAGGTGCGCCGATTCATCCCACAGGTAGTTGGAGCGAACGATGGTGGTGTTGCGGGCGGTGTTGCCGCCGCCCAGCCAGCCCTTCTCGACCACTGCGACGTTGGTAATGCCGTGTTCCTTGGCCAGGTAGTAGGCCGTGGCCAGGCCATGGCCGCCACCGCCGACGATGATCACGTCATAGACCTTTTTCGGGGTCGGCGTGCGCCACATGCGCTGCCAGTTTTCGTGGTGGCTGAGGGAGTGTTTGAAGAGGCCGAAGCCCGAATAGCGTTGCATGGTCTGTTACTCCACTCAGCGGTAAACCGGGAAGTCCGCACACAGTGCCGACACGTTGCGCGCCACATCGGCTTCCACATCGGCGTCGCCGAGGTTGTCGAGGATGTCGCAGATCCAGCCAGCCAGTTCCACACACTGGGCGACCTTGAAGCCGCGGGTGGTGACGGCCGGGGTGCCGATACGCAGGCCCGAGGTCACGAACGGCGATTGCGGGTCGTTCGGCACGGCGTTCTTGTTGACGGTGATATGGGCGCGGCCGAGGGCGGCATCGGCCTCTTTGCCGGTCAGGCCCTGACGGATCAGGCTGACCAGGAACAGGTGGTTGTCGGTGCCGCCGGACACTACATCGTAGCCACGCGTGATGAACACGCCAGCCATGGCCTGGGCGTTATCGATGACCTGCTGCTGGTAAGTCTTGAAGCCAGGCTCCTGCGCTTCCTTGAAGCACACGGCCTTGCCGGCGATGACGTGCATCAGCGGGCCGCCTTGCGCGCCGGGGAACACTGCGGCGTTGAGCTTTTTCTCGATCTCTTCGTTGGCCTTGGCCAGGATCAGGCCACCACGCGGACCGCGCAGGGTCTTGTGGGTGGTGGTGGTGACCACGTCGGCGAACGGCAGCGGGTTCGGGTACAGGCCGGCGGCAACCAGGCCAGCGACGTGGGCCATGTCGACGAACAGCAGCGCACCGACCTTGTCGGCGATGGCGCGGAAGCGCGGGAAATCGAGGGTCTTGGAGTAAGCAGAGAAGCCGGCAACGATCATCTTCGGCTGGTGCTCGACGGCCAGGCGCTCGACTTCGTCGTAATCGATCAGGCCGGTGTTGGTGTCGATGCCGTATTGAACGGCGTTGTACAGCTTGCCCGAGGACGACACTTTGGCGCCGTGGGTCAGGTGACCGCCGTGGGCCAGGCTCATGCCGAGAATGGTGTCGCCGGCTTGCAGCAGGGCCAGGTAGACGGCGCTGTTGGCCGAAGAACCGGAGTGCGGCTGGACGTTGGCGTAGTCGGCGCCGAACAGTTGCTTGGCGCGCTCGATGGCCAGCGCCTCGACCTTGTCGACGTGTTCGCAACCGCCGTAGTAGCGCTTGCCCGGATAGCCCTCGGCGTACTTGTTGGTCAGGCCGCTGCCCTGGGCCTGCATCACGCGCTTGCTGGTGTAGTTTTCGGAAGCGATCAGTTCGATGTGATCTTCCTGACGTTGCTCTTCGGCATTCATCGCCGCCAGCAGTGCATCGTCATAACCTTGAATCTGGTCTTGCTTGCTGAACATCGCATCTCTCCCGGCAGCGGCATAGGTCGTGTAGGCGGGCGCCGTGGCATTGACGGCATCCTTTGCAGCGATGGTATGGCCGGGCCCCGCAGGCCAGATGCCTGCGCACGCCACGGAAAGGTGCGTTTACGACATTGTTTTGTCTTGTTTGCGATAGTCGTGCGGCTTGGGGCCTCATCGCTGGCAAGCCAGCGCCCACAACGCACCCTGTGGGGGCTGGCTTGCCAGCGATGAGGCCGCTAAAAACGACACAGAATCCAGGTTGTATAGGCAACCTCGCAATCGATGCTTTAGAGTGCTCCCCTGCCTCGCTCACAGGACTCGCGCCATGACAGAACAAAGCCAACAATTCGCCAGCGACAACTATTCCGGGATCTGCCCCGAGGCCTGGGCCGCCATGGAAAAGGCCAATCACGGCCACGAACGCGCCTACGGCGACGACCAGTGGACGGCCCGCGCCGCCGACCATTTCCGCCAGTTGTTCGAAACCGACTGCGAAGTGTTCTTCGCCTTCAACGGCACCGCGGCCAACTCGCTGGCGCTGTCGTCGTTGTGCCAGAGCTACCACAGCGTGATCTGCTCCGAGACCGCCCACGTCGAGACCGACGAATGCGGCGCGCCGGAGTTCTTTTCCAACGGCTCCAAGCTGCTCACCGCGCGCAGCGAGAACGGCAAGCTGACCCCGGAATCGATCCGCGAAGTGGCGCTCAAGCGCCAGGACATCCACTACCCCAAGCCGCGCGTGGTGACCATCACCCAGGCCACCGAAGTCGGCAGCGTTTACCGCCCCGAAGAACTCAAGGCGATCAGCGAAACCTGCAAGGAACTGGGCCTGAACCTGCACATGGACGGCGCGCGCTTCGCCAACGCTTGCGCCTTCCTCGGCTGCTCGCCGGCCGAGCTGACCTGGAAAGCCGGGATCGACGTGCTCTGTTTCGGCGGCACCAAGAACGGCATGGCGGTCGGTGAGGCGATCCTGTTCTTCAACCACAAGCTGGCCGAAGACTTCGACTACCGCTGCAAACAGGCCGGGCAACTGGCGTCGAAAATGCGCTTCCTGTCGGCGCCATGGGTCGGCCTGCTGGAGAACGGCGCTTGGCTGCGCCACGGCGTCCATGCCAACCACTGCGCGCAATTGCTCAGCAGCCTAGTGGCGGACGTACCGGGGGTGGAACTGATGTTCCCGGTGGAAGCCAACGGCGTATTCCTGCAGATGCCGGAGCCGGCGCTGGAAAAGCTGCGTAATAAAGGCTGGCGGTTCTACACCTTCATCGGCAGCGGCGGCGCGCGGTTCATGTGCTCGTGGGATACCGAAGAGGCGCGGGTGCGGGAGTTGGCGGCGGATATTCGGGCGGTGATGGGCGTCTGATGATGTGCAGCCCTTCGCGACGGATCGTCGCGAAGGGCCCCTGCAATCTAGAGCCTGAACCCACCCATCTGCTTGGCCAGATCATCGGCCAACCGCTGCAACGCCTCGCAATCCTTCCGGCAGGCCTCCACTTCCGTCGCCGTCGTCCGCGCCAGATCGGAAATCCCCTGCACGTTGCGGTTGATCTCCTCGGTCACCGCCGACTGTTCTTCGGTCGCCGTCGCCACCTGCAGGTTCATGTCGCTGATGCGCTCCACCTGCCCGGTGATGGTGGTCAATGAATCACCGGTGAGCTGACTCGACTCGACTCCCGTGCCCGTCGCCGTCTGCCCGGCATGCATCGAGGCCACCGCCGTGCCGGTGCCTTGTTTGAGGCGCTGGATCATCTGCTGGATTTCCCCGGTCGAGACCTGGGTGCGCTGCGCCAGGGTGCGGACTTCATCCGCCACCACAGCAAAGCCACGACCCATTTCCCCGGCCCGCGCCGCCTCGATGGCGGCATTGAGCGCCAGCAGGTTGGTCTGTTCGGAAATGCTGCGGATCACCGCCAGCACCTTGTCGATGGACGCCACTTCCTCGGCCAGTTCACTCACCGCATCCGCCGCCGTGCCGATCTCGCCGGACATCCCTTCGATGTGCGCAATCGAGCGCTGCACCACGTCTCGCGCCTGCAAGGCTTCGTCGCGGGCTGTCTGCGAGGCGTGCGCCGCGTCGCCGGCGTTCTGCGCGATTTCCTGTACGGTCAGGCCCATCTGGTGAACGGCAGTGGCGACCATTTCGGTCATTTCCTGCTGCTTGAGCGAGCGATCAGCGGTGCTGACCACCACATGGATCACCTGCCCGACCGCCTTGCGCAACTGCTCGCTGGTGCGCAGGACTTCGCCGATCAGGTTGCGCTGGCCATCGAGGAAGCGGTTGAAGCCCCGGGCCAGATCGCCCAGTTCGTCGCGGCGGCTTTCGTCGAGGCGGTGGCTGAGGTCGCCGCCGCCATCGCCAATGGCGATCAGCGCGTCGGTCACCTGGCGAATCGGCCGCGCGATGCCCCGCGCCAGCAGCACCACCAACAGCAGCGAGAGCAAGGCAACGGCGCCGCCGATCAATGAGGTAAGCCAGACCGCGTCATGCATCTGTCCGTAAATCTGCGACTCCGGCACCTCGGCCACCAGACGCCAGTTCAGGTCGCGCAGCGGCAGGCTCAAGGCCAGGTAGCGCTCGCCGTCACGCTCGAAGCGGCTGCTCTGCAAGCCATCGGTTTTCGCCAGGATCGCCTGCGCCGCGGCCTCGCCGATCTGCTCGGACAACTGCCGCTTGCCGCCATGCTCGTTCTGCGGATGGACCTGGATCAGGCCGTCGCCGCGCACCAGCATCACCCGCCCGCGCTCGCCGAAGCTGAAGTTGTGGATCAGCTCGGACATCTCGGTCATGCGCAGGCCAAGCCCGCCGATGCCCACCAGCTTGCCGGCCTTCTCGATCCGGTAGTCGATGAACAGCGCCAGCTCACCGGTGGCGCCATCGGTATCGATGTTGAGCATGCGATTGTTGCCACTGTCGACGAATCCGAAGAACCATTTATCTGCCGGATTGTTGCGACTCAGGGTCCGGTCCAGGCCCTTCTCGTTGTAGTAGTGGTTGGTGTCGGTAGAGACGAACACCGACGTGAAGGCCTGGTTCTTCTCGCGCATGATTTCCAGGTACTCGACCACTGCCGGCGCCCCGGCAGGCTCCTCGCCAGCGGCGAGCCAGTCGCGCAGATAGGTGTTGTGGGCAATGTCGGCGGCCGCGGTCAGGGGCCGGCTGAGCATCCGCTCGATGTCGTTACGAATCGCCTCAATGCTGGCCGGCAATGCCGTGTCGACCAGGTAACGCTCGGTCAACCGGTTGACCGCCACCGTGTAGATACCGACCACGATCAGAATGCTCACCAACAGGGCTGCGCCCATGCTTGTGATCAGTTGCCACTGGATACTGCGCCGCCAGAAGTGCATGGAGTTCCCTCGGAGAAATAAGACCTGTACTGCAAATGACAGGCCAATTGTATACACATTGGTATCCAATAATTCCATACGAGCAGCACAATGCCCCTCACGAATGTAAGGTCTGGCTGAAAAAAACGAGGGAAAGGGATGTAGGTGTGGGAGCCGGAACGCTCCCACACAAGGCGATCAACTGTTGACGATGGCCTGGGAGATGGCGTCGACCGTGGCGCTGACTTGCTCTTGATAACGGTCGAGGGCCTGCTGGTGCGACTGCTGCAGTTCGATCTGTCGCGAGCACAGGTTCAGGGCCGCGAGAACCAGCAACTTGTCACCGATCAGCGACGGGTAATTGCGCTTGGTATCGGCCAGGGAAGCCTTGAGCATCCGGACCGCCTCGTGGAGCACGTGCTCCTGGCCTTCGGGGGCCTTGATCGAGTAGTCGTTGCCCATGATCGAGACGACATTGATCGTCTGCGCGGTCTCGTTCATGCGCTAACAGCACCCGCGCTGGCACGCTCGATCAGCGCCTGCAGGCGTGCGGTGGTGGCGCCGTTCTTGTCTTCCTGTTCCATCAGGCTCAGTTGCAGGCTTTCGTTCTCGTCCTTGGCCTGGCTCAGCTCGGTGTCCAGTTGTGCATTGCGCTCGGCCAGTTGCTGATTCTTTTGCAGCAGCTCGCCGACCAGTTGTTCCAGTTGACTCAGAGTGGTGTCCAACATGATTGCCTTCTCGGGGGTGGTTGCGGGGGGCGCACACGATAAAGAAATCTCGACATGCCCGCCAGAGATATCGGGGCCAGAGCCCCGCGTTGGTGCACATTGACCTGATATAGGTCATCCGGTTCCCGCATTTGGTCGGACAACGCCTACATGAAACACGATAGGCGGCTCATATTTTGTCGGACAAAGCCTCAAGTCCAGCGCGCGTTTACCGATAGGCAAGTGGTACTCCTCCAAAACAGGCGCATGGATCGCGTCCCCTCTTGACTCGGATCCGACCCATGTCCCTACGCAACATGAATATTGCCCCGCGAGCACTGCTGGGGTTCGCGCTGATCGGCGCGCTGATGCTGACCCTGGGCATCTTTGCCCTCAACCAGATGAGCAAGATCCGCGAGGCCGGCGCGAACATCGAAAGCGTCACGGTGCCGAGCATCAAGAGCCTGGACCAGATCAGCCTGATGACCCTGCGCCTGCGCACCCTGTCCTACCGCCTGATGATCAACCGCGAGCCGGACCTGCTGCAGACCACCCTCACCCAACTCGACCAGCGCAACGAGCAGATCGATGCCCAGCGCAAGATCTACGAGCCGCTGATTGCCGCCGATGAAGAGCGCGCCACGTACAACCAGTACGTGCAGGTGCTCGGCCAGTACCGCCAACTCGAAACCCGCATGCGCCAGTTGTCGCAGAGCGGCGACCTGCCGGCCCTGCGCGACATGATCAACCGCGAGCTGCTGCAGAACATGGAGCAGGTCACCGCGCTCCTGGACAAGCTGATCAAGATCAACACCGAGCAGACCCGCGACTTCAACCAGGCCGCCACCGACCAGTACGAAATGGCCTTCAGTCTGGTGATCGCCCTGCTGGTCGCCGCGACGGTGCTGACCTTCCTCTGCGCCGTGCTGCTGACCCGCAGCATCGTCAAGCCGATTGAAGACGTGCTGGGCGTGGCCGAGAAGATTGCCGAAGGCAACCTGACCCACGTCATCCACCCGGAAGGCAAAGACGAGGCGGCGCGCCTGCAACGCGCCATCGCGCAGATGCAGGAGCAGTTGCGTGACACCCTGCAGCAGATTTCCGGCTCGGCCACGCAACTGGCGTCGGCGGCTGAGGAGCTGAACAGCGTCACCGAGGAAAGCGCCCGCGGCCTGCAACAGCAGAACAACGAAATCGAGCAGGCGGCCACCGCCGTGACCGAGATGACCAGCGCCGTCGAGGAAGTGGCGCGCAACGCGGTGAGCACCTCCGAAGCGTCGCAGGAAGCCACCCGCTCCGCCGGCGACGGCCGTGACCTGGTCATGGAAACCGTCAGCGCCATCGAGCGCATGAGCAACGATGTGCAGAGCACCTCGGTGCTGGTGGGCAACCTGGCCGAACAATCCCGCGATATCGGCAAGGTGCTGGACGTGATCCGCGGCCTGGCCGACCAGACCAACCTGCTGGCCCTCAACGCGGCGATCGAAGCGGCGCGTGCCGGTGAAGCCGGCCGTGGTTTCGCGGTAGTTGCTGATGAAGTCCGCGCCCTCGCCCACCGCACCCAGCAGTCCACCGCCGAGATCGAGCGGATGATCGGCAGCATCCAGGGCGGCACCGAACAGGCCGTCAGTTCGATGCGCAACAGCACCGAGCGCGCCGAGTCGACCTTGAGCATCGCCCGTGGCGCCGGCATGGCGCTGGAAACCATCACCGGCGCGGTGGCGCAGATCAATGAGCGCAACCTGGTGATCGCCAGCGCCGCCGAAGAGCAGGCCCAGGTCGCCCGCGAAGTGGACCGCAACCTGGTGAACATCAACGACCTGTCGGTGCAATCGGCCACTGGTGCACACCAGACCAGCGCAGCCAGCGCCGAGCTGTCGCGCCTGGCGGTGGACCTGAACAACCTGGTGGGACGCTTCAGGATCTGATCCTGGCCTTGGGGGCGGTACGCCGCCCCTGAAGGCTTCGCACATCCCTGTAGAACCACGCCACCCGCAATCTGGACGGCACCACCACGAATCCACCTACAACATTCCGCCCTGACCTACTTCACCTACACCCAACAACGCCACCACCACACCGCAACAATCCCACTTCCTACAAACCCCGCCTGAATCCCCCGGAAACCGCTGATTCCGCCGTCATCCGCCCCTTCTCCCCTCGCATGATTTGATGCAATTTCCCCCTGTGAATATTCCGACCAGTCCCTAACCTCTCGGCGTCCAGACCTCCTCCGAACGCCGGATCGCCCATGAACAAGGCTCAAGCCAGCCTGCTCCAAGAATCTTCCGACAGCACGCATCGCGCACCCTGTCAGACCGCCTCCTTCTGGTTCTCCACCCACTTCCTGCCCGTGCCCCTCGCGATCGGCTTTCTCGGTCCGCTGCAAGGCCTGTCGCTCTGGCAATCGCTGTTGGCGATCATCCCCGCCGTGTTGCTCGGCAGCCTCGTTCCCGTCCTGTGCCGGTCCTTGCGCAGCGCGATCCTGCTGCTGCCGATCGCCCTGCTGCTCCATGTGCTGAACCTGGAAACCCTCTTCCGCGTGGCGATTCACCTGCTGCCCGGCACGCCCATCAACTGGCAGGCCATGGCATTGATGCTGGCGACGCTGATCGGGTTTATCGGCCCGGGGTTGCTGTACCGCGTGCAGGCCGTCCTCGCGCCGTTGCTGGCGTTGGTGTTCGGCCTGCTGACGATGGGCGCGGTGTTGTTGCTGGAAGCGGACACGGCGCAGCGTCAGTTGCAGTTCTCCTGGTCGGCGTTCGCGATTCAGGCGGTAGCGGCGGCGCTCTGGCAGATCAGCCTCACGCCGCTCGCCAGCAAAGGCACGCCGCATTACCTCGGCATCGCACTGCCGGGGCTCTGGCTGATGTCGCTGGGCGCGCTGATGGCCTCGGCCATTCCGGCGGTGGATACCGTGGTCAGCCTGCGCCTGGTGGGCGAGCGGTTCTATCCGGGACTGGGCAGCCTGGCGGTGCTGCTGGGTGCGCTGGCGATGGTCGCTTCCATGGCGACCCATTCCTACGCGGTGCTGGCGAGTTGGCGCTTGAATGAAAAAGCCCGCGGGCTGGCGCTCGCGGGCTTTGCGTTGCTGGCGTTGTGGATCGAGCGCCAGCTCCATTCGTGACGCCGGACCTCAATACTCGATCCGCACATCCCCTTTCGGCACGCTGCAGCACGACAGGATGTAGCCCTCGGCCACGTCCTCGTCGGTGATGCCGCCGTTATGCTCCATCTCCACTTCGCCGCCCAGCTTGAGCACCTTGCAGGTGCCGCAGATGCCCATGCCGCAGGCCTTGGGAATCATCAACCCGACTTTCGCCGCGGCGGCGTGCACCGTCTCGCCGGGGGCGATGCGGCTGCTCTTGCCGGTGGCGGTGAACTCCACCAGGTGCAGGTCGCTGGCTTCCACCTCTTCCGCCGCTTCGGCGGCCTGTTCGGCATGCTCCACCGCGTCGGCCTTGGCTTCCGGCGGGGTCGCGCCGAACGATTCCTCGTGATACCGGCGCATGTCGTAGCCGGCGGCTTCAAGCAGGCGCTTGACCGCGGTCATGTATGGCGTCGGGCCGCAGCAGAAGATTTCGCGCTCCATGAAGTCCGGGGCGATCAGTTCCATCAGCTTGTGGTTCAGGTAGCCGCGATAGCCGGCCCAGGGTTCGCCCAGGCCATGCTTCTCGCAAATGATGTGCAGGCTGAAGTTGTCGATCCGCGACGCCATGTGCTCCAGCTCGCGGTGGTAAATGATGTCTTTCGGCGAACGGGCGCTGTGGACGAAAACCATGTCGACATTGGCGTTGGTGTCGTAGAACCAGCGGGCCATGGACATCACCGGGGTGATGCCGACGCCGCCGCTGAGGTAGAGCACTTTCGGGCTGGGGAAGTCGATGGCGTTGAACAGCCCGACCGGCCCGTGCACCGCCAGCTCCTGGCCTTCGTGCAGGGTGTCGTGCAGGTAGTTGGAAACCTTGCCGCCGGGCACGCGCTTGATGGTGACCGAGAAACTGTAGGGCACCGACGGCGAGCTGGAGATGGTGTAGGAACGCATCACCGGCTGGCCTTCGATTTCCAGCTCCAGGGTGACGAACTGGCCCGGCTTGAAGAAGAACATGATCGGCTGGTCGGCCATGAAGCAGAAGGTGCGTACGTCCCAGGTTTCCTGGATCACTTTGACGCAACGCACGATATGGCGACCGTTGGCCCAGGTCTGGGTGGTCACCGGATTCAGAAAGGGATTGGACATGCTCTTCGTCTCCACGGCCGACTGCGGCTCTATGGCGAAGATAATGCGCAAGCCGCGAGCGTCCCACTTACCCATTCACGACATCGGCGTGCTTATCGCGACCAGCCCCCAGCGGCAAGGGCTTGCTCGTCGGAAACGGATTCGGCCATGTCGCCCATGGATATGGTTCGTGGCGTGCCCGGACGCACACTCCGTCGCAAATGATCCCGCCGTCATTGCCTTGCGTCGCATAACAACGATTAGCCACTTTCGCCGGCCGAACAGGCCATGAGGACCGACACGATGGACGCTACCACCACCCTGAGCCTGGGCGACCCGCTGGAACCCGCACGCAAGGCCACCGCCGAGATGCTGCAGAAACGCGAGCGCACCTACTCTCTGCCACAACCGTTCTATACCGACGAGCGCGTGTTCCAGATCGACATGCAGGAGATCTTCCACAAGGAATGGCTGATCGCCGGCATGACCTGCGAGATTCCGGCCAAGGGCAACTTCCTCACCCTGGAAATCGGCAAGAACCCGATCATGGTGGTGCGCGGTGCCGAGGGTCAGGTCCACGCTTTCCACAACGTCTGCCGGCACCGCGGCTCGCGCCTGTGCACCAGTGAAAAGGGCAAGGTGGCGAAGCTGGTCTGCCCGTACCACCAGTGGACTTATGAGCTGGACGGCCGCCTGCTGTTCGCCGGCACCGAGATGGGCGCCGACTTCGACATGAAGCAGTACGGGCTCAAGCCGGTGCATGTGAAGGTCGCCGGCGGCTACATCTTCATCAGCTTGGCGCAAAACCCGCCGGCCATCGACGAGTTCCTCGCCACCCTGGCGCACTACATGGAACCGTACGACATGGAGAACACCAAGGTGGCGGTGCAGACCACCCTGATGGAAAAGGCCAACTGGAAACTGGTGCTGGAGAACAACCGCGAGTGCTACCACTGCAGCGGTTCGCACCCGGAACTGCTCAACACCCTGCTGGAGTGGGACGACACCAACGACCCGCGTGCCACCCAGTCGTTCAAGGACCACGTAGCCGCTTCCGCCGCCGCCTGGGACGCCGAGAAAATTCCGTACCTGCACAAGAGCCATGGCCTGCGTAACCGCATCGTGCGCATGCCGCTGCTCAAAGGCACCGTGTCCATGACGATGGACGGCAAGCAGGCCTGCCAGAAACTCATGGGCCGCATCCAGAACCCCGACCTCGGCTCGATGCGCATCCTGCACCTGCCGCATTCGTGGAACCACTGCATGGGCGATCACATGATCGTTTTCACCGTGTGGCCGATCAGCGCCCAGGAAACCAAGGTCACCACCAAGTGGCTGGTGCACAAGGACGCCGTCGAGGGCGTGGACTACGACCCGCAACGCATGCGCGAAGTGTGGGACGCCACCAACGACCAGGACCGTCGCCTGGCCGAAGAAAACCAGCGCGGCATCAACTCCACCGCCTACCAGCCAGGGCCGTACTCGAAGACCTACGAGTTTGGCGTGGTGAACTTCATCGACTGGTACAGCCAGCGCGTGCTGGCAAACCTGGGGGCTGAGCCGGCGCCTTATTTGAAGGATGTTTCGGTGTAACACGGGAACGACGAGGGCTGGCCCCGCGGTGTCTTCGGTCACCATCGAGGCATGGCCCTTGTCACAGCCTTGTATCTTCGCTCACTTCGCGGTCACGACCGCGCCTGGCCTGGCGATAAGTGCCATTACGGTTAAATGGCTCTGGGAGAGGGGGTAACGGCGTGGTGCTCACACTGGGGGGGGAGCAGCCTTACCGGAACGTCTTGTCCCCCTCGGTCCAGAGACCGTTACTCCTTCCGCTATTGCACGTACCGCATTGCCACCTTTAGCCGCCTCCACTTTGTGCTTGCCATGAATCCACCTGGCTGCCGTCGCCAGGCCTGGCGACTGGGGAACGACCGGATAGAGCTGCACCAGCGCCCGCCCGAGGATCTGTTGCACGCCCAGGACAGCGCTGACGCTCATGAGCGCTGTCGAGAGCGCTTGCATGCCCTCCGAAGGGTGTTCATTTGAACCCAGACCGACCCCTGTAAAGCCCAGAGGCGCACCGCCGATCCCGATCAAGGCATTGATGCGGTCAAGGCCGCCCAGGGAAGAACCGAGAATCGGCGGCTTGGCCGTGAAGTACCTCATCAACCGGTCAATCTTTCTCTTGGTCGCCATCTTCGCGATCTTCGGGAGGAACACCGCTTTAGCCCCCAGCACCAACCCCATCGCGATGGTCACGCCCGTCAGAACGTGCTCCCAGCTAGCGGCACGGCCGGTCGGATCGACGTAATTCACCGGATCGCCAAGGCAATAGGCATACGGATTCAAACCACCCTCGGCAAACGGGCTGAGCCGGTCCGGGCTGTGAAAGCGCATCAACACCGGGTTGTAGATCCGGTGGCCATTGCCCAGGTGATACCAGCCTTGTGGTCGCTCCCGCAGTTCGCCGTTGAAACCGAGGTGCGATCGCGCCTGAACGCCTGCCTGCTGGCTGCCATAAGGGCTGTAAGCAATGCGGCGGGTGCCGTCGGGCGCTCTTTCGGCCAATACGCTTTGACTACGGTCAACGGCAAGAAGGAGAGTCCGGCGCAAATCAAAATCTAGATTACCCATGTGCGGATACTCGTCCTGATTGAGGAGGTCGTCTCTGACAATCCGTTAGAGGTAAAGCTGCCAGGGCTTACATCCGACGGCGTGACCGGCGCGTGCTTCACCGTGCTTGCATGGCTCGAAAGCGAATTGAACGAGCCGGGAGAAAGGGGGCGACTGATAGCCGAACCGGGTGAGATGGGGGGTGAGGCTGGTGGTGAGGCAACCGGCTGAACCACCGAAGGAGCAGGAGGCGCCTTGTAACCCCCCAAGAACATGTTTTTCAGTCGATTGCCAAGATCCGGCCGTAGAGTGGCACGGGTCTGGTAAAGCGTTTGAACACCAAGCCCCGCGCGCATGGCAACCCCTGCCATCGACACGAAGGTGCCGACAATCGAGACCGCTTTGCCCGCTTCAGCTCCGCCCATCTGCATACTGGCCCCCACGATACCCGTTGTCGCCCCGACCATACTGAGACGCGCTGACCACAAGGTGAGGCCGGCAGGTGGCACGAGGACAGAGGCCACGACGTTGGCCACCAGCAAGCTCACGTTCAATAACAGGCTGTGGAACGGGTTTCTTCCCAGCCAGTTCACGGCCCGCCCGGTGGGGTCGGTGTAGTTGATCGGGTCGCCGAGGCAATAGCTATAAAGGTTCAATCCACCGTCGCTGAATGGGCTCAAATGGTCAGGGCTGTGAAAACGCCTCAGCACCGGGTTGTAAATCCGGTGCCCGTTGCCCAGGTGATACCAGCCCTGCGGCTCCCTGAGCTGACCATTGAAGCCGGTACGGCTTGCCAGCGGCGCGCTGGCGCTCTGATGGCCATAGGGGCTGTAGCTCACACGCTGGAGTGCCGCGCCAGCGAATTCGGCGAGGGGTGTTTGTTTGGCATCGGTTGCCAGCAAGCACGTTTGAGCGGTTTTATGGACAGCCATGACAAGATCCCCGACGCCGTTGAACCCTATGGCGCCACGCTAACCCCATCCACGATTGCGCCGCTACTGACAGATCTATCAGGTAGCAGCCCCGCATTCGCTGGTTGTTTTTTGAACACCCACGAAAAACACCCGTATTCATTAGGAAGAACGCCCTTCGCAAACACTTTATCCACAGGACGACCCACAGCAATTGTGGGCAACCGCTGTGGAAAACTGCGTTTGTGCTGGATTTTGTTCACAGGCGTGATTTGGTCGTTTTTTGATCAAAACGCTACAAGCCTTTGAATTCAAGGCGTGTAGCGGTTGGCGAACACCTTATCCACAAGCAGGCCAACAGAGATTGTGTGGAACTTTTCCCGCCTGAGGAGCAGGAGTGGATAACTCACCAACGCTGCGGTTTTTGGGGCTTTAACGGGGATTCGGAGAGTGAAAGGCGGGGTTTGGTTGTTTTTTGATCAAAAACGACAAGTTATTGTATTTAAAGAATTTATCTTGATACGGAACAGTTTATCCACAGAGGCGCTAACAAGGATTGTGGGCAAGTGCTGGTTTTTGTCTGCGAGAGGATTCAACAGGGCCGAGACGTACCACCCACGTATTTTTTGGGGGGGGCCGAATCGCGAGCAAGCTCGCTCCTACAGGGCATTGTAGGAGCGAGCTTGCTCGCGATCGCGCACTGCCTGCCCGCAGCAGAAAATTGATCAAAATTCGATCAAAACTCTGAAAGCCCCACCCAGCAAGGCCTCCAGCCGATAGCAAACACTTTATCCACAGCCAGGCCAACAGTCTCTGTGCACAACCCGTCAGCGCAGCACGCCCTCCTCCACCAACAACTTGATGATCGCCTCGGCCCCCGCCTGCGGGCTGACATCCTTGAGCACCTGCCCGCCACCGCCGCTGGCCTTGGCCGTCGCGGCTTTCATGCGGTCGGCGCCGCTCTTCGCCTTGATCACCTTGAGCCGCTTGGGCCGGGGTTTGGCCGGTTGCAGTTCGGCACTGGCGAGCAGTTCGTCCTCGACAATCGCCACTTCACGCGCCGCCAACACACCCCGCCGAGCCGGGCCGAATGCAGTCTGCCGGGGTTTCGGCGCGGCGTTATCCACAGAGGCGAGAAACGGCAGGCGCACTTTGAGCCGGCGCCGCTGACCACGCGGCAGCGCCTGCAGCACCTGGGCGGTGCCGTTGTCGATGGATTCCACCTCGGCCAGGCCCACCACCAGCGGCCAGCCCAGGCGCTCAGCCAACAGGTACGGGAGCATGCCCGAACCTTCGCCGGTTTCCGCCTGACTGCCGGTCAGCACCAGTTGTGCACCGGCATCGCGCAAGTAATCGCCCAACACGCCGAGCACATCGGTGCCGGCGGGCTGTTCGAGCACATCCAGGTGCGCCAGGCCCATGCCGAGATAGGCGCGCAAGGCGTCTTCGTGCGGGTCGCCGGCGTGCAGCACCTGCAGCCCTTCGCCTGCCAGTTGCAGACCCAGTTCCACGGCGCGGGCGTCCTGTTCGGCGCGGCGGCTGCGTCCCGAGAGGGGGTGGGCGCCGACCGAAACCAGGCTGATGACCTTCGTGTTCATAACTGTCCCCTGCCCTTATGCCGCGTCGCGTTGCGCGCCGTTGCGGAAGTTTTCCACAGCCTCGATCAGCGCCTGGAGGATTGCCGCGCTGTCGCCTATCACTGATAGATCGGCACGTTTGATCATGTCGCAGCCCGGGTCCATGTTGATGGCCACCACCTTGTCGCAAGCGCCGATGCCTTGCAGGTGCTGGATCGCCCCGGAAATGCCCACCGCCACATAAACCCGCGCGGTGACCCAGGTGCCGGTGGCGCCGACCTGGCGGTTGCGCGGCATGAAGCCGTCGTCCACCGCCACCCGCGAGGCGCCTTCGGTGGCGCCGAGTGCGACCGTGGCACGGTGGAACAGCGCCCAGTCCTTGACGCCATTGCCGCCCGAAACGATGAATTCGGCTTCGGCCATGGCAATCGCCGCCGGGTCCACGGCTACCGGGCCGAGGTCTTCGATGCGAGAAAGGCTGCGCGCCACGCCTGTGGACAACTCCACCGGCAGGGCTTCGTGACGGGTTTCGCTGACCGGCTCCGCGCATTCGGCCGACGCCAGGATCAACCGCGGCAGCGTACGCACCAGGTCCTGCTGGCCGGCACCGGCGCGGCCGCTGCACACGCCGTCCTTGACCTGCCAGACCCGCGTGGCCGGGCGTTCGCCCAGGGCCGCGGCAAAGCGCCGGCCCAGTTCGCCGCCGCCGGTGCGGCTGTCCGGCAGCAGCCAATGCCGAGGGCCGAGCTGGTTATCCACAGCCCGCAGGCCCTGGATTCGTTGCTCCGGTGCATAACCCTGGAATTCGTCGCCGTCGATGACCAGCAGGCGATCGACGCCGTTGCCGGTGAAGTTGCTCTCCTTGTGCTCGCCGAACACCACCGCCAGCACCGCGCCGTCGCTGCCGGCGAGGCTGTGGGCCAGGCCGAGCAAGTCGCGGTCGTGGCTGCTCAGGCGACCGCCAACCATGTCCGGGACCACGGCGATGTAGAACGCCGGCGCCGGCACCTGGTGCAGCGGCAACTGCACTGCGGCGGCGGCGCTGCGCTTGCCGCTGGTGCCGCCCTGCTGGGCGCCGCTGCGGTCGATCCGCTTGAGACCGTTGGGGCCGATAAAGCCCAGCGCATGGGGATTCTTGCGGATGACGCCGTTGGGCCCCATCCAGGTGGTCTGTTGCACCTGCATGGCCGCGTGCAGCGGGTGCAGGCGGTTACGGGCGATCCATTCGGCGCGGGGGTCGCGGCGGATAATGTCGCTCATCAGTGCACCTCCGCGGGTTCACGTTTGTTCACCGCCGGTTTGCTCGGCGCCTCGGTTTCCACCAGGGCGTCGGCCACCAGTTCGGCCAGGTCCTTGATCAGCGGACGGGGCTCGACCACGCCTTCGAGCATCGCGGTGCATTGTGGACAACCCACCGCCACCACTTCAGCGCCGGTCTCGCGGATGTCGTCCATGCGCATGTCGGGGATCCGCTGTTTGCCGGGAATGTCGGTAATCGGCGCGCCGCCGCCGCCGCCGCAGCAGCGCGAGCGGAAGCCGGAACGTTCCATTTCCTTGACCTCGATGCCGAGGGCGCGCAGCACCTGGCGCGGCGCCTCGTATTCGCCGTTGTAGCGGCCGAGGTAGCACGGGTCGTGATACGTCACGCTGCCGCCCTTGTGCGCATCGAGATTGAGTTTGCCGGCGGCGAGCAGTTCGGCGATGTAGGTGCTGTGGTGCTGCACCTGATAGTCGCCGCCGAACGCGCCGTATTCGTTTTTCAGCACATGGAAGCTATGTGGGTCGCAGGTGACGATGCGCTGGAAACGGTACTTGCCCATCGTCTGGATATTGCGTCTGGCCAGTTGCTGGAAGGTCGCCTCGTCGCCCAGGCGGCGGGCCACGTCACCGCTGTCGCGCTCTTCCAGGCCGAGCACGGCGAAGTCCACGTTGGCGGCCTTGAGCACCTTGACCAGCGCGCGCAGGGTGCGCTGGTTGCGCATGTCGAAGGCGCCGTCGCCGACCCAGAACAGCACGTCGGTGCTCTTCACCTCGGACAGCAGCGTGAGGTTGAGGTCGGCGGCCCAGTTCATCCGCCCGCCGGGGTTGAAGCCGCCGGGGTTGTCGGTGGCGATCAGGTTGTCCAGCACTTCGGCGCCCTTGTTCGGCGTGGCGCCTTTTTCCAGGGTCAGGTGGCGGCGCATGTCGACGATGGCATCGACGTGCTCGATCATCATCGGGCATTCCTCGACGCAGGCGCGGCAGGTGGTGCAGGACCACAGCGTCTCGGCGTCCACCAGGCCGTTGACGATCGGCTGGTGCGGGTTGCCGCCGTGCTCGCCGATGGGTTTGCCCGGATAAGGGCTGCCGGCGAACTGCGCGTCGGTGCCACCGGCCAGGCCGATGACCATGTCCTGGATGAGCTTTTTCGGGTTCAGCGGCTGGCCGGCGGCGAAGGCCGGGCACATGGCCTCGCACTTGCCGCATTGCACGCAAGCGTCGAAGCCGAGCAACTGGTTCCAGGTGAAGTCCTTGGGTTTTTCCACGCCGAGCGGCGCGCTGCGGTCTTCCAGGTCCAACGGCTTGAGGCCGGTGGAGCGACCGCCGCCGAAGCGTTCGGCGCGGCGGTGCCAGGCCAGGTGCAGGGCGCCGGCGAAGGCGTGTTTCATCGGCCCGCCCCAGGTCATGCCGAAGAACAGCTCGGACACGCCCCAGACCACGCCCAGCCCGAGCAGGGCAACGACGAACCAGCCGCCGAAGCCTTCCGGCAGGATGCCGGCCACCGGCAGGGTGGCGATGAAGAAGGTGGTGGAGAACACCAGCAGGCTTTTCGGCAGGCGCATCCACGGGCCTTTCGACAGACGCGCGGGCGGGTTGAGCCGGCGTTTGAAGACGAACAGCGCACCGCAGAACATCACCACGGTGGCGGCCAGCAGCGCGTAGCCGAGGATGCGGTTATGCAGGCCGAAACCGTGCACGACGATGGCCAGCACGGCGGACAGGACAAAGCCGCCGGCGGTAGCCACGTGGGTTTTCGACATGTACTTGTCGCGTTCCACCACATGGTGGAGATCGACCAGATAACGCCGCGGCATGGCCAGCAGGCCGGCCAGCAGGTTGACCTGCGACGGTCGCCCCTGGCGCCACATGCGCACCCGCCGCACGGCGCCGAGCACGGCCAGGCCGAGCGCGGCGAACAGCAGGATGGGAAGAAGAACGTTCAGCATGGGAAGCTCCCACTGGAGTGGTTGCATGGGGCCGGCCTCATCGCGAGCAAGCTCGCTCCTGCAAGAACTGCGGCGCACCGATTATCTGTAGGAGCGAGCTTGCTCGCGATGGGCCGCAACGCGGCCCCCGAACAGCCCGCTCCCGCGCCCGATCAGAAGTCCTTGCAGAGCCGCAAGGCGTCATAGATCGCCGCATGGGTATTGCGCTGGGCCACACAGTCGCCGATGCGGTACAGCAAATAGCCTTCGCCCGGCTGGCTGAGGATCGGCTGCGGCTGGATGGCGAACAGGGCTTCGACGTCGATCTGGCCCTTGTTCCGCGAACCCTCTTTCAGCCCGTAATACAGCGCCTCGTCAGGCCGCACGCCGTTCTCGATCACCACCTGGTCGACCACCCGCTCTTCCTTGGCGCCGGTGTATTCGTTCTCCAGGACCGCCACCAGCTTGTCGCCCTCGCGGTAGACCTTTTCCAGCATCAGGTCGCCGGTCATGATCACTTCCTTGGGGTACATGCTGCGGTAGTAGGTGGGGAACGAGGTTCCGCCGATCGCCACGCCCGGCTTGATGTCGTCGGTGACGATCTCGACCTGGCTGCCTTTGTCGGCGAGGAAGTCGGCCACCGACATGCCGGTGAACTCGCAAATGGTGTCGTAGACCAGCACGTTCTTGCCCGGCGCGACCTTGCCGTCGAGCACGTCCCAACTGCTGACCACCAGACCTTCGGCGGCGCCCCAGTGCTCGTTCTGCTCGACGAAAGGATGGCCGCCCACCGCCAGCACCACGATGTCCGGGCGCAGGTCCATGATGGTGTCGGCATCCGCCGCGGTGCCCAGGCGCAGGTCGACTTTCAGCCGCGCCAGTTCCAGTTGATACCAGCGGGTGATGCCGGCGATCTGGTCACGCTGCGGCGCCTTGGAGGCAGTGGTGATCTGCCCGCCGATCTGGTCTTTTTTCTCGAACAGGGTCACGTCGTGGCCACGCTCGGCGGCAACCCGCGCCGCTTCCATGCCCGCCGGGCCGGCACCGACGATCACCACCTTGCGTTTCGCCCCGGTGGATTTCTCGATGATGTGCGGCACGCCCATGTATTCGCGGGAGGTCGCGGCGTTCTGGATGCACAGCACATCCAGGCCCTGGTACTGGCGGTCGATGCAGTAGTTGGCACCGACGCACTGTTTGATCTGGTCGATCTGGCCCATCTTGATCTTGGCGATCAGGTGCGGGTCGGCGATGTGCGCGCGGGTCATGCCGACCATGTCGACGTAACCGCCTTCGAGGATGCGCGTGGCCTGGTTCGGGTCCTTGATGTTCTGCGCGTGCAGCACCGGGACTTTCACCACCTCCTTGATGCCCGCCGCCAGGTGCAGGAACGGCTCCGGTGGATAACTCATGTTCGGGATGACGTTGGCCAGGGTGTTGTGGGTGTCGCAGCCCGAGCCGATCACGCCGAAGAAGTCCACCATACCGGTGGCGTCGTAGTACTGGGCGATCTGCTTCATGTCCTCGTGGCTGAGGCCATCGGGGTGGAATTCGTCACCGCAGATACGCATGCCGACGCAGAAATCCGGGCCAACCTCGGCGCGAACGGCCTTGAGCACTTCCAGGCCGAACTTCATCCGGCCTTCGAAGCTGCCGCCCCATTCGTCGGTGCGCTTGTTGACGCGCGGGCTCCAGAACTGGTCGATCATGTGCTGGTGCACCGCCGACAGCTCCACGCCGTCGAGGCCGCCGGCCTTCGCGCGGCGCGCCGCTTGCGCGTAGTTGCCGATCACCCGCCAGATTTCCTCTGGCTCGATGGTCTTGCAGGTGGCGCGGTGCACCGGTTCGCGGATGCCCGACGGCGACATCAGGGTCGGCCAGTTGAAGCCGTCCCACCGCGAGCGACGGCCCATGTGGGTAATCTGGATCATGATCTTGGCGCCATGCTTGTGCATGGCGTCGGCGAGGTTCTGGAAGTGCGGGATGATGCGGTCGGTGGACAGGTTCACCGACGCCCACCATTCCTGCGGGCTGTCGATGGCGACCACTGAAGACCCACCGCAAATGGCCATGCCGATGCCGCCCTTGGCCTTCTCTTCGTAGTACTTCACATAGCGGTCGGTGGTCATGCCGCCGTCTGTGGCATACACCTCGGCGTGCGCGGTGCTGAGCACACGGTTGCGGATGGTCAGTTTGCCGATCTGGATCGGCTGGAACATAGCTTCGAATGCCATGGCGCGGACTCCCCGACTTACAACGGCTTGACGATGAACAGGCCGTCGTCGTGGCCTTCTTCAGAACCGCCGTAGACCTGCTCGGCGACGGTGCGGATCGAACTGCCGCGGGCGGCGAGGATCTGGTCCATGGCCCCGGCGAACCAGCCGGTGAACATGTAGTCGACCTTGCGCCCGACCTTGCCGTAGACGTAGACGAACGCGGAGTGTTCGAGCTTGACGCTGGCGGTGCCTGTTTCCAGGTCGATGTCCTGGATCTTGAACAGGCCCCAGCCGCGCTGGGACAGGCGCTTCATGTAGTGCTCGAACACCGCCACGCCTTCCAGGCCGTGGCATTCGGCTTCTTTCTCGCACCAGTGCCAGGCGGACTTGTAGCCGGCCTTGTAGAGGATCTCGGCGTAGGCATCAGCGCCCAGCACTTCCTCGATGCCCATGTGGTTGTTGACGAAGAAATGCCGTGGCACGTAGAGCATCGGCAGGGCGTCGCTGGTCCAGACACCGGTCTCGCTGTCGACTTCGATTGGCAATTGCGGGGCGATCTTGGCCATGGAAACTCAACTCCAGAAAATTAGGTATTCGAGCTGCAAAGCCGCTTTGGCTTTGCTTTTTGATAAAAAGCCGCTGTGAATGCCTTTGGAGGCTTGCGAGCGCGTCGAGAGCAAGGAAGGACCGGAACGAGAAGCGAGACAGTACCGAGGTACGGCGAGCTTATCGTGAGGACCTGACGCAGCTATCGGCGTGCTCGCGAGACTCCAGAGGTATTCACTCGCCCCAGACGTCCTTGAGGACATTGACCCAGTTTTCGCCCATGATCTTGCGCACCACGCGCTCGGAATGGCCGCGCTTGAGCAGGGTCTCGGTGAGGTTGGGGAACTCGCCCACGGTGCGGATGCCCAGCGGGTTGATGATCTTGCCGAAGTTGGTCAGGCGACGGGCGTAGCCCTTGTCGTGGGTCAGGTACTCGAAGAAGTCCTGGCCGTGGCCCTGGGTGAAGTCGGTGCCGATGCCGATGGCGTCTTCACCGACGATGTTCATGGTGTATTCGATGGCTTCGGCGTAGTCGTCGATGGTCGAGTCGATGCCCTTGGCCAGGAAGGGCGCGAACATGGTCACGCCGACGAAGCCGCCGTGGTCGGCGATGAACTTCAGTTCTGCGTCGGACTTGTTGCGCGGGTGTTCCTTGAGGCCCGAAGGCAGGCAGTGGGAATAGCAGACCGGTTTTTTCGATTCGAGGATGACTTCCTCGCTGGTCTTGGAGCCGACGTGGGACAGGTCGCACATGATGCCGACGCGGTTCATCTCGGCGACGATCTCGCGACCGAAGCCCGACAGCCCGCCGTCACGCTCATAGCAGCCGGTGCCGACCAGATTCTGGGTGTTGTAGCACATCTGCACGATGCCCACGCCCAACTGCTTGAACACGTCGACGTAGGCGATCTGGTCTTCGAATGCGTGGGCGTTCTGGAAGCCGAAGAGGATGCCGGTCTTGCCCAGTTCCTTGGCCTTGCGGATGTCAGCGGTGGTGCGCACCGGCATGACCAGGTCGCCGTTCTCGCGGATCAGCTTCTGGCTGGCGGCGATCTGGTCGACCGTGGCCTTGAAGCCTTCCCATACCGACACGGTGCAGTTGGCCGCGGTCAGGCCACCTTTGCGCATGTCCTCGAACAGTTCGCGGTTCCATTTGGCGATGATCAGCCCGTCGATAACGATGCTGTCTGCGTGTAATTCGGCCGGGCTCATCAGGCAGTCCCCTTTTTTGGTATTCCCGCGCCGAATCGTCTGCCGGCGCTATTGGAGCCAGCATATGCCTCGGGGGATTGTCGCCCCGGTGCAAAAACGACAGGGGAATTGCCGAAAGCGTCAAAGCGCGACAAAGCGTCGCGAGCCGGCCGGGAAAGGCAGGCCGGGCGTGAAGGGTGTCCATCTGCCAGCAAGGGTCGGGCTGCCGCCAGTATCGGCGGCGCTGACCACTTCAATGGAGTTCGTGATGACCCAACCTGACCAAACGCTCGATTTCATCGCCTCGCTGTCGCTGCCGGATACCGACGCACTGCTGCGACAAGCGGAGACAGTTCCTGCCAGCGCCATTTCCGATACCGACAGCGCCAACATCGCCGGGCACAGCGTGGTGTCCTTTGTCTCCGGCTTGAGCCCGCAGAACCGCGAAGATGTGCTCAACAGCACGCTGCTCATGCAACTGGCCGCGAGCGCGGCATTCGACAAGACGCAGCAGCGCGAAGCGTGGTTCCGCTTCTATACCGAAGGGCTGGGCAAACTGGGCTGGACCGTCTCCAACAGCTCGATCGAGCACTATGTGCCCAAGCACGATGCCTTCACCATGGATCAAGTGGCCCTCGACATCATCGAGTCCGCGGTGGGCGGCGCCGGCTTCGCGCCGGTGCTGAAGAAGACCTTCGCGGCGCTGAAAAAGCAGCCGCAGGCCCTGGCGCTGTTCGAGCACCACAGCGACCACGGCTGGCTGGGCATGTTCCAGATCCTGCCGTGCTCGCAAACGGCGGAGGGCAACGTGTCGATGCTGCTGAACTGCATGCAGTTCGTGCACAACGCGCTGCGCTACAAAATCCTGTTTTTCACCTACCGACAGCACGAAGTCCAGGTGTACCGCTCGGCGCAACTGGCCGTGCTCAATACCGGGGTCTACCGCCAGGTGCGCGAAGCCGTGCTGGACAAGCTCGGCGGCAACGCCAGCCAGTTCATTGCGCGGCTGGCGCTCTGATCGACGGTGCACACCTGTAACGGTTTGCTCGAGGGATGCCCACGCGGCTGAACAGCCGTACATCGCAGCAGTCGCCGGCATAATCGCCGGCGATACCCATGAAAGCCGACAATCATTATCAACAACTGCAAACCTTCATGGAGAGGCGCTGTTCTTTGCCGTGGCGCTGAGCGAGAATCCCTGCCCATGTTCCTTTGGGAGGATGCCGCAGATGAAATCGATGGTCTGGCTGATGCTGGCCACCCTTGCCGTTGGCGCCCACGCCAGCGAAGAAGAAAGCACGCCATGCGACAACGTCGAGACCGATCAGCAGAACTACGAGTGCGCGCATTTCAGCCGCACCAGTTCCGAACGTGAACTCGAGGCGGCCTTCGCCGACCTGCAGGACCGCATCAAGGAGCAATACGCGGGCAAGGCCACGAAAATCGCCGAGCTGAGCAAGCGCCTGAACGATGCCGAGGCAATCTGGAAGCAACTGCGCGATGCCGACTGCCGTGTCGAAACCTACGACATCCCCGCCGGCAAGGCCTTCGAGGCGGCGCAAAACACCTGCATCGCCCAGCGCAACGATGACCGTTCCGAGTATCTGCAGTCCCTCGGCCTGCCCACTTCCGATTGAGCACGACATGAAAATCTGCGGTATCGAACTCAAGGGCAGCGAAGCCCTGCTGGCCGTCGCCAGCCTCGACGGCGGCCTGCCGCTGCACCAGCCCGTCGCGACCAAGAAAATTGCCCTGGACGACGACGAAGACGCCGCCCAGGTCAAAGCGTTCGCCGCCCGCGTCCAGGCCTTCGTGAACGAGCACGGCATCACCCACGTGGCGATCAAGAAGCGTGGCAAGAAAGGCGACTTCGCCGGCGGCCCGGTGACCTTCAAGATGGAAGGCCTGCTGCAGTTGCTGGACGGCTGCGAAGTGCACCTGGTGTCGCCGCAGACCATCACCGCGCAAGGCAAGAAGCATGACCTGACCCCGCCTGCGGCCCTGAACAAGTATCAGCATGAAGCGTGGAAAAGTGCGGGTGCGCTGATGTTTGGCCGACGCTGAGCAGAGCCATCATCCCTGCCACCTGATGCCTTTCTGAGAAGCGATCAGGTTGGCCCCGCAAGAAGCAGTGTCACTGTCTCGCGCGGGTGTCTTGCCATTGGCTCGCATCCCGCGTCCTGCCGCCTCGATGGCAACCCTCCCGTGCAGGGGGCACTCAAGTGTGTCGCCATGCCCTGCCACGGCAATGCCATTGGCGGTGAAACCGGTGGTTGCAGTCTGTACCGTGCCACCATGGCTACTGGTGTCGCCGAGAACAATGAAAGGTCGGCTCATTTCAACTCCTGGCGATGAACATCTGGCTCAAGGCCGGACATAGACTCTGGCGTGCTCTGCCCTGCCTCTTGCGACGCTTGTTCGCCAGATTGCGCACCGCTTTTCGCGGGCCTGCGGGCACGTCGTGGTTTTTTCCCGGCGGGCTCCACCTTGGGCAGCGGTGGCCAGTCAGCAGCGGTAGATAGTTGCGGAACTGGTTTTCCGGGCAGCCCGGCCTCTCGGATGATGCGCGGCCAGCGGGGCTCCCAGCACAGCAGCAGCGATATCCAGTGGCCCACGGCATGCAATGCCAGAGCCGGAGAGGTCAGCGCCACAATGCAGGCGACCTGCCAACGCATACCGGCACGCCACAGCGGCCTGAAAAAGCTCAGGGGCGCCATTACCGACAGCCACGGCCATGGCACCTTGCCGAGCAATTTCTTCGGTGCGGGTACCGATTGCGGACCTTCCTCCATATAACGGCGAATGAATTCCCAGAGATTGACCATATCGCTGGTGCCATCGACGCGTTTGCCAACGAAGACCATATGGAGGTAAGGGTGGTCGGGCGTGGAAGGCTCCCATAAAAGAATGAGTTTCGTGCCTGTGTGAGCGCCTTCCTCGTGGCCTACTCCCGCGTCAACGATTACCTTCTCCCAGTCCAGAACGGTAATGCCCCCCGCGAATTGAGGCCGGTGCAGATAGACCTGACGCGTGACCCGATTGAAACGGATCAACATTCGGCGTTGAACGAAGTTTTCAAGATTTATGAAAATACGTGCATATCGGATTACTACGTAAAAGCATCCGACGGTCAGAGCACCGGTGAAGGCCGCAAACACATAGTCGCCTACTGTTGCAGCGTCTTTTCCCCAGTAATATACGCCTGTAAACCAGACCGTATTGTCTAACGCCGCATCACCAGAAAGAGTGCAAAGTAAATAAATAGTGAACACTGTTAGGTAAGTAATAACGCCGCGCCGCTCCTGTGATTCTCCTGCCATAATCTCAATGTAGGTTTCATTGAACTCATAGATCGAGCCGTCCGCACACGGAGCTTCACTGACCCGGTCTCGAATTCCGGGCAAGTCATCTTCGTGTTTGTATTTTCCAGCTAGTTTTTCAGCCAAGTATTTTTCTTTTTCTTCCTGCCACATTTCACTGTTGCGGCGAGAGGTTTGTACGTACCACAACATCCATTCAATCCAATACATTCAGAGCTCCTCCTCCAGAGCCTCATAGAGTTTTTGTAGTTCCATGTCCTGATCCTTGAATGGTTTCAATAGCCATCCGACTCCCAGCTCGTCAAACCCCGTATGAAGGCTCAAGGTTCCGCTCATTTCAGCTCTTGTCGACGAGCGTCTGGCTCAAGATCGGAGGCAACTTCAGACATACTCTGCCCTGTCACTTGCGACGCTTGTTCGCCCGATTGCGCACCGCTTTTCGCGGGCCTGCGGGCACGTCGTGGTTTTTTCCCGGCGGGCTCCACCTTGGGCAGCGGTGGCCAGTCAGCAGCGGTAGATAATGGCGGAACTGGTTTTCCGGGCAGCCCGGCCTCTCGGATGATGCTCGGCCAGCGGGGCTCCCAGCACAGCAGCAGCGATATCCAGTGGCCTACGGCATGTAGCGCAAAAGCCGGAGAAGTCAGTGCCACCCAGCAGGCAACCTGCCAATGCATACCGGCACGCCACAGCGGCCTGAAAAAGCTCAAGGACGCCATTACTGACAGCCACGGCCATGGCACCTTGCTCAGCAATTTTTTCGGTACGGGCACCGACTGCGGTCCCTCTTCCATATAGCGGCGTATGAATTCCCAAAGGTTGACGATATCGCTGGTGCCATCGGCGCGTTTGCCGACGAAAACAACATGCAGATGAGGCAGGTCGGGCATGCTGGGGCCCCACGACAGGATGAGCTTTCTGCCTATGTTGGCTGATTCCTCCTCACCCACCACGGCCTCGGCAGATACTTGCTCCCAGGCAAAAACGGTCACGCCACCAGCGAATCGAGGCCGGTGCAGATAGACTTGGCGCGTTACGCGATTGAAGCGGATCAGCATCCGGCGTTGAACGAAGTTTTCGAGGGTTATTAAAGTACGTGCGTAACGGGCTGTTACGTAAAAAAAACTACCTGTCAGAAAAAGCATAAATATACCGAGCGCAAACCCTCCTGCAGTTGCTGGGGTTTTTAGCGAGGGATGAATGGCGGTAAACCAGACAGTGTTTGTAATAATCGCAAAACTAACAAGCTTAAATAAAAAACCGCCAATAATAATAGAAATATACGTAATCAGCCCTCGGCGCTCTTGTGACTCCCCAGCAATAAGCTCAATATATCTTTCATTAATTTCATAAGTCGACCCTTCACCAGATGGGGTTTCGCTTGCCCGATAGGGAATCCCGAGGAAATTATCTCTTCCTTTTCCCATACCCTCAGCGGCTTGAATCTTCCTAAGTTTATCTTGCCATTGCTCACTTTCATGAGGCGATGTCTGGATATGCCAGAGCATCCATTCGATCCAGTACATTCAGGTCAATGCCTCAAGTGCTTCATACAGTTTTTGCAACTCTGTTTCCTGGTCTTTGAATGGCTTCAATAAGACACCCGATTTCCATTTCTTGAGACAGCTATGCCAGCACCACTCTTCCATGTCATCAGGATATAGATAAATCATCGCCACGCTTATCCCCAAAGTAACTATGCTGCCAATACCAATCAGCCTAAGTATTATTGGCGCGTACTTGGAGCCGGCCAGACCTTCTATTGCTGAGATTATTTTCAAATTGCTATTTTGTCCGAAGATAAAACGTAATAACGGACCCGTAGACGAAATGGATGCCGCCCCCGCAAGAACGGACACCCCCAGCGATACGCTGCCTCGGGCAAAGTAAGCGCCACTAAGAATGTTGTAATCTTTTTCAAATGCCTTACTGCTATCTTCAAAATCAATAAAAGCAAGCATGGCCCCACCAACACTCGCCAAACTCCCCCCCACCAACCGCAACCCCCCGAGCGTGACCGCACTCCCACGCCCCAAAACCCCCGTCGACGCATACCGGTTCGCAACCATTTGCACCCCCAGTGCCGTCAGCTCGACTGTTGCAGCCGTGGTAATCAGGAGTGCCGCCTTGAACTCCAGGTATTCCTTTTCACCCTCGTCCATTTTCGAGATCTTCACGCCGAGAATGATGCCTTCGAGCAACGCCAGCAGTGTGCCGCCACGCAGTTGGTGAAAGATGCCCTTTCCAGTGTTCTGAAATTCCCGCATTACGGAGTCCCGAACCCGGGCGATATGGGAATTCACCTGACCCGAAACCCGGTTGGGATTAGCCGTCAGCCCGGCTGCCGCCAGTTCGCTCAGTCGTAGACGGGTCGTCACCTCTCCCAGCATGGCATGCACGAAACCGAGCATCGGGCTCAACAGCAGGCGGTTCGTCGCGTTAACCGGTAGTAGCTTCAGCATATATTCGTGAAGGGACGCGAAAAGCGACAGCGTCAGGGGGAGCCGCTGCGGATCGAACCAGCGAGAGCCACCAGCCACGATCGCCATTTGAACGGCTGCATCCACCTTGATCAAAAGATCGACGACTCTCTGAAACCAGGCACTGGCAGCACCCAGCTCGGTGACGAGGTTATCGACAGTCAGGTCGTTGGCCGCGACTTTTGCAGTGGCAAATGCCGCCCGGGCTTCCCTTGCGATGTCGATGTTATTACGCGTCAAGGCACGCCAGGCCAGATTGCGTTTGCTGATGTCGGTGTCCGACCACCACGACGCCAGTTTCGCTGCGCCCTTGCTGCTTGCATTCATGCCGAGCAGGCACAAGGCAATCTGGCTCGCGAACGCCTGCCCCCAGACCGGTTGATGACGATCGTAGACGTCGAGCGCGTGTTCCAGCATCTCGCTGTCCAGCCAGGCGAGATGGTCGTCCCCGCGTCTGTCCATTTCCTCCTGGGCCTTGCGATCGACCCTGGCAAACTCGGCCTGAATCCGCTCCTTGGCTTTCCAGTCCAGCCTGTCCTGGTACGGCTTGAAGGCCGACTCTTTTTCGGACTCGGCCTGGCTTCTTACGCGCTCCGAGTCATACGGCTCGCGTCTTTCCAGCGTTGCATAATTGGTCCCGAAACGGGCCTGGTGCATCATGGCGCGGCCCTTGGCGTCCCGGTCCTGGCGAGCAGCCTTCTCGACGGCCTTCTCGACATACCCCAGTTGCATGGCCATCTTCACGTCGTCCAGCGCCTCGGCCACCACATAGCGGCGCTCATTGCTGATGCCTTGCGCATCGACGGTCTTGAGCCAGGGCAGATTCATCTCGATGGCGTCATTGCGCCAGGCATTCAGTTCCTGAACGATGCCAATCGGGTCATCAAGGACAACCGCGACACCGCCGCCGTCCATCAAGCGCTCCAGCGCGTTGCGGTAGATGGAATCCATGTCCCTGGGTACGTCTCCAGGGGCAAGTGCGCTGCGAAAGGGCGGAAATGCCTGTTTCTCCAGCATGGCCCTCGCGGCGGCATCATCGACGGCCAGGAACTCCGCAACGAGGCTGTCGACATGCGACGGGGTAATGACGTCGTCGAACACTCCACAACTGTTGGCGAGCGTGCGCAGGTCAAACTTCTGCAGGCGGTCACGGTAGCGGTTGCTGCTCAGGTGACGCTCGAGCATGTCGGCACTGAGTGGATCCGGTGTGAACAACAGCCGCGCTTCGTCCACATCTTCCGGATCCGCTACGGTCAGGGTCCATCCTCCCAGCGCCAGGACACCACCCACCGGAGTGCCTGGATAGAGGGGCAGCACGGGCTCCAGCAAACCGCTGTCGTGCGCCCGGTAGGTGGCTTCGCACACGTAGTCCTTGCCCGTGCGTTTGACCAACACGTAGACGTAGCCCTCGCGCACGCTGCGTATGGCGTAGCGGCTGTGAGCAAGCGAGGGCGCCAGGCGCTTGCCCAGGTGAGGGGGTAGCATCGGAGCCAGCTTTTCGACGATGGTCCGGTCCAGGCCGGACATCACGCTGTAGCGCAGTGGCAAGATCGTGAGGGTGCGCTTGCAACTGACACAAGGACCGTCAGGCTCATTGCTGCTGTTTCGGTTGGAGGCCTCGCGGCTGATGGTGAGCAGGTCGCTCAAGGAGCGGGAAGGCTTGGACATGGGGAGTGCTCTCGTTTGTTTGACTACGCCTGCGGGTGGCAAGAAGCGAGGTACAGATCGCCAAGACGACCTTTACCCGCAACCACCGCGCGCATGGCGAACAGCCAATTGCGGTCGGCCGCCAGGCTTGCCGCACCTTTAGTCAGGGAAAGGAAGACGTAGTCGTGAAGATCGTCGTGCGTGGACAACCCGGCCTCGCGTGCGCTGTTCACCAGCGCTTCGACGCGTGCCAACCGCACGCCCCGGCAGGGGCTGTCGAGCAGATCCGGAGCCTGGGTCTCCACCGTGCGCAACAGGCGATGAGGCAGCGGATCACCCGTCAGGGCCTGCCAGAGTGGCTGGTCGATCATCAATGGCGACAGCGGCTTGGCATGGGCCGCGCCCAAGCCGGAGATCCGGGCCCAGAGCTGAATTTTGGTGTCGGACTTGGGAATCCACCATGAGGCAATCGGCGTGATGAGCTCGCGCCACCAGTGCGGCGGAGCTTGCTGATAGAGCACTGCCAACACCCAAGGGTCGTAGTAACGCAACAGATAGGCGGCGCCATCCGGGCCGCGGGCCACGAGAGCTTGTGCTAGGTGTTCGACGAGACGCTCGGGAGCAACGGTGCTGATTATCCAACCGTGCAGTGCGTTGCGCAGCCTGCCAGTGAAGGCTCCGGCCAGCACGGTGTGTCCTTTGCTGTCGGCGGATGCGGCCTTTAATAACAGTGGACTGTGAGGGTGTAACGCGTGCAAGGCCGGCTCTTGCAGCAAGGGCAAGGCGTTTCCCGCAAAACGCTCATGCACGGCGTCGCGCAATTCCCCATCGAGTCCCGCGATGTCGCATACGGCCAGAAGATGTGCTGTCGGCCCAAGCGCATCGAGCTGGTTCAGGATTTGGTCTTCCACTGTGTTCATAGCTTCACCAATGCTTGATGCTCGGAGGCCGCCTTCAGCCAGCAACCGACGCAGATCGGTTCGCCTGTGTTCGCGAGTCCCACCAGATCATTCGCAGAGCCCCCACCGGAGTTGACCAGATCGATAGCGTCGGCCTTGTAAATGACCGCTGCCCCATTGAACCGGAGACCACCGGCATCAAGCGTGAGCACGCCGCCTGGCGTGCTCCAGCGAATCGTGTCCGCGGAACATTCGTATTCTTTCGTGTGATTGCGGATGGCCTGTGCAGCCTGCAATTGGTGGTATCCCTGAATCGTCAACTCGACATGGCCACCAACGCTGGCGGTGTGGTTGGCGGCAATCGTGTCGACCCGGCTGTTGCCGATTTCTTCGATTCGATCCTGGGTTATCGAAATCTGCTGGGTACGCTTGATGACCACTGTCTGGTCGTTGCCAACGGTGGTGAGTTGATCGCGTCCGATGTCTGCACGGTCATCATTGGCTATGGCGTCATGGCGATCATGTCCGACCTTGAGACGCTCATCGTTTTGAATGTCTTCACTGCGGTCATGCCCGACAAAGGTGGTTTCGTCATTCTTGACCACATTGTTCTGGTCCTTCTGGGCATGGATGAACACCTCTTCCTGCCCCGCTTCATCCTCGAAACGCAGCTCGTTGAAACCGTCGCCCTTGTGGGTCTGGCTCTTGAGGGTCATGCGCGTTTTGTGTGCCGGCAATTCGTAGGGCGGACGCTGCAGGGCATTGAAGCCCCGGCCGGTGATAACCGGTTGGTCCGGGTCTCCGTCGAAGTTGCTGACGATCACTTCCTGACCAATACGCGGAATCGCCATATGGCCCCAAAGTGCGCCGGCGATGTTCTGCGACACGCGGATCCAGCAGGAGCTGTGCTCGTCCTCGTTACCCTCGCGGTCCCACGGGAACTGCACCTTCACCCGGCCGAATTCGTCGCAGTAGATTTCTTCACCCGGCGGACCGACCACTTTCGCCGGCTGCGGCCCATCGATGCGCGGTTTGGGCAATGCCTCGGCGCGCCATTCGGCATCGTCCGGCACCAGGATGGCGACGCAGTTGTAGTGGGTGCCCTGGGTGGCGTCGGCGCTGTCCTCGCCCTGGCTGACGTATTGCTTGCCGTGGTGCTCCAGACGTATTGGGCGCCAGCCGCGATTCAGGTCTTCACGCGGGTGGCCAACGAGGTCGAAGTAGATGCCCGGCACCAGGCGCGCATCGTCACCCTCGGTGATGACCTGACAGGCCTCGCCGCGCAGTCCGCGCAGGCGATCACGGGTGAAGGCCTCGCCCACTTCGCCCTTGTAGCGGCCGGGATAGTCGTAGCGTTCGTAGCTCTTGGCCTGGTGCGCCAGGTCGGTGGCTTCGCGCCGGGTCTGCTGGTTGTACAGCGGGTTCTTGAAGCTGTAGTCGCGCTGGGTCTGGCGGGCGCTGCGCACGTTTTCGGTGTAGGTGAAGTTGTGCAGCGCCGGGCCCGGCCGGTCGCCGCCGGGCTTGGGGTTGTACTCGACCGGCTGGCCGGGCTGCTTGCCGAAGATCCATAGTCGGTCGCAATGGACCAGGCGGTGGCCTTCGGCGTGGTGCAGAAAGCCGTAGAAAAAGCCTTCCTCGCGCATGATGCGCTCGACGAAGTGGTAGTCGGTATCGCCGGCCTGCACGCAGTATTCCCGGGTTTCATGAGCATTGGTGATGCGCTGTTCGTAGTCCAGGGTGAGGGCGTGTTTCTTGAGCATCGCGGTGGCGATGTCGGGCACGGTGAGGGTCTGGAAAATGCGCCAGTCCGAGACCAGTCGCAGGCGGGCCAGGCGCGGTTCGACGACAGCGCGGTAGCGGGTGCGGCGAAAGCCGGTCTCGCCTTGCTGGAACGAGCTGACCGAGCCGTGCACATAGCGCACGGGCTGACCGCCTTGCCAGAGGGTGAGCAGCGCCGGACGGTCGAGGACCTGGCCGAAGTCGACGGCGGGGTTGGCGCAGCTCAGGTCGACTTCGAGGCGGAAGGTCTCGGAGAGGCCTTCAGTGAGGTGGAATTCGACGACTTCGAAGTCATCGGGGCCGGCAGTAAAGGTGAAGCGCAGGTCGGATTGGGCGGGCATGGAAAGTCCTCGTCAGCCCTGTGTCGGGCCACTACTCCTTGTGCGAGAGGAAACGACCGGCGCACTAACGCGCCGGTCGCCAGGTGTACCTGCTAATCAGGCTTCCTGAGGTTTGCGCCAGTCGTCCGAGGACTCGGTACCGGAGATGACATGGGTCCAGGTGATCTTGCGGTAGGCCATTGAGACCTTGACCAGTTGGGTGTACCCGGCCATTTGAGTGTCTTGGGCGTGGGGCAACCGGGTGTTGATGCTGACGATGGTGGCGTCTTCAAGGCGGGTAGTGAAGAAGTGCTCCTGGAGCCCCTCGGTGGAGGTGCGGTACCACTTCACTTCCACCTCCGGCAGTGTCTCGCCGGTGGCCAGTGCCTGGTACAACATCGGTGTCGCCTTGTTCAGCGCCGCAGTGAACGTGAAAGGTCCGTGTACGCGCTGACCGGCAGGCTGACCGCTTTGCGGATCGGTCGGGGTGTTGATCAGGTGCTCGATTTCCTGGACCAGGATCTGGTCCTCGTGACCTTCCTGATAGACGTTACCCACGGAGTCGGCGGTAAATGCGCCTTGGGTAATGTGGCCCTGGGTTTTGCCCTGGATGCTGATAAAAGCAGGAGTCGGCATGGATAGCCTCCTTGTTTCGTTGATGTAAAGGCCTTGTGGGCCATGGCGCCATCGGTGATGGCAAGGGGTGTGAAGCAAGCGTTACTTCACGCTCATGAGCATTGCTGAGCTGCTCGAACGTCAGGACTTGAGGATGAAGTCCAGGGACTTGAGCACCTCTTCGGTGGTGCTCCCCAGACTGATTGAGAAGTAGAGATAGGCCGCGGCCAGGACCACACCGGCAATGGCCCAAGGCGCCCACACCGGCCATTGCCGTGCCAGGCGATAGCGACGGGACGCCACGTTGTCCGGCGGGTCGGTCAGGCGCTCGGGACTGTCACCGCGCTGTGTGCGGAGGATTCGATGCAGCTTGCCAATGACGCCGTTGAGGACCTCCTTGTTGTTGTGCTGCTGGCCGTACTTGCCCTGGAAACCCAGGCACAGGCAGAGGTACTTGAACTCCAGCACGTCACGGTAGCGAGCCGGGTCTATCTGCATGCGCGCGAGGACGGTAAAGAACTTCTCGCCGCCCCAGGTTTCGTTGTGGTGATAGCTGAGCAGCGAGCGCTCCCGCCATAGAGAGGAGCGCCCCCACTCGGTGGCCATCACGGCTTCGTCGATGAAGGCACAGAGTGCGTAGCGGTAGGCCAGTTGCGTGGCGCCGTCGTAACCCCGCTGACGGACTTCCTCGGAGAGCGCAGTAATCTGGTCGCGAACCGTGGAATAGAGCGCAGGTATGTCCTCGCAGCGGTCAAGCCGACGCAGGCGTATCACCAGGCCGAGCATTGGCTGGGCCGCATCAATCAGCGGGTTGAGGCTGTGACCGCGCAACTGGAATTGCAGGTCAGTGTCCTGGTCGGTATTGCTCGAGGATTCGAAGAGCAGCCTGTTCTTGTCCTGAATGCTCTCGGCTGCCGCAGAACGCTGCAAGTCGTCCCGCGCCCGCCCAGGCGCTGACAACTCGGGAGCCTCGGGCAGGTCGTTGCCGGTCTGGGTTGAAGTGCTCATGTCATTGACTCCGGATCGCCCAGAACTGCAGTTGCAGTTCCGGGAAATCACCGCTGATGTGGAAACCGAAGCTGTCAGCGCCCTTGGGCATCATCTTCTGCCAGTTGCCTGCGGTGCGATCGAGCTGGAAGTAGGTGAAGCCGGCGTGGAACGGCAGGTGTCTGGGCGCCACGGGCAACGGACTGAGCGGGATGCCTGGCAGTTGCAGGCGGATGAGGTCGAGCAGGGTTTGCTGGGAGGCCACCTTGGCCTGCTGCAGGAACAAATGGCGCATCTTCTCCAGCGGCATTCGGGCATGCACGGCGAGAATGAAATCGGCACTTTCCATCAGGCTGCCATCGTTGATCTGCGCGGTGAGAATGCCGTGCGCCTGCTTGACCAACGGAAGCGATACGGCGCGCGGCTGCAGCACGGTTCCGAGCAGGCGGCGCAGGGTTTGCTCCAGCATCAGGAAGGTGTTTTTCGGGTTGTCGTGCTGATAGGCGGGGAACTCGGGCGCAAGGCGCGAGCCGTCGATGCAGGTGGCTAGCTCACCGCTGGCCTGCCCGCAGGCCAGATAGGCATCGACGGGGCGCACGTCGGGATCCCGGGCCAGATGGCGGAATTGGTGCTGCCAACGATTAAGGGCCTGCAGGAGGCTGAAATCAGTGAAATCCGCCACCCCGGACTGACCGGGCGAACCGATGCGTTGAGCGATGCTCTTGGCCCGCTCGTGCATCAGCGAAGAGATTTCCTCCATGAAATGCGCCAGTGGACGAATAGCATGGAGGTGCAGACCGGTGATGTAGAACCCAGCGTCCATCAGCAGACTGCCGTCGGGCCGCAGATCCAGAATACGGCTCAGGGCCAGGCTGGTGAAGGCACTGCGATCATCGCGCTCCAGTGCCAACTGCAAGTTGGGCACGGCCAGGTCCAGCGGGGCGTGATTGCCCTGGTGACTGTGAGTGTCACGGACATCTTCCGAGTTCAGGAGATAGCGGGTATTGCCATAGCTGTCAGGCCAGCGCACCTGGCCGGTGCCGTCCGAACGCAACGGCAGCGTGAGATAGACCGTCTGGTTGGCCGCGCTGGCGTCGGGGATGGTCAGCGGATCCGGCGGCGGCTGGTCATGCGGGATGTCGAACAACGTACCGTCCGGCATGACACCCCGGGCGCGAATGATGGCGATCTTGCCGAAGGCGAGAAACTCCTGGTTCAGCTCCAGTTCGGTGAAGCCGTACCAGTACCGGCTACCACTGCGGGCATTGATGCAGTGCTCCAGATACCGAGTGGTCTGCTGGAAATGCTGGGGTTTGACGAAGAGTCCTTCGCCCCAGACGACGGGATTGCGGGTGGTCATCGGTAAGTTCTCGCAGGAGAGGAGGCGTCGCCAGGGGCTGGCGCGGAGCGGTAGCTTTCATCGGTGAGCGCAACACGGCTGCCTTGCAGCATCACCATGAGCGGGTATTTGCGACCGCGAGGCTCGATGCGAAAAACGTCGTGCCAACGCTCCGCATTGGGGTCGTGGAAATCCGCCACCACCGCGATGTAGCGAGCCTTTTCGTCGACGTCGGCGAACTCGATGAACTTGAACTGGCCAGGCGTGAGGATGTAGTCGTCCGAGGCCAGGAGGGTGCTGCCCAATACTTTTTCGGGCGTGTTGCGGAGCAATTCAGGGTCGGCGTTTTCGAGCATGGAGTCGTCCTTCAACTGCAATACGCGAAAGCCAACGGGCGTGGCGTTGTTTGGTGGAGCACGCACTTCGGCCGCCTGAGCCAGGACCGGTTCACGGCCGTACTGGCCCAGGTCTGGGCTACCCATGGCGGAAGCCCCGACGCCACCTTCACGGTTGGACAGCACCGGCGCTTGGCGCAGCACCCAGTTCGAGGGGAGTGGCCATCGCGCGGTCGTGGTGCCGGCGAACAGGGTTTCGGGCTGTGATTTGCCAAGGGTCAGGGGTGGCGCGTGCTCGTCTACGACCAGGCCGGGAATGGCCAGGCGCTGACGCACAGCGAGGGTGGTGAAGGCGCTCGTTCGCTCGCTCTCGAAATGACCGAGCAGTGCACGCAGATGCTCGATCAGGTCGTCCTTGCTCGCACTGCGAAAATTGACCGCGAAAGGCCCCTGCTCTTCCTGGTCCCATGGCGCTGGTTCCGCTTCGTCGACAGGCGCGGCAGCCGGGTAGCTAAGCGAGTTGGGGTTGACGTCCGGGCTGGCATACAAGCTCAGAGCGACCTGCGAAGGTTGGTCCTGCGCAGCACCGACCTGGATGGACGGACTCATCAGCACCTGGCCCGTTTTTGTGAGCACGTTGCCCACGGTGCTGCAGCCGACAAGCGCGGCCGAGGCCAGCAGGAGCGCAATGGCGTGCCTCATCATGCCTCCGCGCGCAGCGCCTGATCGAAGGCCTGCTCGAAAACTTCCCAGAACAGCTTGTCGAAGCCTTGCTGCCGGCCGGAGGTCAGTTCGTCGTAATAGTGCCCGTACATTTGCCACGCCCAGTCGGTAGTCTGCGGCTGCCCGCTGCGTGCAGGGCGATAGCGCTGGAATCTCTGCTCCAACTGTTCGGGTGAGAACGCCTGCAAGAGCGCGGCGAGCCCGGCGGTGATGGCCTTGTGTGTCGCAACCTGCTGTCGGCGAATCTGCTCCAGTGACTCCTCCACCGCAGCCGCGGGTGACAGGTGGACAACGCTGCGTTCGGTGGAAAACAGCGCTCGCACGGTGTCCGGGTAGTTTTGTCCCAGACGCAGAGGGTTGTCTTCGATGGGCTGCAGCGTGCGCCCGGCCAGGGAGATTCTTTGCTGATCGTCAGCCTGAGGAGCATTCAGGGCGCACAGGCCGCGAATCAACGCTCCGAGCGCACGCCCCGACTCGTTTAGCAGCGCGTAGGCCTCCGTCTCATCGATCGCTCCGACCGGCGCGCCAATACCCTCCACCAAGGGCTCGACCAGGCTGACAGGCTCTGCGTTGCTGGAAAACTGCCGTTGAATCCACTCTCGGGCGGCGGCGGGCTGAATGTCCTGTACCGACATGTTGGGTTCTCCTGGGGCATGCATGGGGGCGCCGTAGATGGCTTCGGATCGGGTGCTCGCGACGTCGGCCTGGGCGGCCAGCGGCGTCTGTCCGTAGTGACTTGGATCGAGGTTGGCAGTTGAGCCGTCGTGGACGACGTCGAGGGCCTCGAGAGGATCGAGCAGGCCTTGAGGCCCTTGGGGGGCTCCGAGCGCCTGGAACTCGGCCCAACCTGATTGCTGTCGATATTCGCTATCGACCTCATGCGGCTCAGCGCTGGGCAAGGCCTCCAGAAAGTCCATGGGCAGATATCCAAGGTCGCCGGAATGAAGCTCGGCATCGCCCGAAGGGTGAAGGTCCTCTCCCAGGTCAACGGAGATCCGGTACGGGCCGATGTGCAGCCTGTCGCCATTGCTCAATCTGGCGCAGGCGTTGGTACCGAGCGGTTGTGTCTGGTCATTGACGGTGGTGGCACCGCAGCGATCGATAACCAGGAAATAGCCATCCTCGAGGAGAATCTCGCAATGCAGGAGACTGACCCCACCGTCGCGATCGCGCAGTGTCCAGTTGGCGTTCTGCGATCCGATGGTGCCGCCTTCGGCAACGAAGACATGGCCAGGCTTGCTGCCTTGCTGGAGCACCTGGGGGTTGTCTACCACCAGGGACAGGCGCCGAACGGCGTTATCTACAGTCATGTGCGTACCGTGAGTCGAACAGGGGGAGGCGTGCGCAGGTGCGGCTGCTCGAGAAAACTGGTCCAGCCAAGCTGGCAGCCGGTGTCGTGCCCCAGGTTGAAGGCGGGGATTTCGTGCTCGCACAGCCCCAGCTCAAGATCGCAAGGGGTCTGGTCGCGCAGCAGATAGGCGACCAGCATGCGTAACCGTTCGAAGTTCTCGCCGTTGGGCAGGAACTCGCGAAAACGTGCCTCCGACAGGGTGTGGATGACGATGGTGAATTTGCAGTGACGGGTTCGGACGCTATCGCCGAGGCGAAAGCTTTCGTCCAATTGCCCGTTGCGCAGCCCAAGCTGTGTGCGGTCGTCCACGGCGATGTCGGAATAGCGCAGTTCGAAGTCGCGGATGCTGACGTCCGGCAGGTCGAAGCAGTGAGCAATGAGCCCCGTTACCATGGCAGGCGAGCGGCTGCGGTGAACCACGGCACCGGCGAAGCTGAGCAGGCGACTCCAGGCGATGGGCGTGGCGCCGCGAATGGCATCATCCTTGAGTCCCACCAGGGCGAAGAGACGCTGTGAAAGTCGGTCACTCGCGCCCGGACGGAAGCGGATGTAGTGGCGGTATTTACGCCAGGCCTGGTGAAGCAGGGTCAGCAGACGGTGGTTGAAAAAATCGAAGAAGGCAGGACGGATACCTTCACCCTGCCCCGCCTCGTAAGCCAGGCGTTCGAGGTAGTACGACGGCAGCGGGGAATCGGGGCCGTGCATACCGAAGAAGGTCGCCTGCACAAGGTACTGATGCGGCAGATTCCCCTCCAGACGCTGCGCCAGGAAGACATCCGAGGCCGGGAATCCGACGCCGGCAAAATTGCTCAGGCGAATGCGCTGCTGATCGGCCGCATAGGCCTCGGCAGACTCCAGATCATCACCATGCAACCCATGCAGGCGCTCGAGCAGGCAGAAGAAGTCATGACTTCTGGCCTCGCCAAGCAAGACGTCATTCAAATCAGGGGCTGGGTTCCGCTGCGCATCGACCATGCGTAGTGCTCCTGATTCTTGACGTTGATGGCCTCCAGCACATGGAAGGAGGAAATGCTGGCGTACACGGAGAGGAAGTGGCTCAGCACCGTGCCAAAGAGATACAGATCGCCCTCGCAGGAGAACCCGTCCTGATCGAGCTTGACCACGGTGCGCAATCCGCGGATGGGGAGTGCCTTGAACATGCGATCGATTGGAGCGGTCTGCACCTCCAGCAAAGCGCCCAGGCGCATCTGTGTGGAGCGTGCGCGCTGGACGTCATGGTGGGCGGCGAAATCATAGGCGCGGATAACGGCCTTCAAGGGCTCGGCCGACAGTAGTGACAGGTAGGTCGGCGACAGGTTGGATATAAGGGTCCACAGCAAATCACCTTCCAGCACCGGTCGGTACGAAGGGGTTGGCGGGGTCAGGTTGCGGCAGGCTACGAAGGTGGGCATGCCCGGCGTGCGTATACAGATGTCGCCCACCGCCAATGCCTGCGGCAGGTCGCAATTGCTGCAGGTCAGGGCGAAAGAAACGGTCTCTTCCCGCCCGATGTAGCGTTGTTCGTCGCTGCGCACGAACGACACCCGGTACTCGACACCGGCGCTCATCAGCGAAGGCTCGATCCGGGTGCGGTAGTAAAGGACGGTCCGCCCCTGCTCGAAGTCGATCTGATGGCGAAGGGACTCGAACGGTTGGTAGGTTCTCAACCAGGCGCCAGGCTGGCCGGAGGCTTCGCTCTTCCAGCCGTCGACGCGATCGATGCTGAATATCTCATAGGCATCAGGTCGCTGGCCTGCTGGCCGCACGCGATGGTCGAGGGTCTTTCCGGTCAGCCTTACCGGTTCGGCGTCATGCTCGAAGAGGTTGACCGCGGGCGCGCAGTACAGCGCCATGTCCCCCGTCTGCACCCGCACATCGTCCGGCATGGGACGGGTAAAGCGGAACTCCAGGCGGATACGTTCGGTGCTGGTGGTGGGCCAAAGGGCGCGCAGCCCAGCGAGCCCGAAGAAAAAATAGCGGCGAGGAAAAAGGAAGTACTCCTGCAGGATGCGGTATCCGTCCAGGGCGTTCTTCGGATAGGGCAGCAAGGCTTCGTCCGGGCTGAACCCTGGGAAAACAATCTGGCTGGCAGGGATGTGCCTGACCACCCCGTCGCATTCCATACGCACATCGGCCAGGTATCTGGACAGCCACAGGTACAACGTCATGGCGATGTAGTCGCTGCCGCTCAGGTAGAAATCCAGGCGGTCGCAGTCGTAGGTACTTGGCGGATTTCCACTCAGGGTGATGAGGTCCACGCGGACCGTCGATTTCTCCAGCGAATGCGCATCGCTGATTTCACTGATCTGCAACGGATAGACATCGACGTTCGCGCAGGTGCGGAACTCACACTCCACACCGTCGACGCTGCGCGAGCGGATACGCGCGCCCTTGGCGATGCGCTGGCGGACGGTGATGGACCGGTCCACGGGCGGAAACTGCATGATGGTGGTGCTGGGAAGCGAGCGCAGATAGTTCGGCCACAGCAGTTGCAACAGAGGATGCGTCAGCTCGGGAAAGTCATCGTCGATTTTCAGCCGCAGCTTGGCTGTCAGGAAAGCGAAGCCCTCCAGCAGCCGCTCGACATCCGGGTCGGTGGCCTCGTCTCCCAGAAACCGGGCCAGTTGCGGATTGTTTCGCGAGAACACTCGACCGAGTCGACGCAGGTAATCCAGCTCCTCCCGAAACTTGCTCTTCAGTGGCATCCCGCCTCCCCGGTCATTGTCTTCACAACACCTGAATCCGTTGTTGCCGCTGATGAACCAGCAGGTCTATCTCGACCTGCTCGGATGCCTCCGCAACCGGGATCTGACAATGCAGGCGAAAGCACAGGCCCAGCGGCTGCTCGGCCGCAGCAAGCATGCGAACGTCCAGCACCCGGACGCGAGGCTCATAGAGAGTGATCATTTCCCGGATGTTCTGGCAGATCTGGTTTCTCAGTTCCAACTGGCCCGCAGTGGCATCATTCATGTCAGGCAACCCCAAGCCAGGGCAGCTCTGCGAGCCACCCTGACGAGCGTTGAGCAACTGTTCCAGGTTGTTCTTGATGGCCAGAATTCGCTCGGACGCCAATGCCTGCCGGGTGCGCAAGCGCCTAGGCGGCAGGTCCGGGTCGAGCCGCTGAAACAGACTTCCCAGACCTGGCGAGGGCGATACGGTCAAATTCACCGTCATTCCTTGTCGAGCCGACCGACAAGCGAGAGCTCGAAGTTGGCGCCCATGTACTTGAAGTGCGGACGGACCGAGAGCGATACCTGATACCAACCCGGATTACCCTCGACGTCCTGCACCGCGATTTTCGCCGCGCGCAGAGGTCGACGGCTGCGCACATCGGAAGACGGGCTTTCCTGGTCGGCGACGTATTGCCGAATCCAGTTGTTGAGTTCCCGCTCCAGGTCCGGACGCTCTTTCCAGCTACCGATCTGCTCGCGCTGGAGCACCTTGAGGTAGTGGGCCAGCCGGTTGATGATCATCATGTAGGGCAACTGCGTGCCGAGCATGTAGTTCGTCTGCGCCGCCTGGCCTTCGGGCGTCTTCGCGAACACTTTGGGGCGCTGCACCGAGTTGGCCGAGAAGAAGGCCGCGTTGTCGCTGTCTTTGCGCATGGTCAGCGGAATGAAGCCTTCGCTGGACAGCTCGAACTCGCGCCGGTCAGAGACCAGTACTTCGGTGGGGATCTTGGCCTGAAGCTGGCCGAGGGATTCGTAGAGATGAACCGGCAGGTCATCTACGGTGCCGCCCGACTGCGGACCGATGATGTTCGGGCACCAACGATATTTGGCAAAGCTGTCGACGATGCGACCGGCCAGCGCAAACGAGGTGTTACCCCAGAGGTAGTTGTGGTGATCGCCGTCGATGGTCTCGCGATAGTCAAAACTGCGAGCCGGGTTCTCGAGTGGATCGTAAGGCTGGCGCAGCAGGAAGCGCGGCATGGTCAGCCCCAGATAACGCGCATCCTCGGAATCGCGCAGGCCGCGCCACTTGGTGAAGCGTGGCCCATCGAAGATGTCCTTCACTTCCTTGAGGTTCGACAGTTCCTGGAACGATTCCAGATTGAACATTTCCGGTCCGACGGCACCAAGGAATGGCGCATGGGCCATCGCGCCGACAGAGGCGACGTAGCCGAGCAGCTTGATGTCCGGAGCCGACGGCCCGAAGGTGTAGTTGCTGACCATGCACCCGACCGGCAGACCGCCAAACTGGCCGTAGCCAGAGGTGTAGACGTGTCGATAAAGGCCACTGCGGGTGATATCGCTGGCGCTCTCGAAGTCTTCCAGCAACTCCGGTTTGGTCACGTGCAGCAGGTCGATGATCGTGTTTTCGCGGAAGTCCGTACGGTCGATGAGGAACTTGAGACCACGCCAGCTCGACTCCAGCGCCTGGAACCTCGGATGATGCAGGACCAAGTCCATTTGCTTGCCGATTCTGGCGTCGATCTGCGCCAGCATCTGGTCAACCAACTGTTTGTTGATTGGTCGCTGCTGATCAGACGACTTGAGCATTTCAGCGATGAAAGCAGCTACACCGCGCTCGGCAACGGCATAGCCCTCCTGGCTTGGCTCGATTCGCGTCTGAGCAAGAATCTGGGCCAGCAGGCCACCTTCATGATTGGAACGTTGTTGCTCGACAGGGGCGGATTGCGCTTCGGTCATGCTCATATCCTTTGAAAAATGAATGGATGAATTGCTCGCCAGCCCATTCGGGCCGGACAGAACCGGATCAGCTCACGCTTTCGCCGAGCACTGCTTCCAGCTCCTTGGCAAGCTGGCCGCGCGCAGCTTCATCACCCAACATGGCCTGCAGTTGCTTGCGAAATTCCGGGACATTGCCAAGAGGCCCCTTGAGAGCGACCAGCGCCTCGCGCAATTCGAGCAACTTGTTCAGTTCAGGAATCTGGCGGGCGACGGCGTCAGGGCCGAAGTCATCAATGGAATGGAAGGTCAGATCGATATCCAGCGAGTCATCCGCGCTGTCTGAAAGTGTGCTGGAGACACTTTCCTTGAGGCCGATGCATTGTTCAGCCATGACACTGTTGAACGTGTCCTTGTCAATACGAACCGGGATTCGGTCTTCGAGCGCACTGTCTTCCTCTCGCCCGATAAAGTCCCCCGCCACCAGCAACCGCAAAGGGAGTTCCACTTCTTCCTGCTCACCATTGGTGGCGGGAACATAGGTGATATTGATTCGCTCCTTGGGGGCGACCGAGCCTTTTTTATTTGCCATGAACTACTTCTCCGGAAGTTCGCTTATTAGTTGGCGCTCATCGAAATATCCGCACATGCATGCGATGAAACGCGGCGCTCCGATGAGCTCATCGAGTCACATAGAAATCATCTAGCTCATGAATAGATTGACCATTTCGCTCCGCACCACTGCCGGAGCAACGCCAACGAACTCGCCTCAATTCAAAACAGCGCCAAGACTAGAACAAGGCCAAACAGCAATAAAATAGGAAATTTCCTCATTATCACGAGGAAATGCCTTCAAATTTTAAGTAACAAACTAGTAGAAAGCTTACAAAGCCCTATCGGAATATTCCTATATACAAGTAATTAACTTTAATGCTTTCTTTTCAGGTCGTTGCGCACCTCTAGTTTCGATGCACTTTTTCAATAAAAACCAAGTGACACTCGGGACAACCGGTACGCCCCACAGAATGGGCTGGCGCGCAACAAGGACGTACTTCCTGCTTATCTAAAGGTGAACTACACAAATGATCACGGTTGATCCGGCTGCGCTATTAGAACGTCTCAGTCCCTGCTGCCGGCAGGCGCTGGAGGAAGCAGGAAACCTGTGCATCGACCAGGGCGGCGCGGAAGTGACCGTTATGCATTTGCTGACGGCATTCCTCGGACAGCCTGCCTGCGACGTCCGCGTCACGATCGCCGGCGCAGGTCTTGATGTCGATGCCGTGCGGCATGCCCTGTCCAGCGGCTTCGAAGACCGTGATTCAGGCCGCAGCCAGTACCCGTCCTTCTCCCCTCTTCTTGTCGAGGTTTTACAAGATGCCTGGCTGCTCAGTTCGGTAGAGCTGGGGCAACCGCACATACGCAGCGGCGCGGTCTTCCTGGCGGCCTTGCTCAGTCCCGCACGCTACCTGCCTCTGGCGGCCATCCGCCTGCTCGACGCGGTCAACCGCGAATCATTGCGCAAACGCTTTGCGGCGCAGTTGGCAGCCTCGGCGGAAACGCTGCAGGCCGCGGCGCAACCGCAGGCATCGGCAGCAACGCCAGGCGACGACAGTGCACTGGCCAGGTTCGGCCACAACTTCACCGCCCAGGCGCGCGAAGGACGCATGGACCCGGTGCTGTGCCGCGATGCCGAGATGGATCTGATGATCGATATCCTTTCGCGCCGGCGCAAGAACAACCCCATCGTGGTGGGCGATGCGGGCGTCGGCAAGAGCGCGGTGGTAGAAGGCCTCGCCTTGCGGATCGTGCAGGGCCGCGTGCCCGAGCCGCTGCGCAGGGTCGAACTGTGGGGGCTGGACCTGGGCGCCCTGCAGGCAGGCGCTGCCGTGAAGGGTGAGTTCGAAAAACGCCTGAAGGCGGTCATCGACGAGGTCAAGGGCGCCGCCCGGCCGATCATCCTGTTCATCGATGAGGCCCACACCCTGATCGGCGCCGGCAACCTCGCCGGCGGCAGCGACGCGGCAAACCTGCTGAAGCCGGCGCTCGCACGAGGCGAGCTGCGTACCATCGCCGCTACGACCTGGTCGGAGTACAAGAAATACTTCGAGAAGGACCCCGCCCTGACCCGTCGCTTCCAGTTGGTCAAGCTGGAGTCACCCACCCCTGAGCAGGCCGTGCACATCCTGCGTGGCTTGCGCCCCGTCTACGAAGCATCGCATCAGGTGTTCATCGGCGATGACGCGCTGCAAGCCGCCGCCGCCCTGTCGAGCCGCTACCTCTCTGGACGGCAGTTGCCGGACAAGGCCATCGACGTGCTCGACACCGCCTGTGCCCGCGTCGCGTCTGCGCTGGCCGAACCGCCAAGGCGACTCAACGCACTGGAGAACGAACTCCGACAGATCGACGCCGAATCCGCCCAACTGATACGCGACGGCAAGGCTGGCCGAGCGATCACCCCGGGCCGGCTGGAAGCGCTGGCCACGGCCCGCGAGGACATGCTGGATAACACCGGGCAACTGCGCCAGGCATGGGAACAACAGAAAGCACTGGTGGACGAAATCGTTGCCCTTCGGGCTGGCAACGACGACGAGGCTGTTACCGGGGTGCTGGCCGAAAAGGTCGCACAGTTGAGCAAGCTCCAGCGTGCAGGCGCCTTGGTGCACGCCGATGTCGGTGCTGAACAGATAGCCCAGGTGATTGCCGACTGGACGGGCATTCCGGCCACCACGATCAGCAGCGACCAGATGGCGCGTCTGGAAAGCTTGCCGTCGAACCTGAAAAACCGCATCAAAGGCCAGGACGCTGCCCTTGGAATCCTGCACCGACGCCTGCTCACCGCGCTGGCAGACCTGCGCCGCCCAGGCACGCCGATGGGCGCCTTCCTGCTGGTGGGCCCCAGTGGCGTCGGCAAGACGGAAACCGCCCTGGCGGTGGCGAACGTGCTCTTCGGTGGTGAACAGTTCCTGACCACCATCAACATGTCCGAGTACCAGGAGAAATTCACCGTATCTCGCCTGCTGGGTGCTCCGCCTGGCTATGTCGGCTATGGCGAGGGGGGCGTTCTCACCGAAGCCATTCGCAAGCAACCCTATTCGGTGGTGCTGCTCGATGAGGTGGAAAAAGCCCATCCGGAAGTGCTCGACCTGTTCTACCAGGCCTTCGACAAGGGCGAGCTGAACGATGGCGAGGGCCGGCGCATCGACTGTCAGAACGTGCTGTTCTTCCTGACCTCCAACCTGGGCTTCGATCAGGACGATGAGTCACTGCAAGACCTGGAAGGCGATGTGCTGCGCCAGCGGCTCATGGGCTTTTTCAAGCCGGCGTTGCTGGCCCGTATGCAGATCGTTCCGTATAGCTACCTGAACGAGGACGTACTCGCCGAAATCATCGACGGCCGTCTGCAACGACTGGAACAGCAGCTTCAGCAACGCCACGAAGCCACGCTGGCAATCACCGATGCCGCGCGCAATGAGCTGCGGACACGTTGTGCGCGGCATCGAAATGGAGCGCGCATGCTCGATGCGATCATCGATGGCGAGTTGCTCCCCCCCTTGTCACTGGCCGTACTGCAACGACTGTCTCGCGGGGAAAAAATCCAGCATGCGGAACTGAGCTGGGCCGATGGTGCGTTCGCGGCAACGTTGACGCCACTTCTGCCTGAACAGCTCCAGGCCGGCGGCCTGACTTCCGAACGGAAGGGTTCCCTCACATGAAGCTGATGAGACTGACAGTGCTGGCGGCGGTGATTCTGGCTGGCTGCGATAGCAGTGAGCCCACCACGGCAGCAGGACCTGACTGCACCCGAATTACCTCCGCGCTCGAGCGCCTCGCCTGCTTCGATGCCGTAGCCGAAACGCCACCCACTTATCCGCCACAGCAACCTCCGGCAACCGCGTCCGTTGCCGAGCCGGTGGTACAGGCGCCACACATCACGCGCCTGGTCAACGCCAATGAGGCAGGAAGGCGCCCGGAGGAGACCGTCTCGAGGATCACCCGTAGCGCGGATGCCCTGCCTGGGCAGAGCAAAGTGGTGATTTCCGCACCCGCGCTGAGCGGTACTGCCGCCGAAACCTATCTGGCGATCAGTTGCCTGTCGAACATATCCCGGCTGCAGTTGCTGAGCGCCGACCCACTGCCGGTGAACCACATCACCATCAGGCTTCTGCTGGATGGCACACCGATTACGCCTACCCGTCCCTGGCAAGTGCTGGAAGACGGCACGGTTAGCGACGCCGGCCGTGGGCTGGTGGCCATCGAGCAGTTGCGGCACCTGACCCGTCCAGCGCAACTGCTGCAAGTCGAGAGCAATCACGGTCCGTTCGATGGCATGCGTTTCGATGCCAGCGCGCTGGCCGAACAGATGTCGAGACAACGCGAGGCGTGTCAGTGGTGAGGCAGCCTCCCCCGCTCGACCTCAAGGCGCTGCTGACGCCGCTGGATGAGCGCCAGCCTGCGGGTACGTTCGATGAAGAGAACCCGCTGTTCCAGGACATCGATCATGAAATGATCAAGCTCGGCGGCCTGCAGGAACGGACCATCGATTGGAACCTCGTTGACCAGAGTGCCCGGCAGTACCTGAGCAACCACTGCAAACACTTTCGCATCGCCGGCCACCTGATAACGGTACACCTGCGAACGGACAGTTGGCGGGGCTGGGCCGAAGCCGCAGGCGTACTGGCCGGCATGGTGGAGAAATATTGGGAAACAGGTCACCCCAAGCCGGGCGCCGCAGGTTACTCAAGCAAGCGTCGCCTGGTTGAGCAATATCTGGAGCGACTGAGCGAGGCCCTGCCCAGGCTGGACCGCAAAGGCTACGCCGAAGATTTCTTCAAGGCGGGCCAGCAGGCACTCGACAACCTCCAGGCAAATGCCTCTCTGGCCGGGCTGGATGTTCCGGAGCTAAGCAGACTGGAAAGCAATCTGCGACAGCACACCGAAGCCACCCGCGCGCCGGAGCTGGCCGAACACCCCGTCTACCTGCCCTCCAGAAGCGAGGCGCTGGCCGATACGCTCCTCGTTCCCCTGCAGTCCAATCCGGGCAATGGACGGGAGAATCGCCGTTCACTGCTTTCGGCCGCCGAGATCATCAATCAGCAGGATGCCTATGACCCGACCGGCTATCTGCTGCGCCGGTTCGCCCTGTGGTCACACCTGACACAGGTGCCCTCGGCGACCAAGGACAACCGCACAGAATTGATGGCTGTCCCACGGGATGTTGCCGACAGCTACGCCGAAGCCCTGACAACCAACAGCGTCGGCCCGACCCTCTTGCAACAGATCGAACGCAGCGTTGCCTCGTCACCGTACTGGCTCCGCGGCAGCTTCCTGTCCGCCGGCACCGCTCGCAAGCTGGACATGCCACGGGTAGCCGAGGCCATACGCCAGGCCAGCGAACGCTTCGTGACCCGCCTGCCGGCCTTGACCACGCTGGAATTCGCCGATGGCCGCCCCTTCATCGATGACGACACCCAAGCCTGGCTGAGCGGTGCCGCGCAGAACAGCGAAACCGGCTCCGGCCTGGAATACCCGGCACTGCGAGACGAACTGAATGCGCTGCTCGACTCCACAGGCGTGGAGTCGATGCTGCGGCGCCTGGAAGCACTCCAGCAGCACAAGGCCGATGTGAGACATGGCTGTCATGTCATGGCCATCGCGGCCGAACTGCTCGCCTCCCGTGGGCTGGCCTGGCTCGCCGAAGGTTTGTATGCCCGAGCCCACAGCGTCATGAACAGCGCCTCCACCCGGGCGTGGGAACCGGAACTCTACGCGTTGCTGGTGCGGCACGCGCCGGCTGGCGAAGAACACAAGAATTGAACAGGAGCATTGCCTTGAGGAACATCTGGTCCAACTTGCAACAATACGGCCGGCCCGTTCTGCGCTGGGTCAAGCCCGGCATGCCGCTCATGCTGCTGGCCCTGGCAATGGCCGTGATTGCCATCTGGTGGCTCGGCCCGCTGTGGACCGTTGCCGAGCGGCAGCCCCTCGGCAACCTGACCGCGAGGTTCCTGGCCACGATCGTGTTGCTGGTGATTCCGTTGCTGGGTTGGGCGCTTCACCTGCGTCGGCACACTCGGCTATTGGAGGCGGAACGCAAACATGATCAGGAAGTGCAGACCGATAGCTGCCTGCGCTACATCGAAGCGCAGGAACGCGACCTCGACCGCAGCCTTGCACTGCTCCAATCCAACCTCAAAGGCCGCAATGCCTTGTACCAGATGCCCTGGTATCTGGTTCTCGGGCAGGAAAACTCGGGCAAGACCAGCTTCGTCAACCGCTCCAACCCGAGCTTCTCCCTGACGGGAGAGATGAAAGCGGGAAGTTGGCGCACACAGGAAGACCCGGACAGGCTCTACCCGATTGACTGGTGCATCGGCGACCAGGCGGTGCTCATCGACCCTCCTGGCGAGATCATCAGCCAGCCGCGGGTTGCAGCAAACCCGCAAGAAAAGGACGTACCGGACCCGGACCCTGTCGACCGGGATACTTCGCTGCGACGCGCCACCGCCGGGTTGCCGGAAGACCTCCATTCGCGCCTTTGGAACAGTTTCGTCAGCTGGCTGGGGCGCAATCGCAGCCGCCGGCCGCTGAATGGCGTCGTCCTGATGGTCAGCCTGGTGACCTTGCTGAACCAGAAACCCAGCGACCGCAAAGCCCTGGCCATGTTGCTGCGGGCAAGACTGATCGAACTCAGCCGCGAACTGGGCACGCGCCCGCCGCTGTATGTCGTGCTCAGCAAGTTCGACCTGCTCGAAGGCTTCGAGCCCTTGTTCGCCCGCCTGCCCAAGTCGGCGCGCGAGGATATTTTCGGCTTCACCTTCACCCTGGATTCGGTACGAGACTACGACGCGTGGCTCGAGGAGCTGGGCGTGCGCTACGACAGCTTCCTCGACCGCCTGAACGAGCAGGTCTTCGACGCCATGGCGGATGTCGGCGAAACGTCGCAGCGCGAGTCCCTGTACTCGCTGGTGCGGCAAATGTCCGGTCTGCGCTCGGTGCTGCTGGACTTCCTTGCGGATGTGATGGGCAGTGATCGCTTCGCCACGCCATCCTTGCCACGCGGCGTGTTCTTCTCTTCGGTGTATCAGCAAGGTGTGCTCAATAACGCCTTCGTGACATCGGCGGCCAAGACTTACGGCCTGCGCGAGTCGGCCAACACGATGCACCCCAGCGGGCGGGCAATGGTCTATTTTGCCCTGCAACTGTTCCAGCGCGTCATCTATCCCGAATCAGGCCTGGCCGGCGACAACCCTCGTGTCCTGAGACAGAAGAAACACGCCCTCGCCCTGCATTTCGGCATTGCCTCGCTGGGCAGCCTGATGATCATCGGCGGCTGGCACCACTATTACACCGTCAACCGCGACAAGGCCTCGAGTGTCATGGAGCGCAGCCGCGACTTCAGCGCCAGCGCCATCGACGGCACGCTGGACCCAACCGGACACAACCTGTTGCAGCCACTGGACCAGATCAGCAACGCGGTCGCCGTCTATGGCGACTACCGCGATGCCTGGCCACTTGTAGCAAACATGGGCCTGTATCAGGGCCGAGCGATAGGCCCCAAGGTCGATGAAGCCTACCTGGCGTTACTCTCTCAGCGTTTTCTGCCGGCATTGGCCAGCGGCGTCATGGAAGCACTGGACGGTGCCGACATCGAGGGTGACGCTCAACTGGCGGCCCTGCGTGTTTACCGAATGATCGAAGACCGCCCCAATCGCCGCGCGCCGGTGGTGGAAGGATGGATGGCGGCCTACTGGCAGCGAGCGTTCCCGGGCAACGACGGCACCCAGCGCGCATTGATGCGGCATCTGGAATACGCCATGAAGTACGCCGACACACAGCTCCCGAACTATCACGATCGGGTTGCCGTGGTTCAGCGGCACCTGCAGCAGATTCCCTTGCCAGAGCGGGTGTACATGACCATGCGCCAGGAGGCCGGTGCGTCCCTGCGTTCGCCCTTGGATCTGCGCAATGAAATCGGCCCGGCCTTCGATATCGTCTACCAGACCGAGCCGGAAACGGTGGAGGGGCCTGAAGGGGAGTCTCTTTCTGCCGACGGACGCATCGATGCCCTGCTGACCGCCAGTGGCTATCGCAGCTACTTCGCCCAACACAACGAGGGCCTCACCGAGCTGGCGATGGTCGACCAATGGGCCTTGGGCGAGCGCAGCGGAATTGATTATTCGCAGGCTGATAAAACCATCCTGGCCGAGCGAATCCGCGCGATCTACAGCCGCGCCTACGTCGACACCTGGCGGCGCAACCTCAGCCAGCTAGAGGTCCGCGACTTCCACGACATCACCGACGCCGTCAGCATCCTGGGCAGCATCACAGGCCCGGCCGATCCGCTGCGCCGCCTGGTCGAAACAGTGCGCGATAACAGTGAGTTTGGCGTCAGACCCGTTCCCGCCAGCGGCACGGCGAATCTGATCGATAAGGCTGCGACACGGACTGATCAGGTGGCCGAGGTCAGTGCTGATGCCACTCAGACACCAATGACCCTGGAAATCGTGCGCGCCTTCACGCCATTGACCCAACTGCTTGAAGCCCGAGGAGAACGAGCGTCCTACCTGGAGGAAACGATGCTGGCAATTGGCAGCGTGCAGGAAAAGGTCCGCTTGGTGCACGACAGTCCCGACCGCGGTAAGGCTGCGCTCGCCATGGTTGTGGAGCGCTTCTCGCTGAAAGGCCCCGACCCCATCGCCAACCTGCAGCGAGTTGCCGCTGGCCTGCCCGAGCCGATGAACCGCCAGGTGGCCAAGCTGGCCAATGAGTCCTCGCGGGTGATTCTGGTGGAAGCGCTGCGCGAGCTGGAGCGGCGCTGGGATAACGACATCCATCGCTTCTACCGCGAGCGGCTGGCTGATCGCTATCCATTCAACCCCACCAGCCGGGAGGAGGTTTCGCTGGAAGACTTCACCGCGTTCTTCGGTCCACAGGGTCGGCTACAGCAATTCCGCGTGGAGTACCTCAACCTGTTTCTCGAAGAAAACCTGGAGGCCCTCTACTCCGAGCGCCTCGGCGGCTACCTGGTGCGGGCCGACGTGCAAACCCGGCTGGAGTCGGCCGATCGCATCCGCGATGCCTTCTTCAACAGTCGCGGGTTACTCGGCGTGCAGTTCTATATCGAGCCCTTGGGCCTGGCGCCCAACAAACGCAGCAGCTCGCTCAGCGTCGAAGGACAACTGGTCACCTACAACCATGGCCCGACGACCAGCACGGCGCTGATCTGGCCCAACACCCTGGCCCCCAACAACGAAAGCCGCATGAGCCTCGTCAATGCTGGCGGCAGCAGCAGCGGCCTGGTCTATCGCGGGCCCTGGTCGCTTTATCGACTGCTGAGCCAGGCGCGACTGAACGGCACCACCAGCACCAGCGTGGACCTCAGTTTCTCCGCGCCGGACGGCAGCATGCGTTACCGCATCAGTACGGAGAAAGCCAACAACCCGTTCACCCAGCCGCTGTTCAAGGGCTTTGCTTTGCCGCTGAAGTTGTTGCAGGACGGGCTGTAGATCACCCACCACTGACAGCCCGCCGGTCCTCCCGCGGGCACCGCTGAAACCGCGCCCGATAACTGCGGGTGAAATACGACGGTGAGTCGAAGCCGCAGGCGATGCTCACCTCCAGCACGCTCATCTCGGTCTGGCGCAGCAGTTGCCGCGCCTTGTCCAGGCGCAAGCGCAGGTAAAAGCCGCTGGGCGTGTCGTTCAGGTACAGGCGGAACAGCCGCTCCAGTTGGCGCCGGCTGACCTGCACCGACCCGGCCAGGTCGAGGGTGTTCAGCGGCACCTCGGTATTGCGTTCCATCGCGCCGATCACCTGCACCAGCTTGCTGTTGCTGATGCCGTAGCGCGAGGCAATCTGCATGCGCTGGTGGTCCTGGCGCGGACGGATGCGCCCGAGCACGAACTGTTCCGACACCTGGATCGCCAACTCGGGGCCATGGGCCTGGCCGATCAGGTCGAGCATCAGGTCAATGGACGCGGTGCCGCCCGCCGAGGTGATGCGGCGACGGTCCACTTCGAACAGCTCCTGCGTCGCCTCCAAACGCGGATACCGCTCCTTGAACGCGTCCAGCGCCTCCCAGTGCAAGGTCACCCGGTGGCCGTCGAGCAGCCCGGCCTCGGCCAGCACCAGCGTGCCGGTGTCGATGCCCCCGAGCACCACGCCGTCGTGATCGAGCTTGCGCAACCAGTGCGCCAGCGTCGGGCCGTAGCTCTGCAGCGGCTCGAAACCCGCCACCACCAGCAGCGTCGCGCCTTTGCCCAGCGGCTCCAGCGGACCGTCGGCGTTGACCGACATGCCGTTGCTCGCCAGCACCGCCCCGCCGTCCAGGCTCAGCACCCGCCAGCGATACAGCCCGGCGCGGAAACGGTTGGCCACCCGCAGCGGCTCCAGCGCCGAAATGAAACCCAGCGCGGAGAATCCGGGCAACAGCAGAAAGTGGAAATCCTGGGACATAGTGGCGACTCGACAGCCAGGGAAGTGCGGTTAATACCGCGCAGGTCGCCGCTGTGCAAGCGCCGGTCGCCACAGTGCGATTTTCTACGCTGAAGCCCGCGTAATTTGAGCACCACGGCTCGCAGAAGCCGCATCCCTATAACAATTAGAACTGCCGTTGGAGGAGCCACCATGTACAGATCGTTGCTGATGCTCGTCGGTACCGCAATCCTCAGCACCAACGCACTGGCCGCCGAGCCGGCCGTCTGCAAGAACGTCCGCCTGGGCGTCGTCAACTGGACCGACGTGATGGCCACCAGCGCCATGACCCAGGTGCTGCTGGACGGCCTCGGCTACCAGACCAAACAGACCAGTGCCTCGCAACAGATCATCTTCGCCGGTATCCGTGACCAGCGACTGGACCTGTTCCTGGGCTACTGGAACCCGATCATGACCCAGACCATCACCCCGTTCGTCGACGCAGGCCAGGTCAAGGTGCTCGACACCCCCAGTCTGAACGACGCCCGCGCCACCCTTGCCGTACCGAAATACCTGGCCGACAAGGGCCTGAAAACCTTTGCCGACATCCACAAGTTCGAGAAGGAATTGGGCGGCAAGATCTACGGCATCGAGCCGGGTTCCGGGGCCAATACCCAGATCAAGGCGATGATCGCCAAGAACCAGTTCGGCCTGGGCAAATTCCAGCTGGTGGAGTCCAGCGAGGCCGGCATGCTCGCGGCGGTCGATCGCGCCGTGCGGCGCAAGGAAGCCGTGGTGTTCTTCGGCTGGGCGCCGCATCCGATGAACGTGAATGTCGACATGGCCTACCTGAGCGGCAGCGAAGACGCCCTGGGCCCGGATGAAGGCCGCGCCACGGTGTGGACCGTCACCGCGCCGGACTACGCCAGCCGCTGCCCGAACGTCAGCCGCCTGCTGAGCAACCTGACCTTCAGCGCCGAAGCCGAGAGCCGGATGATGCAACCGCTGCTGGACCACAAGGACGCGCTGGAGTCGGCGCGGCAGTGGCTCAAGGACCATCCCGAGGACAAGGCCCGCTGGCTTGAAGGGGTGACCACGCTGGACGGGCAACCCGCCGCTGAGAACCTCAAGCTCACCGCCAACTGAGACCCCGCCGTCCTTCCCTGCAGGAGCGAGCGTGCTCGCGATGAGGCCCTCACACAGCCCGCGACACAGCCATCGCAAGCAAGCTCGCTCCTAAAGAAGTGCTACGCGACACCCATGATTTTTCGTCGCCCACCCAGGCCACGAACCAGACAGACACGCCCCAAGGAACCCCGCAATGAACCACGACGTCATCATCACCTGCGCCCTCACCGGCGCCGGCGACACCGCCAGCAAAAGCCACCTGGTCCCGGTCACGCCGAAGCAGATCGCCGCCGCCGCGGTGGAAGCCGCCAAGGCCGGCGCCACCGTGGTCCACTGCCACGTCCGCGATCCCGAGACCGGCCGCTTCAGCCGCGATGTGGCGCTCTACCGCGAAGTGATGGAACGCATCCGCGAGTCGGACGTGGACATCATCGTCAACCTCACCGCCGGCATGGGCGGCGACCTGGAGATCGGCCCCGGCGAAATGCCCATGGAATTCGGCCCCGGCACCGACCTCATCGGCCCACTGGAGCGTCTGGCCCACGTCGAAGCATTGCTGCCGGAAATCTGCACCCTGGACTGCGGCACCCTCAACTTCGGCGACGGCAACAGCATCTATGTTTCCACCCCGAGCCAACTGCGCGCCGGCGCCAAGCGCATCACCGAACTGGGCGTGAAAGCCGAGCTGGAAATCTTCGACACCGGCCACCTGTGGTTCGCCAAGCAGATGATCAAGGAAGGCCTGCTGGACGACCCGCTGTTCCAGCTTTGCCTGGGCATCCCGTGGGGCGCGCCGGCGGACACCACCACCATGAAAGCCATGGTCGACAACCTGCCGCCAGGCGCGACCTGGGCCGGGTTCGGCATCGGTCGCATGCAGATGCCGATGGCCGCACAGGCGGTGCTGCTGGGCGGCAACGTGCGGGTCGGCCTGGAAGACAACCTGTGGCTGGAGAAAGGCGTGCTGGCCAGCAACGGCCAACTGGTGGAGCGCGCCGCCGAGATCCTTCACCGCCTGGGCGCGCGGGTTCTGACCCCCGCCGAAGGCCGCGCCAAAATGAACCTGACCCGTCGCTGATCCACAGGAGCCACACATGCGCTTTATCACTGATATCAAAACTTTCGCGGCCCTGGGCAGCGGCGTGATCGGCAGCGGCTGGGTCGCCCGCGCCTTGGCCAACGGCCTCGACGTAGTGGCCTGGGACCCGGCGCCCGGCGCCGAGCAGGCTCTGCGCAAACGCATCGCCAACGCCTGGCCTGCGCTGGAGAAACAAGGCCTGGCGCCCGGCGCCTCGCAGGAGCGGCTGCGTTTCGTGGCGACCATTGAGGAATGCGTGCGCGACGCCGATTTTATCCAGGAAAGCGCGCCAGAGCGGCTGGAACTCAAGCTCGACCTGCACGGCCAGATCAGCGCCGCAGCCAAGCCCGATGCACTGATCGCCTCCAGCACCTCGGGGCTGTTGCCCAGCGAGTTCTATGAGTCGTCCATCCATCCCGAGCGCTGCGTGGTCGGCCATCCGTTCAACCCGGTGTACCTGCTGCCGCTGGTGGAAATCGTCGGCGGCCGGAACACCGCGCCCGAGGCTATCGAAGCAGCAAAACAGGTCTACAGCGCCCTCGGCATGCAACCGTTGCACGTGCGCAAGGAAGTCCCCGGGTTCATCGCCGACCGCCTGCTCGAAGCGCTGTGGCGCGAGGCGCTGCACCTGGTCAACGATGGCGTGGCCACCACCGGCGAGATCGACGACGCGATCCGCTTCGGCGCTGGTCTGCGCTGGTCGTTCATGGGCACCTTCCTGACCTACACCCTGGCCGGTGGCGATGCTGGCATGCGCCACTTCATGGCGCAGTTCGGCCCGGCGCTGCAACTGCCGTGGACCTACCTGCCCGCCCCGGCGCTGACCGATGAACTGATCGACGCCGTGGTGGATGGCACCACCGACCAGCGCGGCGAGCGCAGCATTGCCTCGCTGGAGCGCTATCGTGATGACTGCCTGCTGGCGGTGCTGGACGCGGTAAAAACCACCAAGGCCCGCCACGGCATGACGTTCAGCGACTGACCCGGAGAAACGCGATGCCTGCCTTGCTGACTTACCAGACCCCGGTGCTGGAAGACTGGGTGGATTACAACGGGCATCTGCGCGATGCCTTCTACCTGCTGATCTTCAGCTACGCCACCGATGCGTTCATGGAGCGCATCGGCCTGGACGGCGCCAACCGCGATGCCACGGGGCATTCGCTGTTCACCCTGGAATGCCACCTGAACTACCTGCATGAGGTGAAGCTGGGGACGCCGGTGTGGGTGAACACGCAAGTGATCGGCTTCGACCGCAAGCGCCTGCACCTCTATCACAGCCTGCACCGTGAAGGCTTCGAGCCGGCGCTGGCGGCCAATGAACAGATGCTGCTGCATGTGGACCTGGCGGGGCCGAAATCGGCGCCCTTTGCCGAGGAGGTGGTGGAGCGGTTGCGGGGGATCGTCGCGGAGCAGGCGGATCTGCCGGCGGCGGAGTTTGTCGGGCGGGTGATCGGGCTGCCGGGCTGAGTTCCTCTGGTTTCAACCGCCCAAAAAAACAGCCCCGGATAGCCGTGACGCGTCCGGGGCGAAGAGTGAGCAAATTACCTGCTGCCAGAAGACCGGTGACCAAACCGCCCTCAACCTGTGCATGGCCTCAGTGTGCACACTCCCGCGTCACGCAATATTGCCGAAAACGACCTGTTCATAGGTAATGCGGCCATCGCGACAATCTGCCCTTGCCGCGCTCGCCGAGCGCTTCCAGAATCGATCCACGATCTCACCTGCCACAAGGACTAACGCCATGATGCACGCGGATTTGATTGATCAGGACGACTTGGTTGGGCACCTGCGCGCCCTCGGTTTCGAAACACCTTCCGGGGTCAGCGCCGAACAGGCGTGCGAGCACGCGGTGCGCGGACTGAGCGAGCCACAGGCCAAGGCGCTGAAAGGAATGGTCGAGCAGATGTACACCGGCAGCGCGACGATCTTGCCGGCGGTACGTCAGGCGATTGAAAAGCAGTTGTTGCCGGCGCTGGCGGAGTTCAAGGCGGCTCATCGGTAATCGAAGTCGCTCCACAAGCCACTCCAGACCTGTAGGAGCGAGCTTGCTCGCGATGGGGCCAGCGGCCCCAAGAGAATCGCGAGCAAGCTCGCTCTTACAACCTCACACTCGCAAACGTCGACTCGTTCCGCGCCTGGCTCAACGCCGCCATCGGCCCCGCCAGCGGCGAGAGCACCAGCGCCTGCGGGATCGGCATCATCGCCACCTGCTGGGCCGTATTGGAACCCACACGCTCATCCCGCGGCGGAATGCCGAAGTACTCGCGGTAGCACTTGGAGAAGTGCGGCGTGGAGACGAACCCGCACACCGACGCCACTTCGATGATCGACATCGGCGTCTGCTTGAGCAACTGCCGCGCGCGGATCAGGCGCAGCTTGAGGTAGTAGCGCGACGGCGAGCAGTGCAGGTATTTCTGGAACAGCCGTTCGAGCTGGCGCCGCGATACCGAGACGTACACCGCCAGTTCGTCCAGGTCGATTGGCTCTTCAAGGTTGGCTTCCATCAGCGCGACGATTTCCTGCAGCTTCGGCTGGTTGGTGCCGAGCATGTGCTTGAGCGGCACACGCTGGTGATCCTGTTCGTTGCGGATGCGCTCGTAGACAAACATTTCCGAAATCGCCGCCGACAGTTCGCGGCCGTGATCGCGGCTGATCAGGTGCAGCATCATGTCCAGCGGCGCGGTGCCACCGGAGCTGGTGAAGCGGTTACGGTCGAGGGTGAACAGGCGGGTGCTCATGCTCACCCGCGGGAAGGCTTCCTGCATCGCCGCCAGACATTCCCAGTGCACGCTGCAATCGAAACCATCGAGCAGGCCGGCACAGGCCAGCGCCCAACTGCCGGTGCACACCGCGCCGAGGCGTCGCGACTGGCGGGCCTGGCTCTGTAGCCAGGTGACGTGTTCACGGGTCACGGTGCGCTGGATGCCGATGCCGCCGCAGACGATCACGGTGTCCATCGGCGGCGCCTTGTGCATCGCTGCATCGGGGGTGATCTGCAGACCGTCGCTGGCCCAGACCTGGCCGCCATCCACGCTCAGGGTATGCCAGCGATACAGCTCGCGGCCGGACAACTGGTTGGCCATGCGCAGCGGTTCAACGGCGGATGCCAGGGAAATCAGCGTGAAGTTGTCCAACAGCAGGAAACCGATGGATTGGGGCGTGCGGGTTTGGGGTTGGGCCCCGGAGTTGTACGACGTCATCGCGATCTCTCCTCACACAATGCAGGTTGCGCCTCAGGCACGGGCTTTTTTGTATTTACCCCGGTTCGAATGCAGGGGCTTTGCCAATCTCAACGCAAATGCCATGCCTGAAATTGAACAGCTATTCAATAAATCCTGAAAACGACGTCGCGACACGTCTAAAAAGCGCCCTCGACCAGCCGCTCCAGTGAACGGAAAGGGCCGGTCCAGGGCTCATCGGCAGGCGTGGTGAGCAGTTCGGTAGCACTGGCGGGAAAGTTGCCCAGAAGCGACACGAAAGAGTGTCACCTGAGGTAGTACGGAGGGATTTTCAGCGTAGGAAAAACTGGCCTTTCGCCCACGCGCCAAAAGGCGGCGCGGGCGTAGGCAGGTGAGCGAAAACGGCGCAGCGCACTCAGCACTCGATGGCGCTGACCGCCAGACCGCCGCGGGAGGTTTCCTTGTACTTGTCGTGCATGTCGGCGCCGGTATCGCGCATGGTGCGGATCACCCGGTCGAGGGAAATGAAGTGCTCACCATCCCCTCGCAGAGCCATCTGCGCGGCGTTGATCGCCTTGACCGCAGCGATGGCGTTGCGCTCGATGCACGGCACCTGGACCAATCCGCCGACCGGGTCGCAGGTCAGCCCCAGGTTGTGTTCCAAGCCGATTTCGGCGGCGTTTTCCAGTTGCGCCGGAGTCGCGCCGAGCACTTCCGCAAGCCCCGCCGCAGCCATCGCGCAGGCCGAGCCGACCTCGCCCTGGCAACCGACTTCGGCACCGGAAATCGACGCGTTCTTCTTGCACAGGATGCCCACCGCCGCGGCAGCGAGGAAGAAGTCCACCACACAGGCTTCGCTGACTTCATCGCTGAAGCGCATGTAGTAGTGCAGCACCGCAGGAATGATCCCGGCCGCGCCGTTGGTGGGCGCGGTAACCATGCGCCCGCCCGCAGCGTTTTCTTCGTTGACCGCCAGGGCGTAGAGGTTGACCCACTCCATCGCGCTCAGGGTCGAGCCGATCACATTGGGCTTGCCCAGCTCCTGAAGGCTGCGGTGCAACTTGGCTGCGCGGCGTTTCACATTGAGGCCGCCGGGCAGGATGCCTTCGTATTTCAGGCCGCTTTCCACGCAATCCTGCATGGCCTGCCAGAGCTTCATCAGGCCGGCGCGAATCTCCGCTTCACTGCGCCAGACCTTCTCGTTTTCCAGCATCAATTGCGACACGCGCATGTCGTTTTGTTTGCAGCGTTCGAGCAGTTCTTCGGCGCTGTTGAAATCGTAGGGCAGCACGGTGTTGTCGCTGTCCAGCACACCGCTGGCGGCCTGCGCCGCGTCGACCACAAAGCCGCCACCCACCGAGTAATAAGTGTCGCTGTGCAGCTCGCCGTCAGCGCCTTCGGCCACCAGGGTCATGGCGTTGGGATGATAGGGCAGGTTCTCGTCCAGCAGGCGCATGTCGCGCTGCCAGATAAAGGGTACGGGCAGGCGGCCGTCGAGCAGCAGGGTGTCGGTTTCGCGCAGGGTGGCGATGCGGATGCCGATCTGCGACGGGTCGATCGCGTCCGGCCATTCGCCCATCAGGCCCATGATCACGGCGTTGTCGCTGCCGTGGCCGACACCGGTGGCCGACAGCGAACCGTAGAGGCGCACTTCGACGCGGCGCACCTGCTCCAGCTCACCCCGCTCGCGCAGGCCCTGGACGAACAGAGCCGCAGCGCGCATGGGGCCGACGGTATGGGAACTGGACGGGCCGACGCCGATCTTGAACAGGTCGAACACACTGATGGCCATGGCCACGAACCTCCTGATTGGGCAGGCGTACGCAGCCCGGGCACGGAGGCCACAACTGCTACGCTGACTGGGCGGCAATCCGCCGATTCCGCGCATCATCAGGCTTTTGGCACTGCCCCTGACGTCTGCAACCGACTCACTCTTGTCCAGCAACGCCGCCCCTTGCGAGCGGCCTGAAAGCGCCGTTTTTTGCGGCGCAGATGGGGCGAAAGAGCGTTTATCGGGGCCGATGAATCCATATGCGACCTCATTGGCACTGGATGCGACCCTGCCTGTACTGGTTACGACGCACCCTGTAGGCGTTTGTTTTTCGCTGGTAGATGATCGGTATCGACTCGATTGCACGGCACTCGTCCCGCTGTCGCCCGGCAGCCAGGCCCGACCGAATGCAGACATAAAGCACGGCGGTCCCGTGGGACGTCCGAAAAAAAACACTAAGGAGTCCATTCATGAAAGGTTCACCTTCGCTGTTACTGGCCGCGCTACTGAGCCTCCCGGCGCTGGCCCAGGCCGCCGAGCCTGAAGCGTGTCACACCGTCAACTTCTCCGATGTCGGCTGGACTGACATCACCGTGACCACCGCTGTGACCAGCGCCGTTCTCGAAGCGCTGGGCTACAAGACCCGCACCACCATGATCTCCGTCCCGGTGACCTACAAGTCGCTGGCCGACGGCAAGAACATGGACGTGTTCCTCGGCAACTGGATGCCGACCATGGAAAACGACATCAAGCAGTACCGCGATGCCGGCACCGTGGAAACCGTCCGCGCCAACCTGGAAAACGCCAAGTACACCCTCGCGGTCCCGCAGGCGTTGTATGACAAAGGCCTGAAGGACTTCGCCGATATCGCCAAGTTCAAGAAGGAGCTGGACGGCAAGATCTACGGCATCGAGCCGGGCAACGACGGCAACCGCACCATCCAGAGCATGATCGACAAGAACGCCTTCGGCCTGAAAGACGCCGGTTTCAAGGTGGTCGAATCGAGCGAGGCCGGCATGCTGTCGCAAGTCGATCGCGCAGCACGACGCGGCACCGATGTGGTGTTCCTCGGTTGGGAACCGCACCCGATGAACAAGCGCTTCAAGATGCAGTACCTGAGTGGCGGCGATGACTTCTTCGGCCCTGACTTCGGCAAGGCCACCGTGCTGACCAACACCCGCAAGGGTTACACCCAGGAATGCGCCAACGTCGGTCAACTGCTGAAAAACCTGTCCTTCACCCTGGACATGGAAAGCACGCTGATGGGCAACGTCCTCGACGACAAGACCAAACCCGACGCCGCCGCCAAGGCCTGGCTGAAAAACAATCCGCAGGTGCTCGACACCTGGCTGGCCGGCGTAACCACCGTAGACGGCAAACCCGGCCTGGAAGCGGCCAAGGCCAAACTCACGCAGTAAGCACGCCCCCGCGGCGGCACTGACCGCCGCGGGGAGTTTTCGAATCCTTGCAGGTGGACGCTCGCTATCATGCTGATCGATCAAAAAATACCCTTGGGCCAGCACATCGCGGCCTTCGTTGAATGGCTGACCCAACACGGCGCCAATTACTTCGATGCCTTCGCCGCGGCGCTGGAATGGATGATTCACGGGGTGACCGGGGCACTGACCTGGTTCAACCCGTTCGTCCTCATCGGGCTGATCGCACTGGGCGCACACCTGATCCAGCGAAAGTGGGCGCTGACCGCCTTTTGCGTGGCGTCGTTCCTGCTGATCCTCAACCTGGGTTACTGGCAGGAAACCATGGAGACCCTCGCCCAGGTGCTGTTCGCCACCCTGGTCTGCGTGGCCATCGGCGTGCCGCTGGGTATCGTCGCCGCGCACAAGCCGATGTTCTACACCGCCATGCGCCCGGTCCTCGACCTGATGCAGACGGTCCCCACCTTCGTTTACCTGATTCCGACCCTGACCCTGTTCGGTCTGGGTGTGGTTCCCGGGCTGATTTCGACGGTGGTGTTCGCCATCGCCGCGCCGATCCGCCTGACCTACCTGGGTATCCGCGACGTACCCCAGGAACTGCTCGACGCCGGCAAGGCCTTTGGCTGCTCGCGCCGACAACTGCTGTCCCGTATTGAACTGCCCCATGCGATGCCAAGCATCGCGGCCGGTATCACCCAGTGCATCATGCTGTCGCTGTCGATGGTGGTGATTGCCGCGCTGGTGGGGGCCGATGGCCTGGGCAAACCCGTGGTCAACGCACTGAACACTGCCGATATCGCCCTGGGCTTCGAAGCGGGCCTGGCGATCGTCCTGCTGGCAATCATGCTCGACCGTATCTGCAAACAACCCGATGTACAGGTAAGGGGTGAGGCATGAGCATCATTCGCTTTGAAGACGTAGACGTCATCTTCTCCAATCGACCGCGTGAGGCACTCAGCCTGCTAGACCAAGGCCTTACGCGGGAGCAAATCCTCAAGAAGACCGGGCTGGTGGTGGGCGTGGAAAAAGCCAACCTGGACATCAATAAAGGCGAAATCTGCGTGCTGATGGGCCTGTCCGGCTCGGGCAAGTCCAGCCTGCTGCGCTGCATCAACGGCCTCAACACCGTCAGCCGCGGCAAGCTGTACGTCGAGCATGAAGGCTCGCACATCGACATCGCCCACTGCACCCCGGCGGAACTGAAGATGATGCGCACCCAGCGCATCGCCATGGTGTTCCAGAAGTTCGCCCTGATGCCTTGGCTGACGGTGCGCGAGAACATCAGCTTCGGCCTCGAAATGCAGGGCCGCCCGGAGAAAGAGCGGCGCAAGCTGGTGGACGAGAAGCTGGAGCTGGTGGGCCTGACCCAGTGGCGCAACAAGAAGCCCGACGAACTCTCCGGCGGCATGCAGCAGCGCGTCGGCCTCGCCCGCGCCCTGGCCATGGATGCCGACATCCTGCTGATGGACGAACCGTTCTCCGCCCTTGATCCGCTGATCCGCCAAGGCCTGCAGGACGAGTTGCTGGAACTGCAACACAAGCTGAACAAGACCATCGTTTTCGTCAGCCACGACCTAGACGAAGCGCTGAAGCTCGGTACCCGTATCGCCATCATGAAAGACGGCAAGATCATCCAGTACAGCAAGCCGGAAGAGATCGTCCTCAACCCGGCGGACGACTACGTGCGCACCTTCGTGGCTCATACCAATCCGCTCAACGTCCTCTGCGGTCGCAGCCTGATGCGCACGCTGGACCAGTGCAAACGCATCAATGGCTCGGTGTGCCTGGACCCGAGCGGCGATTCCTGGCTCGACCTGGCCGAAGGCAACACCATCAAGGGTGCCCGCCAGGGCGTGAACGGCCTCGACCTGCAGAACTGGGCGCCGGGCGAAGCCGTGGAAGGCCTCGGCCGCAAACCGACGCTGGTCAACGTCAACATCGGCATGCGCGAAGCGCTGCAGATCCGCTACCAGACCGGCAACAAGCTGGTGCTGCAAGAGGACAACCGTGTGGTGGGGATTCTCGGCGACAGCGAGCTGTATCACGCGTTGCTGGGCAAAAACCACGGCTGATCCGCAGAGCCTCATCGCTGCGCTTCGGGGAACCGAACCGCAGCGATGAGGCCCTGAAACAACACCCCGCGGAGATTCCCGCCTATTCTTATCGCGTGCCACTCTTCAGGACGTCCTGCACGCAATGAGACTCTCCACCTTCCGTTCCCTCGATCTGCGCAGCCTGATTCTGCTCCTCGCCCTTTTTTCGGCGCTGGCCACCCTGGCCAACAGCCTGGTGGTCGCCTACGGTGTGCAGCGCGACGCACTGATCCAGTCGACCCTCGAAGCTAACCGCGCCTACGCGGCGAAGGTAGCCTCCAGCATCGACGGCTTTCTGAAATCAGCCCAGTCGCACCTGGACTACAGCGGCCACCTGCTGGTCCGCGACTTCGACAACCCCCTGCTGCTGCGCGCCGAAACCCTGCGGCTGCAGGCTCAGGATGAAGACTTCGATGCCGTGGTCATCACCGATGACACCGGCAGGGTGCTGCAGGTCTACCCCGAAGACCGAAAGATCATCGGCAGCCTGCTGCGCTCCGAAGAAATGCAGCAAGCGGTCAAGGAACGTCGCCCGTTGATCAGCCACGCCTACGAGTCGGCCGGCGGCAAACTGATGGTGTTCATCTCAAGGCCTCTGATCGACCCCGGCGGCAAGTTCCTCGGCGTACTTGGCGGCGCGGTCTACATTCACACCAGCAACGTGCTGAGCGGCCTGATCTCCAGCCACTTCCACCATGACGGCACCTTCGCCTTCGTCGTCGACGAAAACCGACGCCTGCTGCACCACCCCGACGACCCGCGCATCGGCAAGATCCTGGGCGCCAGCAAGACCGTCGATGCCGCGCTACGCGGCGAAAGCGGCAGCATGCAGATGAAAAACTACAAAGGCATCCCGATGCTCGCCGGCTACGCGCCCGTGGCCAGCGCCAACTGGGCCGTGGTCGCCCAGCAACCCAGTGAGCAAGCGCTGGCCACCCTGGGTCAACTGATGAAGAACATGATCATCGACCTGCTCCCGGCCAGCCTCGTGGGAATGGCGCTGCTCTGGGGCGGCGCCCTGCTGATCACCCGGCCACTGCAGCAACTGGCGGTCAGCGCCACACAACTGTCCCAGCCACAGACCACCGAGCAGTTGCGCAAGATCGATGCCTGGTACAAGGAACCGGCGGCCATTCGCCAGGCGCTGATCACCAGCGTGCAACTGATCCAGCAGAAAATCGGCCGGCTGCGCGAGCAAGCCCAGAGCGACCCGATGACCGGCCTCGCCAACCGCCGCGCGATGGATGCCACGCTGGCCCTGTTCGACCAGTCGCAACAGCCCTATTCGGCGCTTGAGCTGGATATCGACTTCTTCAAGCGGGTCAACGACACCTACGGCCACGATGCCGGCGACGTCGCGCTCAAGCAGGTGGCCACGATCATCGCCCGGCATTCCCGCAGCGGGGACCTGGCGTGCCGCGCGGGGGGCGAAGAGTTCGTCCTGCTGCTGCCAGACACCGACCTCAGCGCGGCCTGCGCCATTGCCGAGCGGATCCGCGCCAGCATCGAGACCACCGCCGTGACCGGGGTTGGTCACATTACCCTGTCCATCGGCGTCGGCTGCCGCGGACCGCACGCGAACAGCGCCGCCGAAGTGCTCAAGCAAGCGGACGAGAACCTCTATCGGGCCAAGCAGGGCGGGCGTAATCGGGTGGTGGGGTAGCGGCGTCCCACAGGCTCCGCCGCCATAGATGAAAAAAAGGGCCTCACCGTCACCGGCAAGGCCCTTTGTTCATTTCAGCGATCGGCGATCAGCTATACACCCGCCCCAGCAACTGGCGGTGGCTGTCGAACTGATCCAGCACGTCACGGGTGATCTGGTCAGGCGTGAAGCCCATCAGGTCATATTCCTGACTGCCGTTGTGCAGGTAGACCTCGGCGCGGTAGAAGCGCTGGCGCACTTCGCTTTCGCCTTCCGCCGGTGCTTCGTTCGGCGCGGCCAGGTAGCCGTCCAGGCTCACTTCGTAGACGAAGGGATTGCCCTCTTCCATGGTCACGCGCAGGCCCAGCGACGAACGCGACTGACCGACGCGGGTCTCCACCGTCAGACCCATGCTGCGCAGTTGCTCGGCAGCGTCTTTCAGCGCCGGGCTGACCTGCTTGTCCATGAAGCGCTGGACCATCGCCTGGGTCGGTTGCAGGTCGAGCTGGCTCAGCCGCTCGCTGAAACCACGACGACCGCGCGCGGCCAGTTCGGCCTGTTCCTGCTCGACCTGGCTGTCCTGTTTCATCGCCTTGTACAGGCCGAACATGAACACCACCAGCACCACCGAGAACGGCAGGCCGGCCAGCACCACCATGGTCTGCATCGCCTCGAAGTTGCCGGCGAAGAGCAGGCCGACGGTGACGATGGTGATGATCGCGGACCAGAGGATACGCAGCCAGTGCGGCGCGTCTTCGTCGACGCTGCCGCCTTTGCACGACAGGTTGGCCATCATCACCGCGCCGGAGTCGGCGGGGGTCAGGAACAGCACGAAGCCGACAAACACGGCGACGCCCACGACGATCTTGGCTGCCGGGAAGTGCTCCAGCAGTTGGTAGATCGACATCGACGGCTGCTCCAGCGCCGTTCGTCCCAGCTCCACCGCGCCGTGGTTCATCACCAGGTCCAGGGCGGTGTTACCGAAGATCGACAGCCACGCCAGGGTGAAGCCCAACGGGATCAGCAGCACACCGGCTACCAGTTCGCGCACGGTGCGACCACGGGAGATCCGGGCAATGAACATGCCGACGAACGGACCCCAGGAAATCCACCAGGCCCAATAGAACACGGTCCACAGACCCAGCCAGCGCTCGGACTTGGCCGCATCGCCTTCATAGACGTAGAGGTCGAAGGTCTTGAGGATCGCGCCGTTGAGGTAGTCACCGATGTTCTGCACGAAGCTATTAAGCAGGTGCAGGGTCGGGCCGTTGAGCAGGACGAACAGCAGCAGGCCGCTGAACAGAATGATGTTCAGGTTGGACAGGCGGCGGATGCCGTTTTCCACACCCGACACCGCAGCGATGGTCGCCACCGTGCTCATCACCAGGATCACGATCAGCAGGTTGGTGTTGCTGTGCTCCATGCCGAACAGGTATTCCAGACCCGACGACACCTGCATCGAACCGATGCCCAGGTTGGTCACCAGCCCCAGCAGGGTCACGAACATGCCGAAGATGTCCACGGTATGCCCGGCGGCACCCTTGACCCAACGTTCACCGACCAGCGGGTAAAGCGCCGAGCGCAGGGCCAGCGGCTGGTTGTGACGGTAGGCGAAGTAAGCCACGGCCAGACCGACCAACGCGTAGATCGCCCAGCCGTGCAGGCCCCAGTGCAGGAAGGTCAGTTGCAGGCCGGCGCGGGCCGACTGCAGGCTGGCCGAAGCACCTTCGGGCGGATTGTAGTAGTGATCCAGCGGCTCGGAAGCACCGAAGTACAACAGCGAGATGCCGATGCCGGAAGAAAACAGCATGCCGGCCCAGGCGCCGTAGCTGAAGTCCGGCTTGTCATCCTTGCCGCCAAGCTTGAGCTTGCCGTAGGACGAAAAGGCGATGGCGATGACGAACACCAGGTAGCCACCGATCACCAGCATGTAATACCAACCGAAGCTGCGCGACAGCCAGGCCTGAGCCTGACCGAGCACATGGCCTGCGGTTTCCGGAACTGCGATCAGCAAGGCAGTCAACAACAGGATCAGCAGGGTGGAGGTGAAAAACACCACGCTGTTGACCCGGACCCTCTCGACGGGGGTCTTTATCAGGGAGGCAGAACTCATTGCACGGATGCTCCAGGCGGTGCGTGAGAAAAAGTGAAACGACCCGTTCACCCGCGCAATTGGTGCAATAGCCCTATTGCGTCAGGTGTTATAAAAGCACCTTGAAAAACCGTGGTCCCAAATCGAATGCGTTGAAAAACAGGCTGAAAACCCCGGCTCGAGGGTTGCGCCGCGCGGCCACTGGCCGGTCGGCAAATCTGTTCAACGGTGCGTCTATGCGCGTGAAACACCATGTTTTACGGGGCTCCACGGCTTTCCGGGGTGCCAATTCGTGCCTTCTGACGGGCTCAAAATCCTGTCAATGGCACAAATTGTCGCAGAGCTTATTCTTTGTTGATTGAACGTTCAATCAAAACAAAATAGACTGGCCTTCGCCGAGTCAGCCGCTTGTCGTCTGCTCGCAGGCCTGAGGAGATTTGCCAGATGCCCAAGGTCGGTATGCAACCCATTCGCCGCCAGCAGTTGATCGAAGCCACACTCACGGCTATCGACCAGGTCGGCATGGGTGATGCCAGCATTGCGCTGATCGCCCGTTTGGCCGGTGTGTCGAATGGCATCATCAGTCACTACTTTCAGGACAAGAACGGCCTGATCGCAGCGACCATGCAATATTTGATGACGGTGTTGAGCGAGGGCGTCGCCGCCCGCCGCCAGGCACTCACGGACGACAGCCCGCGTGCCCACCTGCAGGTGATCATCGAAGGCAACTTCGACGCCAGCCAGGTCAATGGCCCGGCAATGAAAACCTGGTTGGCGTTCTGGGCCACCAGCATGCACCAGCCGTCCTTGCACAGGTTGCAGCGGATCAACGATCACCGCTTGTATTCCAACCTGTGCAGCCAGTTCCGCCGAGTGTTGCCGCTGCCCGAAGCACGCAGCGCAGCCCGCGGCCTGGCAGCGTTGATCGACGGTCTGTGGCTGCGCGGTGCGCTGTCCGGAGACGCCTTCGACACCACCCAGGCGCAACAAATCGCTTACGAATACATGGATCTACAACTGGCGAAACAGACGAGCCCGGACGTACAGAACCAGGCCTCTGAAACCCCGCGCAGCAAGACCCGAAAGAAATCGGGAGTCGCCGCCGGATAGCCAAAACACATTGCACTTGCGAGGACACTATGGCCCGTTTCGAAACGCAAAAACTCTACATTGATGGTGGTTATGTCGACGCTGGCAGCGATGCCACCTTCGAAGCCATCAACCCGGCCAACGGCGAAGTCCTCGCCCATGTGCAACGTGCTACCGAGGCTGACGTCGAGCGCGCGGTGGAAAGCGCCGAACGTGGCCAGAAAGTCTGGGCCGCGATGACTGCCATGCAGCGTTCGCGCATCCTGCGCCGCGCCGTCGACATCCTGCGCGAGCGCAACGACGAACTGGCCGCCCTGGAAACCCTGGACACCGGCAAGTCCTACTCGGAAACCCGCTACGTCGACATCGTCACCGGCGCCGACGTGCTGGAATACTACGCAGGCCTGGTCCCGGCCATCGAAGGCGAGCAGATCCCGCTGCGCGAATCGTCGTTCGTCTACACCCGTCGCGAGCCGCTGGGCGTCACCGTCGGTATCGGCGCGTGGAACTACCCGATCCAGATCGCCCTGTGGAAATCCGCCCCGGCCCTGGCCGCCGGCAACGCGATGATCTTCAAGCCGAGTGAAGTCACCTCGCTGACCACCCTGAAACTGGCCGAGATCTACACCGAAGCCGGCCTGCCGGACGGCGTGTTCAACGTCCTCACCGGCAGCGGCCGCGAAGTCGGCACCTGGCTGACCGAGCACCCGCGCATCGAGAAAGTCTCCTTCACCGGCGGCACCGTCACCGGCAAGAAAGTCATGGCCAGCGCCTCCAGCTCCTCGCTGAAGGAAGTGACCATGGAACTGGGCGGCAAATCGCCGCTGATCATCTGCGAAGACGCCGACCTCGACAAAGCGGCCGACATCGCCATGATGGCCAACTTCTACAGCTCCGGTCAGGTCTGCACCAACGGCACCCGCGTGTTCGTTCCGGCATCCTTGAAGGCCGCTTTCGAAGCGAAAATCGTTGAACGTGTCGCCCGCATCCGCGTCGGCAACCCGGAAGACGAGAACACCAACTTCGGCCCGCTGGTCAGCTTCGCGCACCTGGAAAACGTCCTCGGCTACATCGCCAAGGGCAAGGAAGAAGGTGCCCGCGTCCTGTGTGGCGGCGAGCGTCTGACCGACGGCGAATTCGCCAAGGGCGCCTTCGTCGCGCCGACCGTGTTCACCGACTGCCGTGACGACATGACCATCGTCAAGGAAGAGATCTTCGGCCCGGTCATGAGCATCCTCAGCTACGAAACCGAAGAAGAAGTGATCCGTCGCGCCAACGACACCGAATACGGCCTGGCCGCTGGCGTCTGCACCAACGACATCAGCCGCGCCCACCGCATCATCCACAAGCTCGAAGCCGGCATCTGCTGGATCAACGCCTGGGGCGAGTCGCCGGCGGAAATGCCGGTCGGTGGCTACAAGCAATCCGGCGTCGGCCGCGAAAACGGCGTCAGCTCGCTGGCCCAGTACACCCGCATCAAGTCGGTACAGGTCGAGCTGGGTTCCTACACCTCGGTGTTCTAAGCGCCCTTTTGTAGCCGCGCCCGGTCCTTGCTGGCCGGGCGCCTCCCGCTCTCCCCGCCTCCTGCCCAATGAGGGAACTGAACATGTCCCATATTTTCGACTACATCATCGTCGGTGCCGGCTCGGCCGGTAACACCCTGGCGACCCGCCTGACCGAAGACGAAGGCGTCACCGTCCTGCTGCTGGAAGCCGGCGGCCCGGACTACCGCGCCGACTTCCGCACCCAGATGCCGGCCGCGCTGGCCTTCCCGCTGCAAGGCCGCCGCTACAACTGGGCCTACGAGACCGATCCCGAGCCGCACATGGACGGCCGCCGCATGGAATGTGGTCGCGGCAAGGGCCTGGGCGGTTCGTCGCTGATCAACGGCATGTGCTACATCCGCGGCAACGCCCTGGACTTCGACGGCTGGGCCAAGCTGCCCGGCCTTGAAGACTGGACCTACCTGGACTGCCTGCCGTATTTCCGCAAAGCGGAAACCCGCGACATCGGCCCGAACGACTACCACGGCGGCGACGGCCCGGTCAGCGTGGCCACGCCGAAAGCCGGCAACAACCCGCTGTTCCACGCCATGGTCGAAGCCGGCGTGCAGGCCGGTTACCCGCGCACCGAAGACCTCAACGGCTACCAGCAGGAAGGCTTCGGTCCGATGGACCGCAGCGTGACCAAGAACGGCCGTCGCTCCAGCACCGCCCGCGGTTACCTGGACACCGCCAAGAAGCGCTCGACCCTGACTATCGTCACCCACGCCCTGAGCGACCGCGTGCTGTTCGAAGGCAAGCGCGCCGTTGGCGTGACCTACCTGGTCGGCGCCAGCGAAGAGCGCGTGGAAGCCCGTGCGCGCAAGGAAGTCATCGTCTGCTCCGGCGCCATCGCCTCGCCGCAACTGCTGCAACGTTCCGGCGTCGGCGCCCGCGCGCTGCTGGAAAGCTTCGACATTCCGGTGGTCCATGACCTGCCGGGCGTCGGCGAAAACCTTCAGGACCACCTGGAGCTGTACCTGCAATACGCCTGCACCCAGCCGGTGTCGCTGTACCCGTCGCTGTTGTGGTGGAACCAGCCGGCCATCGGTGCCGAGTGGCTGTTCAAAGGCACCGGTATCGGCGCCAGCAACCAGTTCGAGGCCGGTGGTTTCATTCGTACCCGTCCGGAATTCGAATGGCCGAACATCCAGTACCACTTCCTGCCGGTGGCGATTAACTACAACGGCTCCAATGGCGTGAAGGAACACGGCTTCCAGGCGCACATGGGCTCGATGCGTTCGCCGAGCCGTGGCCGTATCCAGTTGAAGTCGAAGGATCCGCGCCAGCACCCGAGCATCCTGTTCAACTACATGGCGACCGAGCAGGACTGGCAGGAATTCCGCGACGGCATCCGCCTGACCCGCGAAATCATGGCCCAGCCGGCGCTCGACGCTTACCGTGGCCGCGAAATCAGCCCGGGCGAGCACGTGCAGACCGATGAGCAACTGGACCAGTTCATCCGCGAGCACGCCGAGACCGCGTTCCACCCGTCCTGCTCCTGCAAGATGGGCGACGACGAGATGGCGGTGGTAGACGGCCAGGGCCGAGTGCACGGGATGGAAGGACTGCGAGTGGTCGATGCGTCGATCATGCCGATCATCATCACCGGCAACCTCAACGCCACGACGATCATGATCGCCGAGAAAATCGCCGACAAGATCCGCAATCGCCAGCCATTGCCGCGCAGCACCGCCAAGTACCATGTGGCCAATGGCGCACCGGTGAAGGGCAAGCCGGCTCGCGAGTTCAAACAGGGTTGAGTGTATTTGGGCCTGCTTTAGGCGCCTAACCGTCGCGATCAGGCCAACACATGAAAGGCACCTCCCGCAGGTGCCTTTTCTACATCTGCGGAAACGCTTTACAGCCCGCCAATTCATCAGGTTAGAATCGGTTGGCACGCGACCTGCTTATCAGTCAGGTCCTCTTCCCCGCGATGTCCCGGAGTAACGCCTTTGGATGCGAGCACCATCAACAGCCTGTTCTTGATCGGCGCTTTGCTGGTGGGTGCAAGTATTCTGGTCAGCTCGCTGTCGTCACGGCTGGGCATCCCTATCCTGGTCATCATCCTCGCGGTCGGCATGGTCGCGGGTGTCGATGGTGGCGGGATCATCTTCAACAACTACCCCGTCGCCTACCTCGTGGGCAACCTGGCGCTGGCCGTGATCCTGCTGGACGGCGGTCTGCGCACCCGGGTGGCAAGTTTCCGCGTGGCACTCTGGCCGGCATTGTCGCTGGCAACGGAGGGCGTGCTTATCACCACCGGCCTCACCGGCATGGCCGCGGCCTGGCTGTTCGACCTGAACCTCATGCAAGGCCTGCTGATCGGCGCCATCGTCGGCTCCACCGACGCCGCGGCGGTGTTCTCGCTGCTGGGCGGCAAGGGCCTGAACGAACGGGTCACCGCCACCCTGGAAATCGAGTCCGGCAGCAACGACCCGATGGCAGTGTTCCTCACCGTCACCCTCATCGACATGATCGCCAGCGGCCAAACCGGCCTGCACTGGAGCCTGTTGCTGCACCTGGTGCGCGAATTCGGCATCGGCGGCGTGCTCGGCCTGGGCGGCGGCTGGCTGATGCTGCAACTGGTCAACCGGATGAACCTGGCCGGTGGCCTCTACCCGATTCTGGTGATCGCCGGCGGCCTGGTGATCTTCTCCATGACCAACGCCCTGCACGGCAGCGGCTTCCTCGCCGTCTACCTGTTCGGCCTGGTGCTGGGCAACCGCCCGATCCGCAGCCGCCACGGCATCCTGCACATGCTCGACGGCATGGCCTGGCTGTCGCAGATCGGCATGTTCCTGGTCCTCGGCCTGCTGGTCACGCCCCACGACCTGCTGCCCATCGCCCTGCCGGCGCTAGCCCTGGCGCTGTGGATGATCCTGTTCGCCCGGCCGCTCTCGGTGCTGGTCGGCCTGCTGCCGTTCAAGGCCTTCCATGGCCGCGAAAAAGCCTTTATTTCCTGGGTTGGCCTGCGCGGCGCGGTGCCGATCATTCTCGCCGTGTTCCCGCTGATGGCCGGCCTGCCCCAGGCCCAGCTGTACTTCAACCTGGCGTTCTTCATCGTGCTGGTCTCGCTGCTGGTGCAGGGCACCAGCCTGCCGTGGGTCGCGCGCCTGCTGAAAGTGACCGTACCGCCGGACCCGGCGCCAATCTCGCGTTCGGCCCTGGAAGTGCACATCACCAGCGAGTGGGAGCTGTTCGTCTACCGCCTCGGCGCGGAAAAATGGTGCATCGGCGCTGCCCTGCGCGAGCTGAAAATGCCCGAAGGCACCCGCATCGCCGCCCTGTTTCGCGGCCAGCAACTGCTCCATCCGTCGGGTAGTACGGTGCTCGAAGTCGGCGACCTGCTCTGCGTGATCGGTCACGAACACAACCTTTCGGCCCTCGGAAAACTGTTCAGCCAGGCGCCGCAACGTGGCCTCGACCTGCGCTTCTTCGGCGACTTCGTGCTCGAAGGTGACGCAGAACTGGGGGCTGTAGCCGCGTTGTACGGTCTGCAACTCGACGGCCAGGACCCGCAAATGCCGCTGGCACACTTCATCCAGCAGAAGGTCGGCGGTGCGCCGATCGTCGGTGACCAGATCGAGTGGAACAACACGACCTGGACCGTTGCTCTGATGGAAGGGAACAAGATCCAGAAAGTGGGGATCAAATTCCCGGAAGGTAGCCGACCCGGCCCCGGGTTGTTCCTCTAAACTTCAGTCTTTCCAGCCTGGTTGCACGAATTTTCTGCCTATGTCACTGCGCACACTCTCCTGCGCGGCCCTGCTCGGGCTGTGCCTGTCTCTCTCCTTCGCCTTCGCGGCGGAGCCACCCACCACCGCCAGCGTCCAGCACAGCCTCGACAAGATCGCCGAGCGCAAACTGCCGGAGGCCGACCAGAAAGCGCTGCAACAGGTGCTCGAACAGACCCTGTCGCTTCTGGCCAGCAAGGACGACTACGACAAGCGCCTGACCGCGCTCAAGCAGCAACTGGCCGACGCACCGAAGCAGACCGCCGAGAACCAGCGCGAACTGGCCAGGCTGCTGGCCAGCAAGTCGGTCCCGGTGGCCCAGCGCTACGCCGCGATGAGCGTGCCGCAGCTGGAACAGGTGCTCTCCGAGCGCACCACCGAGCAAGGTGAACTGCAAAAGGCGCTGTCCGAAGCCAACAGCCTGATCATCAATTCCCAGACCCGCCCCGAGCGCGCCCAGGCCGAGATCAGCAACAACCAGACCCGCAGCCAGCAGATCAACACCAGCCTCAAGCTCGGCAAGGACGGCGGCAAAGCCCTCTCCGCCGACCAGCGCAATCAGCTCAATGCCGAGCTGGCTTCGCTCAATGCCCTGACCCTGCTGCGCCGCCAGGAACTGGCCGGCAACAGCCTGCTGCAAGACCTCGGCAACAGCCAGCACGACCTGCTGATCGAACGCGCCGCGCGCATGGAGCAGGAAATCCAGGACCTGCAGACGCTGATCAACGAGAAGCGCCTGGCCCAGTCGCAGCAGACCGTCACCGAACAATCGATCGAGGCGCAGAAGGCCGGCGGCAGCACGCTGCTGGCCACCGAAAGCGCCGCCAACCTCAAGCTCTCCGACTACCTGCTGCGCAGCACCGACCGCCTCAACGAACTGACCCAGCAAAACCTCCAGGCCAAGCAGCAACTGGACAGCCTGACCCAGGCGGACCAGGCCCTCGACGAGCAGATCAGCGTGCTCAAGGGCAGCCTGCTGCTGTCGAAGATCCTCTACAAACAGAAGCAGGCGCTGCCGCACCTCAAGCTCGACCGCGACCTGGCCGACCAGATCGCCGACATCCGCCTCTACCAGTTCGAGGTCAACCAGCAGCGCGAACAGATCAGCACGCCGAGCCAGTACGTCGACAAACTGCTGGAAAACCAGCCGGCCGAACAGGTCACGCCGAACCTGCGCAAGGCCCTGCTGGAAGTCGCGATCACCCGCTCCGACCTGCTGGAACGGCTGAACCGCGAACTGAGCGCGCTGCTCAACGAATCCATCACCCTGCAACTGAACCAGAAGCAACTGCTGAGCACCGCGCAGAACCTGCGCGCCACCCTCGACGAACAGATGTTCTGGATTCCCAGCAACAAGCCGCTGGACCTGGAATGGCTGCGCAGCGTCCCCGAGCGCCTGCAAAAACAGGTGGTGAGCCTGCCGTGGGGCGCCGGGATCAACGAACTGGCCGACGGCCTGCTGCAACGCCCGCTGCTGTTCCTGCCGTTGCTGCTGCTGATCGGCGCTCTGCTCTGGCGGCGCAAATACCTGTATCAGCAACTGAGCAAGGTCCACGGCGACGTCGGCCACTTCAAGCGTGACAGCCAGTGGCATACGCCCCAGGCCATCCTGATCAACATCCTCCTGGCGCTGCCGGTCAGCCTGTTCCTGGCGCTGTGCGGCTACGCGCTGCAGATCGACGCCCGTGGCCAGAACGCCAACCTCGGCGCCGCGCTCTGGCAGATCGCCCAGGCCTGGCTGGTGTTCTACACCGCCTATCGGGTGCTGGCCCCGGGCGGCGTCGCCGAGCTGCATTTCCGCTGGGAAAAACCGCAGGTCGAGTTCCTGCGTAGCTGGATTCGCCGCCTCGGCACCGTGGTCCTGGCCCTGGTGGGCGTGGTGGCGGTGGCCGAGCACCAGCCGTCGGCGCTGGCCGATGACGTGCTGGGCATCGGCGTCGTACTGACCTGCTACGCACTGATGGCCTGGCTGCTCAGCCGCCTGCTGCTGAGCAGCCCGACCCACCGCAACACCTCGCTGTTCCGCAAGGCCGTGGGCGTGGCGTTCACCGCACTGCCGATCGCGCTGTTCGTCGCCGTGTGCTTCGGCTACTACTACACCGCGCTGAAACTCACCGACCGGCTGATCGACACCCTGTACCTGCTGATGTTCTGGCTGGTGATCGAAGCCGCCTTCGTCCGCGGTCTCGCCGTGGCGGCGCGGCGCCTGGCCTACCAACGGGCGCTGAGCAAGCGCCAGGCGGTCAAGGAAGGCCTGGACGGCGAAGTGGTGGTGGAAGAGCCGACCCTGGACATCGAACAGGTCAACCAGCAGTCGCTGCGCCTGATCCGCCTGGCCCTGCTCGGTGGCTTCCTCGCCGCGCTGTACTGGGTCTGGGCCGACCTGATCAGCGTGTTCGCGTACCTCGACAACATCACCCTGTACGAATACACCAGCGGCACCGGCGCGAGCATGAGCATGGTGCCGATCAGCCTCGGCGACCTGATCGGCGCCCTGGTGATCATCGGCATCACCATCGCCCTGGCCGGCAACCTGCCGGGGCTGCTGGAAGTGCTGGTGCTGTCACGCCTGAACCTGGCGCAAGGCAGCGCCTACGCCACCACCACCCTGCTCTCCTACGTGATTGCCGGGGTTGGTTTCGTCTCGACCCTGTCGGCCCTCGGCGTGAGCTGGGACAAACTGCAATGGCTGGTGGCCGCGCTGTCGGTGGGCCTGGGCTTCGGCATGCAGGAGATCTTCGCCAACTTCATCTCCGGCATCATGATCCTGTTCGAGCGCCCGGTACGGATCGGCGACACCATCACCATCGGCAACCTGTCGGGCACGGTGAGTAAGATCCGCATCCGCGCCACCACCATCACCGACTTCGACCGCAAGGACATCATCGTCCCGAACAAGACCTTCATCACCGGCCAGTTGATCAACTGGTCGCTGACCGACACGGTCACCCGGGTAACCCTCAAGCTCGGCGTCGACTACGGTTCGGACCTGGACCTGGTGCGCACCCTGCTGTTGCAGGCGGCCAATGAAAACCCGCGGGTGCTCAAGGAGCCGGCGCCGATCGTCTACTTCCTCAACTTCGGCGAAAGCACCCTGGACCACGAACTGCGCATGCACGTGCGTGACCTCGGCGACCGCAACCCTGTGCTGGACGAGATCAACCGCTACATCAACAAGGAGTTCAAGCGGCAGCACATCAACATCTCGTTCCGCCAGATGGAGATCTACCTGAAGAACACCCAGGGCCAGGAGTACAAGCTGGTCCCGACCGAAGCCAAGGAAAAAACCATCCTGCCGCCACCGGAAAACCACGACGGCGCGGCGGACAACAAGCCCGCCTGACTGGACGCCAACGGCCATACCCTTGCAGAATGCTCAGGTTTTCCCAAGGAGATGGCCGTTGAAAGCCCTCGACGAACTGACCTTCGACAATCGCTTCGCCCGCCTGGGCGATGCGTTCTCTACCTCGGTGCTGCCCGAGCCGCTGGACGACCCGCAATTGGTGGTCGTCAGCGAGGCCGCCATGGCCCTGCTCGACCTTGAGCCCACCGAGGCCCACTCCCCCGTCTTCGCCGAAATCTTCAGCGGCCACAAGCTGTGGTCCGAGGCCGAGCCGCGGGCGATGGTTTATTCCGGCCACCAGTTCGGCTCCTATAACCCGCGCCTGGGTGACGGGCGCGGGCTGTTGCTCGGTGAAGTGCGCAACGACGCCGGCGACACCTGGGACCTGCACCTCAAAGGCGCCGGCCAGACGCCCTGGTCGCGTATGGGCGACGGCCGCGCGGTGCTGCGCTCCTCCATCCGCGAGTTCCTCGCCTCCGAAGCGCTGTTCGCGCTGGGCATTCCCAGCAGCCGGGCCTTGTGCGTGATCGGTTCGAGCACCCCGGTGTGGCGCGAAACCAAGGAAAGCGCGGCCATGCTGCTGCGCATGGCGCCGAGCCATATCCGCTTCGGCCACTTCGAATACTTCTACTACACCCGCCAGCCGGAGCAGCAGCGCATCCTCGCCGAGCACGTGCTGAACCTGCATTTCCCGGAATGCCGCGACGCTGACGAGCCGTACCTGGCCATGTTCCGCACCATCGTCGAGCGCAACGCGGAGCTGACCGCCAAGTGGCAGGCCTACGGCTTCTGCCATGGCGTGATGAACACCGACAACATGTCGATCCTCGGCATCACCTTCGACTTCGGTCCGTTCGCTTTCCTCGATGATTTCGACGCCGGCTTCATCTGCAACCACTCCGACGACCAGGGCCGCTACAGCTACAGCAACCAGGTGCCGGTCGCCCACTGGAACCTCAGCGCGCTGGCCCAGGCGCTGACGCCGTTCATCAGCGTTGAGGCGTTGCAGGAAAGCCTTGGGTTGTTCCTGCCGCTTTACGAGGCGCACTACCTCGACCTGATGCGCCGCCGCCTCGGCCTGACCACCGCGGAAGATGACGACAAGGTACTGATCCAGCGCCTGCTGAGCCTGATGCAGCCCGGCGCGGTGGATTACACGCTGTTCTTCCGCAAGCTGGGTGACCAGCCGGTGGAACAGGCGCTGAACGTGGTGCGGGATGATTTCATTGATTTGGCGGGCTTTGATGGCTGGTCAGCGGATTACCTGGCCCGCGTGGCGCGGGAACCCGATAACGCCAGCGGGCGGCGCGAGCGGATGCATGGGTTGAACCCGCTGTACATCCTGCGCAACTATCTGGCGCAGCGCGCCATCGAAGCGGCGCAGGGCGGGGATTTCTCGGAAGTGCGGCGGCTGCATGAAGTGCTGACCCGGCCGTTCGAGGAACAACCGGGGATGGAAGCCTATGCCGAGCGGCCGCCGGAGTGGGGCAAGCATCTGGAGATCAGTTGTTCTTCCTGAGCTAGCGCCGACCGCACATCGCGACGGTTCGGCGCCCCGACAAGCTCGCCCCTACAAACCTGCGCCCCTGCGCCATCCGCAAATCGCGAGCAAGCTCGCTCCTACAGGTCACACCAGCTCAGAATCCTGTAGGAGCGAGCTCGCTCGCGATCGATCTTCAGGACAAAACAGCTCTCAAGCGTTCTCTTCAAGCAACGAATGCAACTCAACAAACTGCTGAGTCAGCTTATGCCGCGGCTCAAGGTGAATCAGCGGCAGATTGGCCTCATGTGACTCACGCATCTTCACCGAGCTGTTGAGGTACACCGGCAACACCGGCAAGCCCTCGGCCAGCAGCTCATCAAGCATCTGCTGCGGCAGGCTCGCACGGGGCTGGAACTGGTTGACCACGATCCCCTCGACCTGCAGGTCTTCGTTGTGGTCTTCCTTCAGCTCTTCGATTTCCGCCAGCAGCCCATACAGCGCCTGACGCGAGAAGCTGTCGCAGTCGAAGGGAATCAACACGCGGTCGGCAGCAATCAGCGCGGACACCGCATAAAAGTTCAGCGCAGGCGGGGTATCCAGGTAGATCCGGTCGTAATCCTCGGCCAGCTCATCGAGCAACTTACGCAGCTTGTTGATCTTGTGCTTGGCCTCAAGCTTGGGCTGCAAGTCGGCCAGCTCCGCGGTAGCGGTAACCACGTGCAGGTTGTCGAACGGCGTTTCGTAGATATCGACCTTGTTCTTCTTGGCAAACGGCCCGGAAGACAGGGTCTGCTTGAAGAAGTCGGCAATCCCCATGGGAATGTCCTCGCCGGTGAGGCCGGTGAGGTACTGGGTGGAGTTGGCCTGGGCATCCAGGTCGATCAGCAGGGTCCGATAGCCTTCATTGGCACTCACCGCCGCGAGATTGCAGGCGATGCTGGACTTGCCCACGCCACCTTTCTGATTGAACACCACGCGCCGCATGGAAAGACCTCCGTGTATCAGGGAATGTCCGAGTATGTGATTCCGCCACCGACTTGACCAGCGCTGTGACGCTCAAGAATCGGGGCAGCCGACCGACAACCCGATACCACCGCCTGTCGGGAAAGCTCCGCGCCCGGAAATACCACGGGCAAGCTGGGGTCTGACGGTCCCAGTCAAGCCATTTTATTTGACAGTTTGTTTGCTACGAGCCCACTGCACCCGGATAATGCGCGGCACTCGGCGATAGTGTCGCCCCTGCTGGCTGTTGCTCCGAGTCCCCCCTCGGCAAGGAAGTCCCTCAGGGCGAGAATCAACACCGTGATCAATTTCAATATCAGCCAGTGGCGCGCTTGGGCGCCGGGCCTTCAAACGGTGGGCGACTGGCAGCAATGGAGCCAGGGCGCCAGCGTCGCCGATGACGGTGTACAAGCGCCGGACGTGTCGTTCCTGCCGGCCATGCAGCGCCGTCGCCTCAGCCGCCTGGCACGCATGGCGTTCGCCGTGGGCTGGCCGCTGGCCGAGGGCCTGGACGCGCTGCCGCTGGTCTTCGTCTCCCGCCATGGCGAGACACCCCGCACCTTCGACATCCTCAGCGACCTCGCCAACGGCGAACCACTGTCGCCCACCCAGTTCAGCCTGTCAGTGCACAACGCGGTGATCGGCCTGTGGTCGATCCTGCGCGGCGAACGCAGCGAGATGAGCGCCATCGCCGCAGCCGACGACGGTTTCGAGCAGGGCGTGCTGGAAGCCGCCGGCCTGCTGCACGACGGCGCGCCCGCCGTGCTGCTAATCGTGGCCGAAGAAACACCGCCCGAAGCCTATCGCCCGTGGATCACCGATGTGCCGTTCGCCTACGCCGTCGGCCTGCTGCTGACCCCGGGCGACGAATGGAGCCTGTCCCTGGCCCCGCCATCGGGCAGCGCCGGCGTCGCCGAACCTCACGCCTTGAGCTGGCTGCGCAGCCGGCTCGATGACCAGTCCGCTTTCCAACATTCGCTGAAGGGCCGCACATGGAACTGGCAACGCAAGGCCTGAGCCGTCCGAAGGACGCCTACCTCTGGCGCCTCGTCGCCACCGCCATCAGCTTCTTGCTGTTCGGCGTTGGCGGGCTGTGCCTGCGCTTGCTGGTGTTTCCGCTGCTGGCCTGCCTGCCCGGTGACAGCGTCCGCCACCGGCAACGCGCGCGCCACACCATAAGCTGGCTGTTCTGGCGATTCATCCGGTTCATGGCCGCCTGCGGCGTGCTCACCTATGAAGTCAGCGGCGCGGAAAAGCTCGGCCGCCCCGGCCAGATGATCATCGCCAACCACCCGTCGCTGATCGACGTGGTGTTCCTTATCGGCCTGGTGCGCCAGGCCAACTGCGTGGTCAAGCAGAGCCTGTTCCAGAACCCGTGCACCCGCGGCCCGGTGTCCTCGGCGCAGTACATCAGCAACGACGGCAGCATGGACATGCTCGACGCCGCGGTCGGCGCCCTGCAAAGCGGCCAGACCCTGATCATCTTCCCCGAAGGCACCCGCACCGTGCCCGGCCAGGCCCCGGCCTTCCACCGCGGCGCGGCGGCCATCGCCCTGCGCGGTGCGCAATTCATTACCCCGGTCACCATCCGGGTCAGCCCCAGCACCCTGACCAAGGCCGAGCCCTGGTACCGGATACCGCCGCGCCGGGTGCACTTCAGCCTGCGCGTCGGCGCCGATATCGCCATCCAGGATTTCGCCAGCCAAGGCCCGGCACCCCAGGCCTCGCGCAAACTCAACGACCATCTGCACCAGTACTTCATCAAGGAGCTCGCCGAAGATGAGCGATCCAACCCACCTGAACAATGACATCAAGCTGTTGATCATCGAGGCCCTCGGCCTGGAAGACATCAGCGCCGCAGACATCGGCGACGACCAGACGCTGTTCGGCGAAGGCCTCGGCCTGGACTCGGTCGACGCCCTCGAACTGGGCCTGGCCATCCAGAAGCGCTATGGCATCAAGATCGACGCCGACGCCAAGGACACCCGCAACCATTTCACCAGCGTGGCCAGCCTTGCGGCTTTCGTCACCGCCAAACAGGCAGCCTGAGACCGCACCATGCAAACTCGCGAAGACATCTTCAACATCCTGCGCGACGCGCTGGTCGAACTGTTCGAACTGGACGCCGCGCGCATCACCCTGGACGCCAACCTGTACCAGGACCTGGAAATCGACAGCATCGACGCCGTCGACCTGATCGACCACATCAAGCGCCAGACCGGCAAGAAAATCGCCGCCGAAGAGTTCAAGGCCGTGCGTACCGTCAACGACGTGGTCGAAGCCGTGTACCGCCTGGTCGCCCAGGAAGCATGAAGCGCCTGATCGGCCTCGGGCTGGTCCTGGCCGGTCTGCTTTATCCGTTCGCGGTGCATTTCGGCATGGAGCATTTCGCGCCGTGGCAGTTCGGCCTGTTGTTGGGCGGACTGTGGCTGGCGCGGGCGCTGACCCAGCCGAACAACCAGGGCGGGCGCTGGATGGCCCTGGTGGCGATCGGTTTCTGTGTGCTGCTGGCGGTGCTGGACGACCCGGCGCTGCTGCGCTGGTATCCGGTGCTGGTCAGCGCGTTCATGCTGGTCCTGTTCGGCCTGAGCCTGAAATTCGGGCCGCCGATCGTCGAGCGCCTGGCGCGCCTGACCGACCCGCAGCTTCCGGACATCGCCATCCGCTACACCCGCCGGGTGACCTGGGTGTGGAGCGGCTTCTTCCTGGTCAATGGCCTGGTCGCCGCGGCGCTGACCCTGTGGGCGCCGCTGAGCTGGTGGACCCTGTACAACGGCCTGATCGCCTACGGCTTGATGGGCCTGCTGTTCGCCATTGAATGGCTGATAAGACAACGTGTGCGAGGACGCTCATGAAATGGATCAACCTTGAGCGACTGCTGCTGCCGGCTGACGCCGCGCGGCCGGTCACCTTCGCCCCGGCGCTGGATCACGCCGACCTGGCCGATCACGCCCTGCAACTGGCCGCGGGCCTGCAACGCCGGGGCATTCGCCAGGTCGCCGTGCACCTTGAAGACGCCGCGCAACTCGCCGTGGCCTTGCTCGGCGCCTGGCGCGCCGGGGTCCGGGTCTTGCTGCCCGCGGACTTGCAAGCGCAAACCCGCCAACGCTGGGCCGAACAGGTCGACCTGTGGATCAGCGAGCAGGACCACAGCCCGCAATCGCTGTTCGACACCCCGCTGGCGCCGGCCGAACTGGACCTGCGCGACTGCCATGTCAGCCTGTGCACCTCCGGCTCCAGCGGTGAACCCAAGCGCATCGACAAGCAACTGCGCCAACTGGCCGCCGAAGTGCGGGTGCTGGAAGACCTCTGGGGCGCCGACCTCGGCCCGGCCTGCATCATCGGCAGCGTCGCCACCCAGCACATCTATGGATTGCTGTTCCGCGTGCTCTGGCCGCTGTGCGCCGGTCGCCCGTTCGTGCGCCGGCAACTGCCGTTCCCCGAAGACCTGCAACGCGCCAGCCGCGAGCACCCGGCGTTCGCCTGGGTCGCCAGCCCGGCGCTGCTCAAACGCATGGGCGACAACCTCGACTGGCCGGCCCTGAGCCCGGTGCGCCGGGTGTTTTCCTCCGGTGGCGAACTCACCGCCAACGCCGCGCAGGCCTTGCAGGAGCGCCTCGGGCAACGGCCGACGGAAATCCTCGGCAGCTCGGAAACCGGCGGTATCGCCTGGCGCCAGGACGACAGCCTGTGGCAGCCCTTCGCCGGGATCCACCTGAGCCAGAGCGACGAAGGCGCGCTGCGCATCGCGTCGCCCTACCTGCCCGACGGTCATGTCGAACAGAGCGCCGACGCCGTGTCGTTCGACGCACGCGGGCACTTCCGCCTGCTTGGCCGGCTGGACCGCATCGTCAAACTGGAAGAAAAACGCATCGCCCTGCCGACCCTGGAACAGGCGCTGCTGGAACACCCGTGGGTCGAAGACACCCGCCTGGGCATGATCCAGGAACGCCGGGCCTTCCTCGGCGCGCTGGTGCAACTCAGCGCCGCCGGCCTGCACGCCTTGCGCAACCAGGGCCGGCGCGCCGTCACCGAAACCCTGCGTGCGCACCTCGTCCCGCACTGCGAAGCCCTGGCCCTGCCGCGGCGCTGGCGGCTGCTGCGACAACTGCCCTACACCGCCCAGGGCAAGCTGCCCCAAGCCACGGTCGATGCACTGTTGCAGGCACCGCGGCCACACGGGCCGGACGTGCTGTCGCAAGAGCAGCACGGCGACGAAACCCACCTGCGCCTGGCGATCTCCGGCGACCTGGTGTACTTCAACGGTCATTTCCCGCAGACCCCGGTGCTGCCCGGCGTGGTCCAGGTCGATTGGGCCATCGCCCTCGGCCAGGCGCTGCTGGACCGGCCACGGCACTTCGCCGGAATGGAAGTGCTGAAGTTCCAGCAACTGGTGCGCCCCGGCGACCGCCTGCTGCTGACCCTGCGTTTCGACGCCGAACGCGGCAAGCTCTACTTCGCCTACAGCAACGCCGGCGCGCCGTGCTCCAGCGGCCGGATCCTGCTGGAGGCCAGCGATGCATAAGCCCTGCGCGGTGATCCCGGTCTACAACCACGAAGGCGCGGTGCCGGCGGTGGTCGCCGACTTGCGCGCCGCCGGCCTGCCCTGCGTGCTGGTGGACGACGCCAGCAGCCCGGCCTGCGCCCGCGTGCTGCAACAGCTCGCCGAGCAGGATCAAGTATTTCTGGTCAGCCTGACCGTCAATCAGGGCAAGGGCGGCGCGGTCATGGCCGGCCTGCGTGAAGCGGCGCGGCTGGGCTTCAGTCACGCCCTGCAGGTGGACGCCGACGGCCAGCACGACCTGGCCGATGTCAGCCACTTTCTCGAACAGTCCCGCGCCCATCCCGAGGCGCTGATCTGTGGCTATCCGCAGTACGACGACAGCGTGCCGAAAGGCCGCTTGTACGCGCGCTACCTGACCCACGTGTGGGTGTGGATCAACAGCCTGTCGCTGCGCATTCCCGATTCGATGTGCGGCTTTCGCGTCTACCCGCTGCCGCCGGTGCTGGCCCTGATCAACGCGGTCAGCCTTGGCCGGCGCATGGACTTCGACCCGGAAATCCTCGTCCGCCTGGTGTGGCGCAACCAGCCGATGCGCTGGTTGCCGACCAAGGTCCATTACCCGCAAGACGGCCTCTCGCATTTCCGCCTGTTCCACGACAACGCGCTGATCTCGAAAATGCACACCAAGCTGTTCTTCGGCATGCTCCTGCGCGCGCCGGTCATTCTCTGGCGGCGGTGGCGGGCATGAGCGAACGACACTGGGCCGCCCACGAAGAACGCGGCAGCTTCCTGCTGATGAAGCTCACCGCCTTCGGCGTCAAGCTGCTGGGCCGGCGCCTGCTCAGCCCGATCCTTTACGGCATCGTCCTGTACTTCTTCCTGTTCGGCCGCCGCGCCCGCCACAGCGCCTGGCAATACCAACAGCGCCTGGCGCAGTGGAGCGGCCAGCCAGAACTGCGGCCCAGCCATCGCCGGGTGTTCGGCCAGTTCATGGCCTTCGCCGATGCCCTGCTGGACAAGCTGGACGTATGGAATGGCCGCCTCGGCCTGGAGCAGATCGAGATCGTCGATCCCGGTAACCTGCGCAGCCAGTTGCGCGCCGAGCGCGGGCAGATGCTGGTGGGCGCGCACCTGGGCAATCTCGAAGTGTGCCGGGCGCTCGCCGAACTGGGCGAACAGGTGACCATGAATGTGCTGGTCCACACCAAGCACGCCGAGCGCTTCAACCGCCTGCTGGGCGAAGCCGGGGCGACCAACCTGCGGCTGATCCAGGTCAGCGAGCTGGACCCGGCGATCATGCTGCAATTGAGCCAGCGCCTGGAGCGCGGCGAGTGGCTGGCGATTGCCGGCGACCGCGTGCCATTGCATGGCGGGCGCACCGTCACGGTGGATTTCCTCGGCCATCCGGCGCCCTTCCCGCAAGGCCCATGGCTGCTGGCCGGCCTGCTCAAATGCCAGACGAACCTGTTCTTCTGCCTGAAGCGCGATGGCCGTTACCAAGTGATCCTCGAACCCTTCGCCCCGGCCATCGAATGGCGCCGTGGCCAGCGCGATCAAGTGATCGCCGACTGGGCCGGACGCTACGCCGACCGCCTTGGCCACTATTGCCTGCAAGCGCCTCGGCAATGGTTCAACTTCTACCCTTTCTGGAAGACCGATGACGATGTATCCGCATGAGCCTGTAACGTTCGGCGAGTCGCCGCTTTCAATCGAAGACATCCAGGCCGTGAGCCAGCGCCAGGCTGAATCGCGCCTGCAGGCCGACGCCGACTACCGCGCGCGGATCGCCCGTGGCGCACAGTTCCTCGACACCCTGCTGGACAAGGAAGGCGTGATCTACGGCGTGACCACCGGCTACGGCGACTCCTGCGTGGTGGCCGTGCCGTTGGAACACGTCGAGGCGCTGCCACGCCACCTTTACACGTTCCACGGCTGCGGCCTGGGCCGCCTGCTGGACGCCCCAGCGACCCGCGCCGTGCTCGCCGCCCGCTTGCAGTCGCTGTGCCACGGCGTGTCCGGGGTGCGCATCGAACTGCTGGAACGCCTGCAGGCGTTTCTCGCCCACGACATCCTGCCGCTGATCCCGGAAGAAGGCTCGGTGGGCGCCAGCGGCGACCTGACGCCGCTGTCGTATGTCGCCGCGACGCTCTCCGGCGAGCGCGAAGTGCTGTTCCGCGGCGAGCGCCGCCTGGCCGCGGACGTGCACCGCGAGCTGGGCTGGGCGCCGCTGGTACTGCGCCCGAAAGAGGCCCTGGCGCTGATGAACGGCACCGCGGTGATGACCGGCCTGGCCTGCCAGGCCTTCGCCCGCGCCGACTACCTGCTCAAACTGGCGACCCGCATCACCGCGCTCAACGTGGTCGCCCTGCAAGGCAACCCGGAGCACTTCGACGAGCGCCTGTTCGCCGCCAAGCCGCACCCGGGCCAGATGCAAGTGGCCGCCTGGATTCGCCAGGACCTCGCCATCGACGCGCCGACCGCGCCGCTGCACCGCCTGCAAGACCGCTACTCGCTGCGCTGCGCGCCGCATGTGCTGGGCGTGCTGGCCGACTCGCTGGGCTGGCTGCGCGGCTTCATCGAAACCGAACTGAACAGCGCCAACGACAACCCGATCATCGACGCCGAAGCCGAGCGCGTCCTGCACGGCGGGCACTTCTATGGCGGGCACATCGCCTTCGCCATGGACAGCCTGAAAAACCTGGTGGCCAACGTCGCCGACCTGCTCGACCGCCAACTCGCCCTGCTGGTGGACGTGCGCTACAACCACGGCCTGCCGAGCAACCTGTCCGGCGCCAGCGCCGAGCGCGCCATGCTCAACCACGGCTTCAAGGCCGTGCAGATCGGCGCCAGCGCCTGGACCGCCGAGGCGCTGAAAAACACCATGCCGGCCAGCGTGTTCTCGCGCTCCACCGAGTGCCATAACCAGGACAAGGTGAGCATGGGCACCATCGCCGCCCGCGATGCGCTGCGGGTGCTGGAACTGACCGAACAGGTCGCCGCCGCCACCCTGCTGGCCGCCAACCAGGGCGTCTGGCTGCGCGGTCGCGAAGCCGAGGCCCGCGACCTGCCGCCCGCGCTGGCGGCAATGCACGACCAATTGCTCGGCGACTTCGCCCCGGTGACCGAGGACCGCGCGCTGGAAAGTGACCTGCGCCTGTGCCTGCAACGCATCGCCGCACAACACTGGAGGCTGCATGCGTAGTCAGGGAGTCCTGCACGTCGACACCGAAGTGCTGGTGCCGTTCTTCGACGTCGACAGCATGCTGGTGGTCTGGCACGGGCATTACGTCAAATACCTGGAAGTGGCGCGCTGCGCCCTGCTCGACCACCTCGGCCACAACTACCAGCAGATGCTCGCCTCGGGCTACGCCTGGCCGGTGATCGACCTGCAACTGCGCTACGTGCGCGGCGCGGTGTTCGGCCAGCGCCTGAACGTGCGCGCCAGCCTGGTGGAGTGGGAAAACCGGCTGAAGATCAACTACCTGATCAGCGACGCCGCCACCGGCGAGCGCATGACCCGCGCCAGCTCGGTGCAGGTCGCGGTGCATATCGAAAGCCGCGAGATGCAACTGGCCTCGCCCCAAGTGATGCTCGACGCCGTGAACAAGGTGCTGTCATGAAGCCGCTGCTACGAAGCCTGCTCTGCCTCGGCCTGCTGACCGCCAGTGCGCTGGCCCAAGCGTTCGACCTGAACGACCTGCGCACGCAATTGAGCGCGCCGGAAGTGATCAAGGGCGAGTTCATCCAGGAAAAACACCTGCGCGCCCTGCCCCAGCCGCTGCTGAGCAAGGGCCGCTTCGTCCTGGCCCGCGACCACGGCCTGCTGTGGCTGCTGCAAACGCCGCTGCAACAGGATTACCGGCTCAACGCCAAGGGCATCGCCCGCCGCGATGCGTCCGGCTGGCAAATGCTGCCGACGCGCACCGCCGGCACCGAGCAGAACAAGCTGTTCTTCGCCGTGCTGCAAGGCGACAGCAGCGGCCTGGAGCGGGATTTCGAGCTGAGCCTGCAAGGCGACGCGCAGCACTGGCAACTGCGGCTGGTGCCGAAGTCGCTGCTGATCAAGCAGATCTTCAACCAGATCGACATCGACGGCGGCCGCTATGTCGAGCGCATCCAGTTGCAGGAGACTCAGGGCGACAGCACGGTCCTGCGCATGCCCTCGAGCACCAGCGCCAGCCTGACCGACGCGGAGCGCCACGACCTTGTCGACTGAGCGCCTGCTGCCGCGACTGTTTCTGCTGATCCTCTGCACCGTCCTGTTGCTGGCGGGCTGGCAGTGGCATCGCGGCGCGCCGCTGTCCGCCGACCTGATGAGCCTGGTCCCCGGCGCCACCGAAGACCCGCTGGTCAAACGCGCCGAGCAGCGCATGCAGGAGCCGCTGAACCGCGAAATGCTGGTGCTGGTCGGTCACCCCGAACGCGATAAAGCCATCGCACTCGCCGCGCAATTGGGCGAGCAATGGCAGGCCAGCGGTTTGTTCGAAAAGGTCCAGTGGAGCTTGCAGACCGACCTCGCCGCGCTGCGTGCGCAATTGCTGCAAGGCCGTCTGGCGATGCTCGCGGCGGCGGACCGGCGCACGCTGGTGGAAGCGCCCCAGGCCTTTATCCAACAGCGCGTGCAAAGCCTGTTCGACCCCTTTTCCGGCTTCAGCCTGGTGCCCAGCCAAGACGACTGGCTCGGCCTGACCGGGCGTATCCAGAACAGCCAGCCGCGCCCGGCGGCGGTTCAGCTCGATACCGCCAGCGGCAGCCTGATCGCCGAGGCCGACGGTCAGCACTGGGTGCTGCTGCGTGCCCGCACCCAAGGCAACGCCTTCGACATGAAACTGCCGTTACAGGTGGCCGGGCTGCTCGCCGACGGTCGCCACCTCGCCGACCAGCACGGCGCCCGGCTGATCGCCGCCAGCGGCCTGCTCTACGCCGCCGACGGCCAGCAGCAGGCGCAGCGCGAAATGACCTGGGTCGGTGGCGGCGCCACGCTGGGCATCATTCTGCTGTTGCTGCTGGCGTTCCGTCGGCCACGGGCGCTGCTGGCCTTCGTCCCGGTGCTGGTGGGCATGCTGTTCGGCGCCACCGCCTGCGTCGCCCTGTTCGGCCAGATGCATGTGATGACCCTCGTCCTCGGCTCCAGCCTGATCGGCGTGGCGGTGGATTATCCGCTGCACTACCTGTCGAAAAGCTGGAGCCTGCGGCCCTGGCACAGTTGGCCCGCGGTGCGCCTGACCCTGCCGGGCATGAGCCTGAGCCTGGCCACCAGTTGCATCGGCTACCTGGCGCTGGCATTCACGCCGTTCCCGGCGCTGACCCAGATTGCCGCCTTTTCCGCCGCCGGCCTGATCGGCGCCTACCTGAGCGCGGTGTGCCTGCTGCCGGCGCTGCTCAAAGGCGTCGAGCTGCAACCGGCGCAATGGCCGCTGACCCTCGCCACCGCCCTGGTCAACCTGCGCGAAGCACTTCTGCGCCGGGTGCCGAGCCCGGCCCTGCTCGGCCTGTTGCTGCTGTTCTGCCTCGGCGGCCTGTGGCACCTGGACACCCGCAACGACATCCGCCAGTGGGTCGGCAGTTCGCCGCGTCTGCTGGAAGAGGCCAAGGACGTCGCGCGCATCACCGGCTACCAGCCCACTAGCCAGTTCTACCTGGTGCGCGGCGCCGACCAGAGCCAGTTGCTGTCGCGCTTGCAGGCACTGGGCACGCGCCTTGACCAACAAGTCCAGGCCGGCACGCTGAAGGGTTACATGGCGCTCAGCCAGGCCATCGCCAGCCCCGCCGATCAGCAACAGGTGCGCGACGCGCTGGCCCGCCTGCCCGAACACTGGCAGCCGCTGCTGGACGTCGGCGTACCGCCCGCCACGCTGGAAAACGAACTGAAAAACCTGCAAGCCCTGCCGACGCTGGCTATCGATCAGGTCCTGGCCGGTCCGTTGGGCGAAGCCTGGCGTCCGCTCTGGCTGGGTGCCGACGACCAGGGCGTGGCGGCCATCGTCAGCCTGCAGGGCCTGAGCGATCCGGCCCTGCTGCGCGAGCAAGTCGTGGACCTCGATGGCGTGCAACTGGTGGACCGCCTCGGCGACCTCAACCGCCTGTTCGCCGCGACCCAGATCAGCGCCGCCGAATTGAAGCTGTTGTCCTGCGTGCTGATCGCCCTGCTGCTGATTCTGCCGTTCGGCTTCGGCGGCGCCCTGCGCATCGTCGCCCTGCCGCTGCTGGCGGCGCTGTGCAGCCTGGCCAGCCTCGGCTGGCTGGGCCAGCCGCTGACCCTGTTCAGCCTGTTCGGCCTGTTGCTGGTCACCGCCATCAGCGTCGATTACTCGATCCTCATGCACGAGCGCATCGGCGGCAGCGCCGTCAGCCTGCTCGGCACCCTGCTGGCGGCCACCACCACCTGGCTGTCGTTCGGCCTGCTGGCGGTGTCGAGCACGCCGGCGGTGAGCAATTTCGGCCTGGCCGTGAGCCTCGGCCTGGCCTTCAGCTTCGTATTGGCCCCTTGGGCCGCCAGCCGCCACAGGGAGACGTCGGCATGACCATTCTGCTGTTCTGGGCCCTGGCCCTGTTGCTGTTCCTGATCGCCAGCGAGGTTGGCCGGCGCCTGGGCCTGATCAGCATCGTCAGCCAGTTGCTGCTGGCGACCCTCGGCCTGCCGCTGCTGATGCTGTTCTGGGTCGAGCCGAACTGGCAGCTCAGCGGCGCGGAACTGGTCGCGCCCGGCTGGTTGAAAACCCTCTACGGCATGAGCTTCGCCCTGCTGCTGGGGCACATTCTCTCGGATGTGGTGGAGCTGAAATTCGACCGGCAGAGCCTGAAGATCGCCCTGCCCAGCTTCCTCGTGCCTTTCGCCTGCGGCCTGGCCTGCGGGGCGTGGCTGCTGCCCGAGCAGCCATGGCTGACTTCGCTCGCCCTCGGCCTGGTCTTCGCCATCACCGCCATTCCGGTGCTGTACCTGTACCTGAGCAATATCGACTACCCGCCCGCCGCCACGCGCCGGCTGATGCAGGCGGCGATCATGATCGACGTGGTCTGCTGGCTGCTGTTCGGCCTCGGCAAGGGCAGCCTGCAACCGCTGAGCCTGATCCTGCCGCTGCTCGGCGCCTGCCTGCCGCTGCCGCTGTACGCCCTCGGCCTGCGCCGGCCCGGGTTCTACGGGCTGCTGTTCCTGGCCCTGCTGTTCATCGCCGAGCACTACCGCCTCAACGCGCTGATCTTCGGCATCGGTTACCTGTGCTGCCTGGCCTGGCTCAAATTGCCGTTGCGCATGCCGCTGCCGGCGCGGTGGATCAAGCGCCTGCAAAACGGCGTGGCGATTCCGCTGATCCTCACCTTCGGCATCATCCAGATTGACATCCATCACGTCCTGCAAGGCTTCAATGCGGTACATCTGGCCGCCCTGCTCTTGCTGCCGATCGTCAGCAAACTGCTGGGCAACTGGCTCGGCCTGGGCTGGGCGGGACCTTCGTTCGAAGGCGCGAGCAAGTGGCGGGAAACCCTGCTGCTGAACATTCGCGGCCTCAGCGAAATCGTCTTTCTCAACCTGCTCCTGCAACAGCAGTTGATCAGCCCGGCGCTGTACTTCGCGCTGATGCTGATGAGCCTGGTCGCCACTCTCATGCCCGCCATCGCCGGGCTGCACCGCATTCCTCTCAAGACTATCCCGACGGCAAGGAGGCCTTATGCCGAACACTGAACTGCAACAACGCCAGGTCCTGATCATCGGCGCCGGCCCGTCCGGCGCGATCGCCGCCGCCCTGCTCAAGCGCCAGGGCCATGACGTGCTGATCATCGAGCGCCAGCGTTTCCCGCGTTTCTCCATCGGCGAAAGCCTGCTGTCGCACTGCCTCGATTTCGTCGAGGAAGCCGGCATGCTCGACGCCCTCGAAGCGGCCGGGTTCCAGCGCAAGAATGGCGCGGCCTTCGCCTGGGGCGACGAGTACAGCGCCTTCGATTTCGGCCAGACCTTCTCTCGCGGCAAGCCGACCACCTTCCAGGTGCAACGCGCGCGCTTCGACCAGTTGCTGGCCGACCAGGCCGCCCTGCAAGGCGTGGAAATCCGCTACGAAGAAGAAATCATCGCCGCGGACTTCGAGCGCGAGCAGCCGCACCTGAGCGTCCGTCGCCTGGACGGCAGCGAGTACCGCGTCGAGGCGCAGTTCGTCCTCGATGCCAGCGGCTACGGCCGCGTGCTGCCGCGCCTGCTGGACCTCGAAGCGCCGTCCAGCTTCCCGGTGCGCCAGGCGGTGTTCACCCATATCGAAGACCGCATCGACCACCCAGGCTTCGACCGCGAGAAGATCCTCATCACCACCCACCCCGAGCACCGCGACATCTGGTTCTGGACCATCCCGTTCAGCGACGGTCGCTGCTCCCTCGGCGTGGTCGCCGCCGCCGAGCATTTCGCCAATGCGCCGAGCGACCTGGATGACTGCCTGAAAGGCTTCGTCGCGCAGACCCCGAGCCTGTCCAAAGTGCTGGCCAATGCCGTCTGGGACACCCCGGCGCGGACCATCGGCGGCTACTCGGCCAACGTCAAGACGCTGCACGGCAAAGGCTTCGCCCTGCTGGGCAACGCCGCCGAATTCCTCGACCCGGTGTTCTCCTCCGGGGTGACCATCGCCATGCGTTCGGCGAGCATGGCCGCGGCCGTGCTGCACCGTCAGTTGCAGGGCGAGGCGGTGGACTGGGAAAGCGAGTTCGCCACCCCGCTGAAACGCGGCGTGGACACCTTCCGCGCCTATGTCGAGGGCTGGTACAACGGCGGCTTCCAGGACGTGATCTACCACCCGGGCAGTTCCGACGAGATCCGCGCCATGATCAGCTCGATCCTCGCCGGCTACGCCTGGGACCAGAAGAACCCCTTCGTCAGCGAACCCAAGCGGCGCCTGCGCATGCTTGCCGAGGTCTGCGCAAGGACGGCGGCATGAGCGAGCAACCCTTCTTCAGCGACAAGTACGTCGAGGAAACCCGCTTCGGCTTCTGGTTCCTGCGCAGCCACACCTGGCAGCACCATGTGCTGCGGGTGGCAATCAACGACCTGCGCACGCTGTTCGATCAAGAGCCGCCCAAGGCGCCGGTGCTGCTGGACGTCGGCTGCGGCCAGGGCCGGTCGTTCCGCCGCCTCAACGAAGTGTTCGCGCCCGGCCAGTTGCTAGGCACCGACGCCGACCCGCACAGCCTCGAACTGAGCCAGGCCGAGGCCCGCCGCCTGGGCCTGGACGTGGAGCTGCGCGGCAGTGACTGCGCGGCGTTGCAATTCGCCGACGCCAGTGTCGATATCCTGTTCTGCCACCAGACGTTCCATCACCTGGTCGAACAGGAAAAAGCCCTCGCCGAGTTCTGGCGCGTGCTCAAGCCCGGTGGCTACCTGCTGTTCGCCGAGTCCACCGAGGCGTACATCGACACCTGGGTGATCCGCTGGCTGTTCCGCCATCCGATGCATGTGCAAAAGAGCGCCGAACAGTACCTGCAGATGCTCCGCGACCAGGGCTTCGCGTTCACCCCGCGCAACGTCTCCTACCCGTACCTGTGGTGGAGCCGCTCCAGCGACTTCGGCCTGCTGGAGCGCACCGGCCTGCGCAAGCCGCCGCCCGTTGGCCAGCGTGAGGAAACCCTGGTCAACGTGGTGGCGCGCAAACCGCTGAACCCGGAAGCGCCGGCCTCATGAAACGCCTGTTGCCGTTTCTCGTCCTGAGCGTCTGCCTGTTTCTCGGCGCCTGCGCCAGCACCGCGCCGCTGCCCGAACCGTTGCCGCCACTGGCGCTGCCGATGCAGTTGCATGTGCAGCGCGAACAGGCCGGGGAACGCCAGGACTGGTTGCTGGTGATCCAGCGCGAGGACCAGCGCCTGCGCTGGTCGTTGATGGATTTGCTGGGCATTCCCCAGGCCCGGCAATTGCTGGACCAGGGCACGTGGCAGGCCGACGGCCTGCTGCCGCCCAACCCAGCCGCCCGTGAATTGTTCGCCGCGCTATTGTTCGCCCTGACCCCGGCCGATCAACTGCAACGCCTCTATCCCGCTGCGCGCCAGCAAGACACGCAGCGTTGGCTGGGCGAACGCTGGCGGGTCGACTATCGACAAGCCGACGACTTCACCTTGAACCTTGGGCAGGGCCTGCGTTATCTAGTCAGCCCCCTGCCCCGCGAGAACACGCCATGACCGCTTATCTGAATGCCCTGGGCCTGGTCTGTGCCCTTGGCCGCGATCAGGCTGAAGTTGCCCGCGGCCTGTTCGCCGGTGACTGCTCCGGCATGCGCGAGGCCGATGGCTGGGTGGCCGGACGGCGCATCCCGGTAGCGGCGGTGCCCGGCGAACTGCCCGTGCTGCCGGCGCATCTGGCGCACCAGCAAAGCCGCAACAACCAACTGCTGTACGCCGCGTGCCTGCAGATCGAAGCGCCGCTGCGCGAGGCGATCGAGCGCTTTGGTCCGCTGCGGGTCGGCGTGGTCCTCGGCACCAGCACCTCCGGCATCGAGGAAGCCAGCCAGGGCATCGCCCAGCACCTGCGCGAGCAGCATTTTCCGCCGAGCTACGACTACGCCCAGCAGCAACTCGGCGCACCGGCCGCCTTCCTCGCCAACTGGCTGGAATTGAGCGGCCCGGCCTATGTCATTTCCACCGCCTGCACCTCCGGTGCCCGGGCCCTGATGAGCGCCCGCCGCCTGCTCGACCTGGGCCTGTGCGACGCGGTGATCTGCGGCGGCGTCGACAGCCTGTGCAAGCTGACCCTCAACGGCTTCAGCGCCCTGGAGGCGGTCAGCGCGCAACGCTGCAACCCGTTCTCGGTCAACCGTGACGGCATCAATATCGGCGAGGGCGCGGCGGTGTTCCTGATGACCCGCGACGCCAATGCGACGGGCACCACCGTCGCCCTGCTCGGCGCCGGCGCCAGCTCCGACGCCCACCATATTTCCGCGCCCGACCCCGAAGGCGCCGGCGCCTTGCAGGCAATGCGCAAGGCGCTGGAAAATGCCCGCCTGGAACCCGCGCGGATCGATTACCTGAACCTGCACGGCACCGCCACCCGGCACAACGACGCCATGGAGAGCCTGGCGGTCAACGCCCTGTTCGGCGAGCGCCTGCCCTGCTCGTCGAGCAAGCCGATGACCGGCCACACCCTCGGCGCCGCCGGCGCGCTGGAAGCGGCGTTCTGCTGGCTGGCGCTGGCCGCCGACAACCGCGAAGGCCGCTTGCCGCCGCACGTCTGGGACGGCGCGCGCGACCCGCAACTGGCGCCGCTGAACCTGCTCGGTGGCGACCAGCGCCTGCCGCTACAAGGGCCGCGGCACCTGATGAGCAACTCGTTCGCCTTCGGTGGCAACAACGTCAGCCTGATTCTCGGAGACACCCCATGATTGCCTGGCCACTGGCCGAACTGCTGCCCCATGCCGGCGACATGATCCTCATCGACGGGATCGAGTCGTTCGACGAGGAGCAGATCCACGCCCACGTCACCGTCCGCCCCGGCGGCCTGTTCAATCGCCCGGACGGCAGCCTGCCGGCCTGGGTCGGCATTGAACTGATGGCCCAGACCGTGGCCGCCTACGCCGGCTGCCGCGCGCGCCAGCAGGGCAAGCCGGTGGAACTGGGCTTTTTGCTCGGCACCCGCAAGTTCCAGTGCGACGTCGAGCATTTCCCCGCCGATTCGCACCTGCGCATCCACGCCCAACGCTCGCTGGAAGACGAGAACGGCATGGGCGTGTTCGAGTGCCATCTGCACGGCCCTGGCATTTACGCCACGGCCCGCCTGAACGTTTTCCGCCCGCCACAGGCCGCCACGTACCTGGCCGAGGCGGGCTCCGAGGAGTCCCCGCAATGACTGACACCATCCTGGTCACCGGCTCCAGCCGTGGCATCGGCCGGGCCATCGCCCTGCGCCTGGCCCGCGCCGGTCACGACCTGGTTCTGCACTGCCGCAGCGGCCGCGCCGAAGCCGAGGCCGTCGCCGAGGAAGTCCGCGCCCTTGGCCAGCAGGCCCGCGTGCTGCAGTTCGACGTCGCCGACCGCGCCGCCTGCGCCGCCATTCTCAACGACGACGTGGAAACCCACGGCGCCTACTACGGCGTGGTGTGCAATGCCGGACTGACCCGCGACGGCGCCTTCCCGGCGCTGACCGAGGACGACTGGGACGAAGTGCTGCGGACCAACCTCGACGGTTTCTACAACGTCCTGCACCCACTGATGATGCCGATGATTCGCCGCCGCGCGCCGGGCCGCATCGTCTGCATCACCTCGGTGTCCGGGCTGATCGGCAACCGTGGCCAGGTCAACTACAGCGCTTCCAAGGCCGGCGTGATCGGCGCCGCCAAGGCCCTCGCCATCGAGCTGGGCAAACGCCGCATCACCGTCAACTGCGTGGCGCCGGGGCTGATCGACACGGCGATGCTGGACGAGCACGTGCCGGTCGATGAACTGCTGAAAATGATCCCGGCGCAGCGCATGGGCACCCCGGAAGAAGTCGCCGGCGCGGTGAATTTCCTTATGTCGGCGGAAGCCGCCTACATCACCCGCCAGGTCCTGGCGGTCAACGGAGGCTTGTGCTGATGAAACGCGTGGTCGTCACCGGCATGGCCGGTATCACCTCACTGGGCAGCGACTGGCCGACCATCGCCGCCAACTTCGCCGCCAATCGCAGCGGCATCCGCCGCATGGACGAGTGGGACCGTTTCGAAGAGCTCAACACCCGCCTGGCCGGGCCGGTGGATGATTTCGCTGTCCCCGCCAACTGGACCCGCAAGCAGTTGCGCAGCATGGGCCGCGTCTCGCGGATGGCGGTCGCGGCGTCACAGAACGCGCTGCGGGATGCCGGCCTGCTCGACGACCCGTCGATCCGCGACGGGCGCATGGGCGTGGCCTGCGGCTCGTCCACCGGCAGCACCGAAGACATCAAGGCGTTCGGCAACATGCTGCTCAACTCGGTGGCCGAGGGCCTCAACGCCAACTCCTACGTGCGCATGATGCCGCACACCACGGCGGCCAATATCAGCATCTTCTTCGGCCTGACCGGGCGCCTGATCCCGACGTCCAGCGCCTGCACCAGCGGCAGCCAGGGCATCGGCTACGCCTACGAGGCGATCAAGTTCGGCCGCCTGCCGATGATGCTCGCCGGCGGCGCCGAGGAACTGTGCCCGACCGAGGCCATGGTCTTCGACGCGCTCTACGCCACCAGCCTGAAAAACGACGCCCCGCAGACCACGCCAAGCCCGTACGACAGCGGCCGCGACGGCCTGGTGATCGGCGAAGGCGCTGGCATGCTGGTGCTGGAAGAACTGGAACACGCCCTCGCGCGCGGCGCGCACATCTACGCCGAGATCGTCGGCTTCGGCAGCAACGCCGACGGCCAGCACACCACCCGCCCGGAACAGGTGACCATGCGCCGGGCAATGGAACTGGCCCTGGAAGATGCCGCGCTGGCGCCCGAGGCGATCGGCTACGTCAACGGCCACGGCACTGCCACCGAACAGGGCGACATCGCCGAAACCCTGGCCACCAGCAACCTGTTCGGGCCACGAATGCCGATCAGCTCACAGAAAAGCTTCCTCGGTCACACCCTGGGCGCTTGCGGCGCACTGGAGGCGTGGTTCAGCATCGAAATGATGAACAGCGACCGTTATGTGCACACCCTGAACCTGGACAACATCGATCCGCGTTGTGGCGAACTGGACTACTTGTGTGGCGAGTTCCGCGCGATGAGCCATGGTTATGTCATGAGCAACAATTTCGCCTTTGGCGGGGTCAATACCTCGCTGATTTTCCGTCGCTGGTCCTGAACACCTGACAACACCTGGAGAGAAAGGAATGTCTTCACTCATTCGCGCGGCCCTGATGGGCCTGGTTCTGATCGGCCTCGCCGGCTGCACGAGCAAACCCCTGCTGACCCCGAAAGAACTGCTGGTGGTCGGCCACACCTACAGCCATGAAGAGATCAAGAAAGCCATCCTGACCGGCGCCGCCGAGCGCGGCTGGACCGTGCGCAACATCGGCGACGAGGTGATCCAGGCCGATATCCTGGTACGCAACATGTACTACGCCCGCGTCGATATCACCTACAGCCTCAGCAACTATCGCATCGACTACCGCGACAGCCGCGAGATGGACTACAGGGACGGCAAGATCCACCGCAACTACAACCGCTGGGTCAAGAATCTGGACAAAAGCATCCTGCGCGCGCTGAAACGCATCGAAACCGACCGCATGGTTCAGCGCGCCGTCAGTGAACAACAATCGAGCACCGCTCACTAATCAAGGAGAGACATAGATGCGTCTGAAAACCTGGACCGCCACCACCGCCCTGCTGCTCTGCGCCCTGCCAGGCCTGAGCCAGGCGCGTGATACCGCGCTGTTCCTGCCCTTCGAGAAAGTCGTCCAGCAGATGACCGCCGAGAAGAAGCTGGACGGTTCGGTGAAGTTCTACCTGGCCGGCGTGCAGCCACGCGGCAAGGTCACCGTGGTGAGCCCGAGCGCAGTCACCAACAAGAAGACCAACGCCTTCAACAAGACTGACGAAGCCGCCTGCGAGTGGGCCCTGCAATCGGCGCTGCTGACCATGCAGGACGCCGCGAAGAAGGTGAACGCCAACGCCGTGACCAACATCGCCAGCTATTACAAGAAGAACGAGCGCAAAGACGCCACCACCTACGAATGCCACGCGGGTGCTGTCATGGCCGGTGTCGCGATCAAAGGCGACCTGTCCCGCGTCGACTGATTACGGTCACGCTTTGCGGGTGAGCAGCTCGACGAAGGCCCCGGCCATCGCCGAGGCCTGCTCCCGGCGCTGCACCAGCCACACCGCGGTCACCGCCTCGGCATCCAGCAGCGTGCGGTAGACCACCCCGTCGATCCGCATGCGCTGGAACGACGCCGGCAACACCGACACCCCCAACCCCGCCGACACCAGCCCGATGATGGTCATCACCTCGCCGGCTTCCTGGGCAAAGTGCGGGCTGAATCCGGCCTGCCGGGCCAGGCTGAGCAACTGCGCATGCAGGCCGCTGCCGTAACTGCGGGGGAAAAATACGAAAGGTTCGTGGGCCAGGTCCGCCAGGTACACACCCTGTTCGCTGCCCTGCGCCAGCGGATGGGCGGCGTTGAGCACCGCCACCAGCGGTTCGCGGAACAGTTCGGTGGCGATCAGACTGTCCGGCAGCGGCAAAGGCCGCATCAGCCCCACCTCGATGCTTTCATCCAGCAACGCATCGGCGACATCGCGGCTGCTCATCTCCTTGAGGTTCAGATGCACCGCCGGAAAACGCTGGCGGAAACTGTAGATCGCCTTGGGAATGCTGGAATTGAACGGTGCCGACGAGGTGAAGCCGATCTTCATTTCACCCAGCTCACCCAACTGTGCGCGGCGCGCCACGTCGGCGGCCTTGTCCACCTGCGCCAGCACCTGGCGCGCCTCTTCGAGAAACAGCCGGCCAGCCTCGCTCAGTTCCACTCGTCGGTTAGTGCGCTCGAACAAGCGCGCGCCCAGTTCCTGCTCCAGCGCCTGGATCTGTTGGCTCAACGGCGGTTGGGATATCCCCAGCACCTGCGCGGCCCGGCCAAAATGCAGCTCTTCGGCGACGGCGATGAAGTAACGCAGGTGGCGCAGTTCCATAAGGACTCCAATAGGTCGTAAAACCTCTTAAACAGGTCGAACAATATATTGGAAATGATCATTAGCCAGCTATATGCTTTTTTGCAGTTGCCCCCGAGGCCGCACCCCGCCGAGGTTTCCGTGAAAACTGCTGTCGCACCACACGCCCACGAAGTTCCCCCCGCCCCGCTCAACGACGCGGCCACCACGCTGCAAGACATCTGGATCGAAAAAGGCACCCCGGCCTTTATGCGCACCGTACTGGCGCTGTTCTGCGGCGGCTTCGCCACCTTCGCCCTGCTCTACTGCGTGCAGCCGATGATGCCGCTGCTGTCGAAGGAATTTTCCATCAATGCCGCGCAGAGCAGCCTGGTGCTGTCGGTGTCCACCGGCTTGCTGGCGTTCGGCCTGCTGATTACCGGGCCGATTTCCGACCGTATCGGGCGCAAGCCGGTGATGGTTTTCGCGCTGTTTTGCGCCGCCCTTTGCACACTCGCCAGCGCGCTGATGCCGACCTGGGAAGGCGTGCTGGCGATGCGCGCATTGGTGGGGCTGTCGCTGAGCGGGCTGGCCGCGGTGGCCATGACCTACCTGAGCGAAGAGATTCATCCGCAACACATCGGCCTGGCCATGGGCCTGTACATTGGCGGCAACGCTATTGGCGGCATGAGTGGCCGGCTGATTACCGGCGTGCTGATCGACTTCGTCAGTTGGCACACGGCAATGCTGGTGATCGGTGGCCTGGCCCTGATCGCGGCGGCGGTGTTCTGGAAGGTCCTGCCCGAGTCGCGCAACTTCCGCGCCCGCTCGATGAACCCGCGCAGCCTGCTGGACGGCTTCGTCCTGCACTTTCGCGATGCCGGTCTGCCGTGGCTGTTCCTGGAAGCCTTCTTGCTGATGGGTGCGTTCGTCACCCTGTTCAACTACATCGGCTATCGCCTGCTGGCCGAGCCTTATCACATGAGCCAGGCGCTGGTGGGGCTGCTGTCGATCGTTTACCTGTCGGGCATCTACAGCTCGGCGCAGATTGGTGCGCTGGCGGACAAGCTGGGCCGGCGCCGGGTGTTCTGGGGCACCATCGTGCTGATGTTCAGCGGCATGCTGATGACCCTGTTCACCGCGCTGCCACTGGTGATCATCGGCATGCTGGTGTTCACCTTCGGCTTCTTCGGCGCCCACTCGGTGGCCAGTAGCTGGATTGGCCGGCGCGCGCTGAAGGCCAAGGGGCAGGCCTCGTCGCTGTACCTGTTCAGTTATTACGCGGGGTCGAGCGTGGCGGGGACGGCGGGCGGGGTGGCGTGGCATTACGCCGGGTGGAATGGGATTGGAGTGTTTATCGGTAGCTTGCTGGTGGTGGCGCTGGGTGTGGCGGTGTATCTGAGCAAGCTGCCGCCGAAGGCCGCGTAAAAATCTGGGGCCGCTATGCGGCCCCAAAATGCAGGATCAGTTCACGATCTCAACCACATCCACATCAATCTCCCGCGACATCAGGTGCTTCTCCACCTCACCGGTCAGCTTGACCTTGGTCTTGTCATTGAACGCCACTGGCGGCAAGTCTTCGTTGTCGATTTCGACGGTGATGCTGCCGGTGTTGTCCTTGAACTCGTACTTGTCGTCGTTGTTGACCTTCTTGATCACATAACCGGTCAGCACGACCGGGGTGTCATCGGCGGCATCATTGGCCGCAGCCACGGTGGTGACGGATTGCGCACCCGGGCCGGTATAGCCGGCGCCAGCCGCCAGGGCTGCGGTGCTGAACAGAGGGGCGAGGATAAGGGCGAGGTAACGGGTTTTCATGGTTCTGATCCTTGGCAGGTTTTGATGGGATCAGATTACCGGGCACGCCTGAATTGAAGCTTAATCCGCATAGAAAAACGCCCGGCTTGTGCCGGGCGTTTCGCTTTTACTGGTGGTACTGAGCTGACAGCTCATGCACCGCGTTGATGAACGCGCCGGCATGCTCGGGATCGACTTCCGGGGTGATGCCGTGGCCGAGGTTGAACACGTGGCCCGAACCATGGCCGTAGCTGGCGAGGATGCGCGCCACTTCGGCACGGATGGCTGCCGGCTTGGCGTAGAGCACGGTCGGGTCCATGTTGCCCTGCAGCGCGACCTTGTCACCGACGCGACGGCGGGCGTCGCTGATTTCACAGGTCCAGTCCAGGCCCAGCGCGTCGGCGCCGGCCTCGGCGATGCTTTCCAGCCACATGCCGCCGTTCTTGGTGAAGAGGATCACCGGCACTTTGCGCCCTTCGTGCTCGCGGATCAGGCCGCTGACGATCTTGCGCATGTAGGCCAGGGAGAATTCCTGATAAGCAGCCGCCGACAGGTTGCCGCCCCAGGTGTCGAAGATCTGCACCGCTTGCGCACCGGCGAGAATCTGGCCGTTGAGATAGCTGGTGACCGACTGTGCCAGCTTGTCCAGCAGCAGGTGCATAGCTTGTGGGTTGTCGTAGAGCATGGCCTTGGTCTTGCGGAAGTCTTTCGACGATCCGCCTTCGACCATGTAGGTCGCCAGGGTCCACGGGCTGCCGGAGAAACCGATCAGCGGCACGCGGCCGTTCAGTTCGCGGCGGATGGTGCTGACCGCGTCCATCACGTAGCCCAGGTCTTTCTGCGGATCAGGAATCGGCAGCGCCTCGATGTCGGCCAGGGTGCTGACGACTTTCTTGAAGCGCGGACCTTCGCCGGTCTCGAAGTACAGGCCCTGGCCCATGGCATCGGGGATGGTGAGGATGTCGGAGAAGAGGATCGCGGCGTCCAGCGGGTAGCGGTCCAGCGGCTGCAGGGTCACTTCGCAGGCAAATTGCGGGTTCATGCACAGGCTCATGAAATCACCGGCCTTGGCGCGGCTGGCGCGGTACTCCGGCAGGTAGCGGCCGGCCTGGCGCATCATCCACACCGGGGTGACGTCTACGGGTTGCTTGAGCAGGGCGCGCAGGAAACGATCGTTCTTCAAGGCAGTCATGTCGGCATCCGGAAAAAAAGTGCGGGCATTTTCTCAGACAGACAAAGAAAAGGCACGGTGGAGACCGTGCCTTTTGTCTATCAGAGTGCCCTGGGTCAATAGTTTTTATTGTTGCGCCCAGTGGTATATCACACGCCCAGGTAGTCGAGAATCCCTTCGGCGGCGTTGCGGCCTTCGAAGATTGCCGTCACCACCAGGTCGGAACCGCGGACCATGTCGCCACCGGCGAAGATCTTCGGGTTGCTGGTCTGGTGCTTGAACGCGCCCTTCTCGGGAGCGACCACGCGGCCCTGGCTGTCGGTCTGGATACCGAACTGCTCGAACCATGGCGCCGGGCTCGGACGGAAACCGAAAGCGATGACCACGGCGTCGGCCGGGATGATCTCTTCGGAGCCCGGGATCGGCTCAGGGCTGCGGCGGCCGCGGGCGTCCGGTTCACCGAGACGGGTCTCGACCACTTTCACGCCTTCGACCTTGTCTTCGCCAACGATGGCGATCGGCTGACGGTTGTAGAGGAATTTCACGCCTTCTTCCTTGGCGTTCTTCACCTCTTTGCGCGAGCCGGGCATGTTCGCTTCGTCGCGGCGATACGCACAGGTCACGGCCTTGGCGCCCTGGCGGATGGAGGTGCGGTTGCAGTCCATCGCGGTGTCACCACCGCCCAGCACCACGACCTTCTTGCCCTTCATGTCGACGAAATCTTCCGGCGACTTTTCGAAGCCCAGGTTGCGGTTGACGTTGGCGATCAGGAAGTCCAGCGCGTCATGCACACCCGGCAGGTCTTCACCCGGGAAGCCGCCCTTCATGTAGGTGTAGGTGCCCATGCCCATGAACACCGCATCGAATTCTTCGAGCAGTTGTTCCATGGTCACGTCCTTGCCCACCTCGGTGTTCAGACGGAACTCGATACCCATGCCGGAGAAGACTTCGCGGCGATTGCTCAGCACGGTCTTTTCCAGCTTGAACTCGGGGATGCCGAAGGTCAGCAGGCCACCGATTTCCGGGTTCTTGTCGAACACCACCGGGGTCACACCGCCGCGCACCAGGATGTCGGCGCAGCCCAGGCCGGCCGGGCCGGCGCCGACAATGGCGACGCGCTTGCCGGTTGGCTTGACCTTGGACATGTCCGGACGCCAGCCCATGGCGAAGGCGGTGTCGGTGATGTACTTCTCCACCGAGCCGATGGTGACCGCACCGAAGCCGTCATTGAGGGTGCATGCACCTTCGCAGAGACGGTCCTGCGGGCAGACGCGACCGCAGACTTCCGGCAGGGTGTTGGTCTGGTGCGACAGTTCCGCGGCCGCGAGGATGTTGCCTTCGGAGACCAGCTTCAACCAGTTGGGGATGAAGTTGTGCACCGGGCACTTCCACTCGCAGTACGGGTTACCGCAACCCAGGCAACGGTGGGCCTGTTCGGCCGATTGTTGGGGTTTGAAAGGCTCGTAGATTTCCACGAACTCTTTCTTGCGCTGGCGCAGCAGCTTCTTCTTTGGATCCTTGCGCCCGACTTCGATGAACTGGAAGTCATTACTCAGACGTTCAGCCATTTTTCAAAACCTCTTTACCGCAGCTGCACGCTGCAAGACGATCACGTTAGCCGGCGGGCCCCGCGGGGCACCGCCGCTTGCAACTGCTTATTGCGGGTTGGCCCGGGTGCTGGAGAGCAGGTTCTTCAGGTTTGCCGCCTTCGGCTTGACCAGCCAGAAGCGACGAACGTAGTCGTCCAGGTTTTCCCAGAGCTCGCGGCCCCATTCGCTACCGGTTTCTTCGACGTACTCGGTCAGCACGCGGTGCAGATGGCTGCGGTAAGCCTCCATCGCCTCGCCGGTGATCCGCTGGATTTCCACCAGTTCATGGTTCAGCTTGTCGACGAAGCTGTTGTCCATGTCCAGTACGTAGGCGAAACCGCCCGTCATGCCGGAGCCGAAGTTGTAGCCGGTCTTGCCCAGGACGCAGACAAAACCACCGGTCATGTATTCGCAGCAGTGATCGCCGGTGCCTTCGACGATGGTGTGGGCACCGGAGTTGCGCACGGCGAAACGCTCGCCCGCGGTACCGGCGGCGAACAGCTTGCCGCCAGTGGCGCCGTACAGGCAGGTGTTGCCGATAATGGCGCTGTCCTGGGTGGCAAACGGGCTGCCGGCAGGCGGCACGATGGTCAGCTTGCCACCGGTCATGCCTTTGCCGACGTAGTCGTTGGCGTCACCTTCCAGGTGCATGTTCAAGCCACCGGCGTTCCACACGCCGAAGCTCTGACCAGCAGTGCCCTTGAAGCGGAAGGTGATCGGTGCCTTGGCCATGCCCTGGTTGCCGTGCAGACGGGCGATCTCACCGGAAATCCGCGCGCCGATGGAACGGTCGCAGTTGCAGATATCCAGGTCGAATTCGCCGCCGCTCAGGTCGCGGATCGCCGGAAGGGCCATCTGCACCATCTTCTCGGCCAACAGGCCCTTGTCGAACGGCGGGTTGCGGTCAACTCCGCAGAACTGCGGCTTGTCGGCCGACACGTGCGGGCTGCCCAGCAGCGGGCTGAGGTCGAGGTGTTTCTGCTTCTCGGTTTCGCCCGGCAGCATTTCCAGCAGGTCGGTACGGCCGATCAGCTCACCGAGGCTGCGCACGCCCAGGCGGGCCAGCCACTCACGGGTTTCTTCGGCGATGTAGGTGAAGAAGTTCACCACCATGTCGACGGTACCGATGTAGTGGTCCTTGCGCAGCTTGTCGTTCTGGGTCGCTACGCCGGTGGCGCAGTTGTTCAGGTGGCAGATGCGCAGGTATTTGCAGCCCAGGGCGATCATCGGCGCGGTGCCGAAGCCGAAGCTCTCGGCGCCGAGGATGGCCGCCTTGATCACGTCGAGGCCGGTTTTCAGGCCGCCATCGGTCTGTACCCGGACCTTGCCGCGCAAGTCGTTGCCGCGCAGGGTCTGGTGAGTTTCGGCCAGGCCCAGTTCCCACGGGGCGCCAGCGTACTTGATCGAGGTCAGCGGCGACGCACCGGTACCACCGTCATAACCGGAGATGGTGATGAGGTCGGCGTAAGCCTTGGCCACACCGGCGGCGATGGTGCCGACACCGGCTTCCGCCACCAGCTTGACCGATACCAGCGCCTGCGGGTTGACCTGCTTGAGGTCGAAGATCAGTTGCGACAGGTCTTCGATCGAGTAGATGTCATGGTGCGGCGGAGGCGAAATCAGGGTCACGCCCGGAACCGCGTAGCGCAGCTTGGCGATCAGGCCGTTGACCTTGCCGCCTGGCAGTTGACCACCCTCGCCCGGCTTGGCGCCTTGAGCAACCTTGATCTGCAGCACTTCGGCGTTGACCAGGTACTCGGGGGTGACACCGAAACGACCGGTGGCGACCTGTTTGATTTTCGAACTGCGGATGGTGCCGTAGCGGGCCGGATCTTCGCCGCCCTCACCGGAGTTGGAACGCGCGCCCAGGCGGTTCATTGCCTCGGCCAGCGCTTCGTGGGCTTCCGGCGACAGCGCGCCCAGGGAGATGCCGGCGGAGTCGAAGCGTTGCAGGATCGCTTGCAGCGGTTCGATTTCGCTCAGGTCCAGCGCCTGGTCGGCGGTCTTCACCTTGAGCAGGTCGCGGATCATCGACACCGGACGGTTGTCCACCAGCGCGGTGTATTCCTTGAACTTCTCGTAGTCGCCTTGTTGCACGGCGGCTTGTAGGGTGTTGACCACGTCCGGGTTGTAGGCGTGGTATTCGCCGCCGTGGACGAACTTCAGCAGACCGCCCTGCTGGATCGGCTTGCGCGGGCTCCAGGCTTCGGCGGCGAGCAGTTTCTGCTCGTTCTCGATGTCGACGAAACGCGCACCTTTCAGGCGGCTGGCAACGCCACAGAAGCTCAGGCCAACCACTTCTTCCGACAGACCAACCGCTTCGAACAGCTGTGCTCCGCGGTACGAGCCGACGGTGGAGATACCCATCTTCGACAGGATCTTCAGCAGGCCCTTGGAGATGCCTTTGCGGTAGTACTTGAAGACTTCGTCCAGATCGCCCAGCACTTCGCCGGTGCGGATCAGGTCGGCCAGCACTTCGTAGGCCAGGTACGGGTAGACCGCCGAGGCGCCGAAGCCGAGCAGCACGGCGAAGTGATGCGGGTCACGGGCAGTGGCGGTTTCCACCAGGATGTTGCTGTCGCAACGCAGGCCTTTTTCGGTCAGGCGGTGGTGCACGGCGCCCACAGCAAGCGAGGCGTGAGCCGGCAGCTTGCCCGGTGCGATATGACGGTCGGTCAGCACCAGTTGGGTCTTGCCAGCGCGCACGGCTTCCTCGGCCTGGTCGGCGATGTTGCGCACCGCAGCTTCCAGACCCAGGCTTTCTTCATAGTTGAGGTCGATGACATGACGCTCGAAGCCAGGGCGGTCGAGGTTCATCAGCGAACGCCACTTGGCCGGCGAGATGACCGGCGAGCTGAGGATCACCCGCGACGCATGCTCGGGCGATTCCTGGAAGATATTGCGCTCGGCACCGAGGCAGATCTCCAGCGACATGACGATGGCTTCACGCAGCGGGTCGATCGGCGGGTTGGTCACCTGCGCGAACTGCTGGCGGAAGTAGTCGTAGGTCGAACGCACGCGCTGCGACAGGATCGCCATCGGCGTGTCGTCGCCCATGGAACCCACGGCTTCCTGGCCCTGCTCGCCGAGCGGACGCAGCACCTGGTCACGCTCTTCGAAGGTGACCTGGAACATCTTCATGTATTGCTTGAGCTGGTCGGTGTCGTAACTCGCCGCGCCTTGGTCGTCGCTCAGGTCGGCCTGAATGCGCAGGGCATTCTGGCGCAGCCAGCGCTTGTACGGATGGCGCGACTTGAGGCGGTTGTCGATGGCGTCGGTGTCGAGGATCTGGCCGGTTTCGGTGTCCACGGCAAAGATCTGGCCCGGGCCGACACGGCCCTTGGCGATGACATCTTCAGGCTTGTAGTCCCACACGCCGATTTCCGACGCCAGGGTGATGTAGCCGTTCTTGGTGGTGACCCAACGCGCCGGCCGCAGGCCGTTGCGGTCGAGCAGGCAGACCGCGTGACGACCTTCGGTCATCACCACGCCGGCAGGACCGTCCCACGGCTCCATGTGCATGGAGTTGTATTCGTAGAAGGCGCGCAGGTCGGCGTCCATGGTCTCGACGTTCTGCCACGCTGGCGGAATGATCATCCGCACGCCACGGAACAGGTCGATACCACCGGTGACCATCAGTTCGAGCATGTTGTCCATCGAGGACGAGTCGGAGCCAACGCGGTTGACCAGCGGGCCCAGCTCTTCCAGATCCGGGATCAGTTCGTTCTCGAACTTGGTGCGACGGGCCTGGGCCCAGTTGCGGTTACCGGTGATGGTGTTGATCTCGCCGTTATGGGCGAGGAAGCGGAAGGGCTGCGCCAGCGGCCACTTCGGCAGGGTATTGGTGGAGAAGCGCTGGTGGAACACGCAGATCGCGGTCTGCAGGCGCTCGTCACTGAGGTCCGGATAGAAGGCGGTGAGGTCCGCCGGCATCATCAGGCCTTTATAAATGATGGTCTTGTGCGAAAAGCTGCAGATGTAGTGGTCGGTGTCTTCGGCGTTGGCGACCGAAGAGCGGCGACGGGCACTGAACAGCTTGATGGCGAATTCCTGATCGCTCAGGCCTTCACCGCCGACGAACACCTGTTCGATCTGCGGCAAGCGCTCGAGGGCGAGGCGGCCGAGAACGCTGGTGTCGATCGGGACCTTGCGCCAGCCCACCAGTTGCAGGCCGGCAGCGAGGATCTCGCGGTTCATGTTTTCGCGCGCGGCTTCGGCTTTGGCGTCGTTCTGATTGAAGAACACCATGCCCACGGCGTACTGCTTGGGCAGTTCGTTGCCGAAATGCTCCTTGGCAACTGCGCGCAGGAACGCATCGGGCTTCTGCATCAGCAGACCGCAACCGTCGCCGGTCTTGCCGTCGGCGTTGATCCCACCGCGGTGGGTCATGCAGGTCAGGGCTTCAATAGCCGTTTGCAAAAGGTGGTGGCTGGGTTCGCCCGTCATATGGGCGATCAGGCCAAAACCACAGTTGTCCTTGAATTCTTCGGGATGGTACAGACCTGTTTTCATAGACACATTCTCACCAGGTTCGCCTCTCACAAAGGCAAATCTCTTTTTAATACAACCACTTACCATCCACGCCGAACGAACGCCAGCTTTGCGGGGGCAATACGGGTGCCATTGTTGCACAGCGACAGGGACGCCCACAAATTTGCTGACGAATCAGCGAAAATCCATGTCGCATTTTTGAATGTTTTTAAGCGAATGCCGTGGTAACGGCGATGCTCGAGTCTGAAGCGTTTCAGCCTGGACTGCAACACGAGCTTGTGGCCGGCAGTCTGGGACAGAAAAGCCTGCCGCGTTCGACGCAGCAGGCTTGACTTGGGTTCAGGAGTCGCTCAGCAGGTGGCGGGGGTAGTGCCACCGAGCTATTTCAGCGGGTCGACAGGTCTTGTTGGACGCTGGCGACAGTGCGAGGCCAAGGTTTACCAGCCTGGACCTTGGCTGGCAAGGCCTTGATTGCATTGAGGGCTGCATCGCGGCTGGAGAAGTTGCCGTAGGTCACGACGTAGAGCGGCTTGCCCTGAAGGTTTTTCTTGAAGTAGCGATAGTCGCCACCCTCGGCTTTCACGTAGGCCTGGGCGGTGGCTTCGGAGCTGGTGCCGAGGATCTGCACAACGTAGTTGCCCGGTGCTTGCGAGGCATACCAGCCACCACCGGCCGTGCCGGCAGGTGCCGCAGCCGGCTTGGCGGCAGGTTTTTCCGCAGGTTTGACGGCAGGAACGGCGGGCTTGGCAGTCGCCACTTCAGTCACGGGCTTGGGCGCAGGTGCAACCGGCTTGGCGGCTGCTGGAGCGACAGGCTGGTGAGTAGGCGCAACCGGCTGTGCGGAGGCGATGGTCTGAGACGGCTGGATCGGCTGCGCCGGGGTCGGCGCCGGGCCTGCTACCGCGCCCGCAGGCGGGGCGATGGTGGTCACTGTCGGCGGTTGCAGCGCGGTGTTGCCGGCAGGACCGGACTCTTCACCCTCACTCATGCCCGCCGCTTCAGCCAACGGGCCGCGCATTACCGGTTGCGACTGGCCTACCAGCGGCAGTGGCATTGGCTGCGACGAACCAGCGAACTCGATCGCCGGGCCGCCATTGTTCGACTGTGCATTGCTCGGCTGCCCCTGCCCCAGCGGCAGTTGCGCCTGCTCGGCGGGTGCGCCGGTCTTCGGCTGGTCGCCTTTCTTCGGCATCAGCACGGCGGCGCCGACAGCGATCACTACTACGGCAGACAGCGCCAGCACATGTTTCTTCGGCATAGAGAACCCCACAGATGGTCGCTTCGCCGTCGAGCGGCTGGCGATCATGGCTTCGATCAAGGTATCGCGGGCGACCTGGTTGATGACCCCAGGCCAGCCGTCGGAGTTGTGGTGAATATCGACGACCTGCTCACTGGTGAACACCTCGATGCCACGCCCCGCACCTTCCAGACGTTGCTCCAGGTACTCCCGGGTCTCGTCTTCGGTGTAGGGTTGCAGCTCGATGACATGAAAACGCTCTTCCTCGATTTCCAGCGCTTCCAGGCCGGCGATCAGTGACGGCTCGCCGAACAGGAACACGTGGGGGCGACCTTCCGCGGTGCCCGCCGCCAGTTCCAGCAACGCTTGGAGTGCCGACTCGCCAAGTTGTTCCGCATCGTCGACCAGCAAATAGACTTCCTGGCCGGTCAGGCCCAGTTGCACCACCTGGGCGAGAATCAGCGGCACTTCGGCCTTGGCCACGCCCAGCGACTGCGCCACCTGGGCGAGAACGCCGGCCGCATCGCTGGCGCTGCGCGCGGATACCACCACGCTCTGCACCGACTGCTTGTTGGTGCTGGCCACCAGGGCCTGGCGCAGCAAGGTCTTGCCGGCGCCTTGCGGGCCGGTCACCACCAGCAGCAACTGGCTGTAACGGGCGAGGTGGTGCAGTTGCCCCAGGACCGGCTTGCGCTGGGCAGGGAAGAATTTGAACCCGGGGACGCGAGCGGCGAAGGGGTCGTGATTCAACTGATAGTGGCCGAGAAAGGCCTCGTCGGCATGCAAACTGGTCATCGGACTCTCATCAACCTCAAAGCTGGGCCACGATTGCGCGGTAATCCGCCGCCAGCGTGGCCTGAAGAATCTCTTGCGGATAGTCGTCGGTTACCACGGCCTCGCCCATGTGACGCAGCAAAACCAGACGCAGACGGCCATCGAGCACTTTTTTGTCCACCGACATGTGTTGCATGAACTGCGCCGGCGTCATTTCCTCCGGCGGTACCACCGGCAATCCGGCGCGCTGCAGCAGGCGAATGCCACGGTCGCGCTCCTGCTGGCTGATCCAGCCAAGGCGCATGGACATCTCCAGGGCCATGACAGTACCGGCTGCCACTGCTTCGCCATGCAGCCAGACACCATAGCCCATGTGCGTCTCGATAGCGTGACCGAAGGTGTGGCCGAGGTTCAGCGTAGCGCGCACTCCGGTCTCACGCTCATCGGCGCCGACCACGGCGGCCTTGGCGGCGCAGGAGCGGCGGATGGCTTCGGTCAGGGCAACGGCGTCGACATTGCGCAGGGCATCGACATGCTCTTCGAGCCAGCCGAGGAAAGGTTCGTCGCAAATCAGCCCGTACTTGATCACCTCGGCCAGTCCCGCAGACAACTCGCGCGCCGGCAAGGTGCGCAGGCTGTCGGTATCGATCAGCACCGCGTTGGGCTGATAGAAGGCGCCGACCATGTTCTTGCCCAGCGGGTGGTTGATGCCGGTCTTGCCGCCCACGGACGAGTCGACCTGGGACAGCAGCGTGGTCGGTACCTGGATGAAGTCCACGCCACGCTGGTAGCAGGCGGCGGCGAAGCCGGCCATGTCACCGATAACGCCGCCACCGAGGGCGACCACAGTGGTACGACGATCATGCCGTGCGGTGAGCAGGGCATCGAAAATCAGTTGCAGGGTTTCCCAGCTCTTGAAGGACTCGCCGTCCGGCAGCACCACCGGCAATACCGAGTAAGCGCCAAGGGTACGGCTCAGGCGTTCGAGGTACAGCGGCGCGACGGTCTCGTTGGAAACGATGGCGACCTGCCGACCCGCGATATGCGGTGCCAGCAGTTCGGGTTGATCCAGCAGGCCCCCACCGATGTAGATCGGGTAGCTGCGTTCGCCCAGTTCGACCTTAAGTGTCTGCATGTGTCCCCACAAAGAACAAAGGCGCGGGCTCGAACATTCGGCCCGCGCGATAACGGATTGCCCTGTCACGGCATGACTGGTCGCCGAGGATAGTCATGCGCTAACGGGGCGGCAACTTCTGCAAGCGCTCGAGAATGTCCAGCACCACCATGCGTGGTGGCCGCTCGTCGGTTTCGACCACCAGGTCGGCGATCTCCCGATACAGCGGGTCGCGCATCGTCAGCAACGCTCGCAGGGTTTCCTCGGGATTCGCGGTACGCAGCAAGGGGCGATTGCGATCGCGGGCGGTACGTCCCACCTGTTGCTCCACCGAAGCATGCAGGTAGATCACCCGGCCGCCATCGTGCAAAGCCTTGCGGTTGGCATCGCGCATTACCGCGCCACCACCGGTCGCCAGGACGACGCCGTCGGCCGCGCACAGCTCGGCGATCATGGCCTGCTCGCGGTCACGGAAACCCGGCTCACCTTCTTTGTCGAAGATCCATGGGATATTGGCGCCCGTGCGCAATTCAATTTCCTTATCGGAATCCTTGAATGGCAGGCGTAGCTCTTTGGCCAGCAGGCGGCCGATGGTGCTTTTGCCAGCACCCATCGGCCCAACAAGTATCAAATTTCGCACAGAATCAATGACTCACAGCAATCGCCTGGTCATTCATGATACGCGGAGTCAGGAAGACCAGCAGCTCGGATTTTTTCTCGATGATGGCGGAGCGACGAAACAGCCGCCCAACATACGGCACATCGCCCAAAAATGGCACCTTATCCTGCACATTACTTTTGGTTGTCGAGTACACGCCACCGATGACGATGGTCTGGCCATCAGCAATCTGCACCCGCGCGTTCAGCTCGTTCTTGCGGATTGGCGGTACCGTGCCCTGAAGATTGAGGTAGTCCGGCTCGTCCTTGGTGACCTTGACCTGCATGCTCACCCGCCCGCCGGGCATGATCTGCGGCGTGACTTCCAGCGACAGCGACGCCTCGCGAAAGGTGGTCGATGTAGCGCCATTGGCCCCCGACTCCTGATAAGGCACCTCGCTGCCCTTGAGAATCCGCGCGGTTTCCTTGTCGGCGGTCATGACCTTGGGCTGGGAGATGATTTCGCCGTTTCCGGACTTCTCCATGGCGTTCAGTTCCAGATCCAGCAGCCGGCCATCGCCCACCAGGCCGAAGCCGATGCCTGACGTCGCCTTGTCCAACCCCAGATCGACGAAGGTTGGCGCCTCAGCTCCCACGGCTTTCAACCTGCCGCCCGCCAGCGAGCCGCCCCAGCGCACGCCCAACCCTCGCTCGTAGTCGACATTCGCCTCGACGATACGGGCTTCGATCATGATCTGACGGACCGGAACATCCAGTTGCCCAAGCAACTGTCGCAGGATTTCCAGCCGCTCCGGACTCTGACTGGTGATCAGCATATTGGTGCGCTCATCGACGCTGATTGCACCCCAGGGCGCTTCGTCCGGGCTGTCCTGCAACAGCGGCTGGAACAACGCGGCAATATCCGTGGCCCGGGCGTGATTGACCTGCAGCAGGGCCTGCTCCCGCAACCCGGATGATGGCAGCCCCGCATTGTTCAACTCCGCCAGCGGCGCCACCATCAGCACGTTGCCCTCCAAGCGCTTGCCGAGCCCCTTGCTGCGCAGCACCGTATCGAGCGCCTGATCCCATGGCACGTCCTGCAAGCGCAGGGTCACAGAGCCTTGCACCGCGTCGCTGACCACCAGATTGACCCCGATGAAGTCAGCCAGCACCTGCAACACCGCACGCACCTCGACATCCTGGAAATTCAGCGAAAGCGGCTTGCCGCTGTGACCTCCAGGCGCAGATACCGCGCCGACAAGGGGCGAAAACAGCACCAGCACGCATAACCCCAAGGACCTGAACATCCTGTTCATTCCGTCTCCTTTCACGCTAATCATCCCTCGGCCACCGATCCCAGGCGCAGTACGCGCGGGATCGGCCCAGCCGCTTCCGGCGCGATCAACTCGATCCGCCCCTCATCAATACTCGCTACCCGTTCCGGCCCCAGCAGATCACCCTCGCGCAGCGGATAAAGCACCTCACCGACCCGGACCAACGCCACCTGCCCTTGCTGGCCACGCAGATGCCCGACCATCGTCACCCCCGCCAAAGGCGCGGCCTCACTCGCCAACGGCTCAGCGGCCGTGAATGGATCACGAGGCTCCGCGGACTGAAGCATCGACACCTCAGGCAAGGTATCAACCAGCGCAGCGCGGTAAGCCTGAAGGCGCAGTTGCACAAGCAGCGGCCCGGAGGGACGGTCATCAGGTGCCGCCAGATGCAACTCCTGCAGCGCGACCAGCCGACCAAGCCCGGCAAGCCCCGAGAGAAACCCCTGTAACGCCGAGTAGTCCCCCGTGGCCTGCACCTGGATAGGAAGTTCGACGTGGTGCTCCCGTGTCCTGGCGTCCTCGACCGTCACCTGCTCGAACGTCAGCCCCACACCCAGGCGCGCCAGGTTTTGCAGCAGGCTCGCCAAGCCGTCGTCATCGAACAACTCGCGCCGATCACCCGCCAGTTCCGCCTCCAGTTGCCGCACCTGCTGCTGATGCGTTTCCAGGCGTGCCGCCAGTGCGGATCGGCCTTCCCAGTGGGACTGCGACTGACTGTGGCTAACTTCGGCCTGCTCAATGCGCTCAACCAGACCACGCCCATAAATGACGAAGCCCGCCAGCGGAATGATCAACAGGCAGCCGCCCATCAGCAGCGCCTTCACTGGCCAGGAGTACTTCACCAGCCTCGACCATACCGGCCCAGTGCTCAGCGACACGCTCATGACGGTTCTACAGCCGCGGCCGGGCGCAGGCTGACCGCTATCTGAAAGCGCTCGCCCTGGCTGGACGACTTCACCTCCTGGAGGTCCGGAGCACTCAAGCCAGGTGATTGCCCCAGGTTGCGCAGCAGGTGCGCGACGTCAGTGCCCGAGCGGGCCAGCCCGGACAGCCTCAGTTCATCACCGGCCAGTTGCAGCCCATCGAGCCGGACCTGTGCCGGCACGATCCGCGTCAGGTGGTTCAGCAGTTCGGCCCCGGATTGGCCTTGGCGCCGCAACGCCTGTAGTTCGTTGCGCTGCTCAACAAGGGCGTCACGCCGGACTACCAAGCCTTCGACCTCAGCCACGGGGCCATCAAGCGCGGCAGTCCGTTCATCCAGGCGGCTGTTTTCCTTCAATTGCGCGCTCAGTCGCTGATCGAGCAGTCCGAAGACGACCACCATCAGCAGTCCGCCCAGCAGCGCCGCCGCCAGCAACCCGTATTGAAAGGTGCGGATCGCCCGCTGACGCCGCCATTCCCGCCAGGGCAACAAATTGACCGCGTGCATCAGGCGTATCCTCGCAGCGCCAGCCCGCAGGCCACACCCAGCATCGGCGCTGCCTGACGCAGATCGGCGGCCCCCTGCTGTGGCTCAAGCAACGTCGCCAGTGGGTCAAACGGCTGCGTCACCACACCGAGGCGCTGCCGCAATTGCCCGGCCAGCCCATCCCAGTCAGCACGCGCACCCGCGAGCCAGAGCTGGTCCGGCATCGCACCCGGCTCACGCAGCAGGCACAAGTCGACAAACTCGACCAACCTCTCCAGTTGCGGCTCAAGCGGCACATGGCGCTCGCTGAACGACGGCGTGCCTTCCTTGGTGAATGCCTGGAACACCCAGCCATCCGCCTCCAGTTGCAGCACCGCCGCCAGTCCCGTCGGCTGGCGGTTCAACACCCGCTGCCAGGCATGGCTGTCGATGTCGACGATCCGCGCCCGCAAGCCGGCCAGGTCCATGACCGCTTCCATGCCGTCCAGCCACTCCTGGCGACAAGCCGTGAAGGCCACGCTCAGGAAGCCCGGCGCACCGGCAGATACCTGGTAATCGAGCGCGGCCTCTTCCACCGCGAAGGGAATGAATTGCTCGGCCTCGTCACGCAGCCGTTCGTCGATTTCATCGTCATCGAGCTCCGACGGCATTGCCACTGCATGCTGGATCACCACCGAGGCCGGCACCGACAGCGCAACTTCGCGACGACTCGCGCCGCTGCGCGCAAAGGCGCGCATCAAGGCCACGGCGACCGCCTCATGATCAATCACCCGGCCGTCCACCACGGCACCGCGCGAAAGTGGCTCGACCGCCCAGCCTCGTACGCGAAGCCCCTCCTCCCGGCGTTCCAGTTGCAGCACCCTGACAGCGCAAGAGGCGATTTCCACCCCCAGCAGTGAACCGGCATCCCAGCCTGAGCGTCCAAACATCCTGTTTCCTCATTTCCATCGAAAAAGCGAGAGCGTCCAGGATCAGGAAGACGCCACTGGCACCCTCCTGACTCCCGGTGCAAATCACGCGGGGAAGTGAAAATTGCTTATAATGCCCAGCGTTTTTCTGGCCCGCCGGGCCCTGCGCTCAACCCAAAACTCCAACTGGACATCCCAAAGCCTTGATACGCCTGCTGAAGTTCTTCTGGTGGTCTTTCGTCGCAGTCATTTGCGCAGCCGTACTCGGTCTGAGTGGCGCGTTTCTGTATCTTAGTCCCAGCCTCCCTTCGGTCGAGGCGCTGCGAAGCATCCAGTTGCAGATACCCCTGAGGGTGTACAGCAGTGACGGAAAGCTGATCGCCGAGTTTGGCGAAATGCGCCGCTCTCCAATCCGTTTCGCGGATATTCCCCCACACTTCATTCAGGCGTTGCTGTCAGCCGAGGACGACAATTTCCTCAATCACTATGGTGTTGACCCCAGCAGCCTGATGCGTGCCGCCTCCCAGTTGGTCAAGTCCGGGCACATCCAGACCGGCGGCAGCACCATCACCATGCAGGTGGCGAAGAACTTCTTCCTGTCCAGCGAGCGCAGTTTCTCGCGCAAGACCAACGAAATTCTCCTGGCCCTGCAGATCGAGCGGGAGCTGACCAAGGACGAAATCCTCGAGCTGTACGTCAACAAGATTTACCTGGGCAACCGTGCCTACGGCATCGAAGCCGCGGCGCAGGTGTATTACGGCAAGTCGATCCGCGACATCAGCCTGGCGCAGATGGCAATGATCGCCGGCCTGCCCAAGGCGCCGTCGCGCTTCAACCCGCTGGCCAACCCGGCCCGGGCCAAGGAGCGCCGCGACTGGATCCTCGGACGCATGTACAAGCTGGGCAAGATCGACGAGTCCAGCTACCAGGCCGCCCTCGCCGAGCCGCTGAACGCCAGTTATCACGTGCCGACGCCAGAAGTGAACGCACCGTACATCGCCGAAATGGCCCGCGCCGAGATGGTCGGCCGCTACGGCAGCGACGCCTACACCGAAGGTTTCCGGGTCACCACCACAGTGCCGAGCGACCTGCAGGCCATCGCCAACAACGCCGTACTCGACGGGCTCACCGACTACGACAAGCGCCACGGCTACCGCGGCCCCGAGTCGCGTCTGCCGGGCAAGACCCGCGCCGCGTGGCTGCAGGAACTGGGCAAGCAGCGCAACATGGGCGGCCTGGAGCCGGCCATCGTGATCCAGGTCGACAAGACTGGCCTGCGCGTACTGACCAAGTCCGGCGACGAGGCCACCGTTGCCTGGGACACCATGAAATGGGCGCGCCCGTTCCTCAACACCAATAGCCAGGGCCGCAGCCCGCAGCAGGCGAGCGATGTTTCGCAGGTCGGCGACCTGATCCGGGTCCGCCGGATGGACGACGGCAGTCTGGCCTTCAGCCAGGTGCCCGGCGCACAGAGCGCGCTGGTCACCCTCGACCCGAACAACGGAGCAATCCGCGCACTGGTCGGCGGCTTCTCGTTCGAGCAGAGCAACTACAACCGCGCCATGCAGGCCAAGCGCCAGCCGGGCTCCAGCTTCAAGCCATTCGTCTATAGCGCGGCACTGGATAACGGCTACACCGCCGCCAGCCTGGTGAACGACGCACCGATCGTGTTCGTCGACGAGTACCTGGACAAAGTCTGGCGTCCGAAGAACGACACCAACACCTTCCTCGGCCCGATCCGCATGCGCGAGGCGCTGTACAAGTCGCGCAACCTGGTGTCGATCCGCCTGCTGCAAAGCATGGGCGTCGACAAGACCATCGACTACATCGCCAAGTTCGGCTTCAACAAGCAGGACCTGCCGCGCAACCTGTCCCTGGCACTGGGCACCGCGACCCTGACGCCGATGGAAATCGCCACCGGCTGGAGTGCTTTCGCCAACGGCGGCTTCAAGATCAGCCCGTACCTGATCGAACGCATCGAAAGCCGCAACGGCGAAACCCTGTTCACCGCCAATCCGGCCCGGGTTCCCTCGGGGCAGGAAGACCAGGCCGGCATCGCCGCGCCGCAGGTGCAGCCGATCAGTACCGACACTGCGGCAGCGCCTTCCGCGCAACCACAGGCGCCGCTGACCGCAGAGCGGATCATCGACGGGCGTACCAGCTACATCCTCACCAGCATGCTGGAGGACGTCATCAAGCGCGGCACCGGGCGTCGCGCCATGGCACTGGGCCGTAACGACCTGGCGGGCAAGACCGGGACCACCAACGAGTCCAAGGACGCCTGGTTCTCCGGGTACAACGCCGACTACGTGACGACGGTCTGGACCGGCTTCGACCAGCCTGAAACCCTGGGCCGGCGCGAGTATGGCGGCACAGTGTCGCTGCCGATCTGGATGAACTTCATGGGCCCCGCGCTCAAGGGCAAGCCCGAGCACCGGCTGCCAGAGCCGGAAGGCATCCTCAGCCTGCGGGTCGACCCGGTCAGTGGCCGCGCGGCAACGCCGGGGACGCCGAACGCTTACTTCGAACTGTTCAAGGCCGAGGACACTCCGCCTTCGGTCAACGAACTGGGCAATGGCAGCGCACCGGGCAGCCCGCTGCCAGCGGATGAAGCGGCGCCGATGGATCTGTTCTGATCCCTGCATCCTGAAACCGGCCGCTCACGATTCTGCGGGAGCGGCCCTTCGCGGCTAACGGTTGGTCCCACAGGTTCCGCGCCAAACCACCATGTTTGCCCAACAAAAAAGCCCCGACTCTCACGAGCCGGGGCTTTCTTTTGTTACGTCAGCGGATCAACCGTTGAACACTTCATCCACGCTGGTCAGCGGGTAGTGTTTCGGGTACGGCAGGGTCGCTACGCCAGTCTCGATGGCGGCTTTGGCCACGGCATCGGAAACGACGGTCAGCAGACGCGAGTCCATCGGCTTCGGAATGATGTACTCACGGCCGAATTCCAGACCCGCAACGCCGTACGCGTCGCAGACTTCTTTCGGAACTGGCAGCTTGGCCAGGTCTTTCAGAGCGTTGGCGGCGGCGATCTTCATTTCTTCGTTGATGCGCTTGGCGCGAACGTCCAGGGCACCGCGGAAGATGAACGGGAAGCCCAGAACGTTGTTGACCTGGTTCGGGTAGTCGGAACGACCGGTAGCCATGATCACGTCGTTACGAGTGGCGTGGGCCAGCTCTGGCGAGATTTCCGGATCCGGGTTGGAGCAGGCGAAGACGATAGGGTTTGGCGCCATCGACTTCAGGCCTTCAGCGCTCAGCAGGTTCGGACCGGACAGACCGACGAACACGTCGGCGCCGTCCAGAGCATCGGCCAGGCTGCGCTTGTCGGTAGCGTGGGCGAATACGGCCTTGTACTGATTCAGGTCGTCGCGGCCAGCGTGGATCACGCCAGTACGGTCAACCATGAAGATGTTCTCGATGTTCGCGCCCATGCTCACCAGCAGTTTCATGCAGGAGATGGCCGCAGCACCGGCGCCCAGGCAGACGATCTTGGCGTCGGCCAGGGTTTTGCCAGCGATTTCCAGGGCGTTGATCATGCCGGCGGCGGTCACGATGGCGGTGCCGTGCTGGTCATCGTGGAAAACCGGGATGTCGCACTGTTCGATCAGGGCGCGCTCGATCTCGAAGCACTCAGGTGCCTTGATGTCTTCGAGGTTGATGCCACCGAAGGTGATGGAGATGCGCTTGACGGTGTCGATGAAGGCTTGCGGGCTTTCGGAGTCGACTTCGATGTCGAACACGTCGATACCGGCGAAACGCTTGAACAGAACACCCTTGCCTTCCATCACTGGCTTGGAAGCCAGTGGGCCGAGGTTACCCAGGCCAAGAATGGCGGTACCGTCGGAGATCACTGCTACCAGATTGCCCTTGCCGGTGTACTTGTAGGCCAGCTCGGGATCGCGACCGATTTCACGCACCGGCTCCGCGACGCCCGGGCTGTAGGCCAGCGCCAGGTCACGAGCGGTTGCGGTTGGTTTGGTAAGCTCTACGCTCAGTTTCCCCGGACGAGGCTGAGCATGATATTCAAGAGCGGCAGTTTTCAGGTCTGACATGGTGGGCATTCCGCTTGTTTACTGTTCTGACGGACCGCCGAGGATACGCAAAGAGCCAAGGGCCGACAAGACTGCCCGGTCACTTGTGTCAAGGCCTTTAAGCTACGACTTTCCGCCAAGAGCCGCGTAGTACGCGGCTTTCGATGTGTACAATCGAGCAAAAAAATGTCCACAATTTTTTATCTTCTGGCCCTTTCCAGCATGCTCGGGTCGGTCAATTGCAGCCACCAACGCTGCTGACCCGGTTTCAGCGCCCCTTTGCGGGAACGATCCAGCACCGCTTCGAAATGGTCGCCAGAGAGAACGCCAAAGCCGGCAACTGCCAAATCGCGCCCACAAAAAAAGCGCCCACAAGGGGCGCCTTTTTTTGCAACCAAGCCAGACCTATAGGGCCAGCCAAGCGCATTCTTACTTCTTGCCGAACGTACCGAAACGATCTGCGAAGCGCTGTACGCGGCCGCCGGTATCCAGAGTCTTCTGCTTACCGGTGTAGAACGGGTGGCACTCGTTGCACACGTCGATTGGCAGTGGTTTGCCGAAGGTCGAACGGGTTTCGAACTTGTTGCCGCAGCTGCAGGTGACCGCAACCGCTTCGTAAACTGGATGAATATCTGCTTTCATGGCCATTTCCTCGACTGCGTGCCGCCACCCAACACCATTGTTGAATACCGCACGTAATTAGGCGGCGAATAATACCAGAGCGAAGCCTCAGCGCAAGTTGTCGCTTGCACCGACTGTCGTCTGCTAGGCTCGCGGGCATCTGGAATTACCCTTACAGAGAAGCCTCCGCGTGTCCGACGTCATTCTTCGCCTTGCCCTGCCCTCGCCACTACGGCGGCTGTTCGACTACAGGGCCACGGCGAGCATGGCGCGCCAGACGCTCACACCGGGCATGCGCGTGCGCGTGCCGTTCGGGCGCCGGGAGATGATCGGCGTGCTGGTGGAGGTCGCCGAACACAGCGAAGTGCCCGCAGACAAGCTCAAGCCGGCGATCGCCCTGCTCGACCCGGTCTCGCCGCTGCCGCCGGCGCTGTTCAAACTCTGCCTGTGGACCGCCCAGTATTATCAGCACAGCCTCGGCGATACCCTGAGCTGGGCGCTGCCGGTGCTGTTGCGCCAGGGCGAACCCGCCGAAGCGCGCCAGGAACGCTTCTGGCAAGTCGCACTCAACGCTCGCCAGGATGATCCGCGCATCGCCCGCGCGCCGCGCCAGCGTGAAGCCCTCGCCACCCTCGCCCAGCACCCTCATGGCGTTGCCCATGGCCTGCTGGGCAAGTTGGGGCTGAGCAAGGACAGCCTCGACCTGTTGCTGGCCAAGGAGATGGTGGAGGTCGAAGTGCGCCGCCATGCCCCGCAGGCCCGCCACGAACACTGGCTGGCGCAGCCGGAACTGCCGCTCAACGATGAACAGCGCGCCGCCTTCCACACCGTGCGCGCCGGTTTCGATACGTTCCACGCCTTCCTGCTGGCCGGGGTGACCGGCAGCGGCAAGACCGAGGTCTACCTGCAACTGATCCGCGAAACCCTCGAAGCCGGCAAGCAGGCGCTGATCCTGATTCCCGAGATCAACCTCGGGCCGCAGACCCTGGCCCGCTTCGAGCAGCGTTTCAATGCGCGCATCGCCCTGCTGCACTCGGCGGTCAACGACCGCGAGCGCCTGGACGCCTGGCTCGCCGCCCGCGACGGCGAGGCCGATATCATCATCGGCACTCGCTCGGCACTGTTCACGCCGATGAAGAATCCCGGGCTGATCATCATCGACGAGGAGCACGACGGCTCCTACAAACAGCAAGAAGGCCTGCGCTACCACGCCCGCGACCTGGCGCTGGTGCGCGCGCGGCAGGAAAACATCCCGATCCTGCTGGGCTCGGCGACGCCCTCGCTGGAAAGCCTGCACAACGCTCACTCCGGCCGCTACGGCCTGCTGCGCCTGAACCACCGCGCCGGCGGTGCGCAAGCCCCGCGGTTCCTGCGCCTGGATGTGAAAAGCCGACCACTGGACAGCGGCATCAGCGGCCCGATGCAGCAGGCCATCGCCCAGACCCTCGCCGCCGGCCAGCAAGTCCTGGTGTTCCTCAATCGCCGCGGCTTTGCCCCGACCCTGCTCTGCCACGACTGCGGCTGGCTGTCCGAATGCCCGCGCTGCGATGCGCGCATGACCGTGCACCAGCGCTCCGGAGAACTGCGCTGCCACCATTGCGGGCATGAAGAACGCATTCCGCGCCAGTGCCCGCAGTGCAACCACGTCGATCTGCGGCCGGTGGGCGCCGGCACCGAGCGCGCCGAGGAGCGGCTGAGCATTCTGTTCCCCGATTTCCCGGTTCTACGGGTGGACCGCGACAGCACCTCGCGCAAGGACGCGATGAACCAGTTGTTCAACACCATCCAGCGCGGCCAGCCGTGCATTCTGGTCGGCACGCAGATGCTGGCCAAAGGGCACCACTTCCCGCGGGTCACCCTGGTGGCGATCCTCGATGCCGATGGTGGGCTGTTCTCCGGCGACTTCCGCGCCGCCGAGCGCATGGCCCAGTTGATCGTGCAGGTTGCCGGGCGCGCCGGGCGGGCCGAGGAGCCGGGCAAAGTGATCATCCAGACCCACCTCGCCGACCATCCTTTATTGGTGCAACTGACCGAACAGGGCTACTTCGCCTTTGCCGAGCAGGCCCTGAGCGAGCGCCGCGCCGCCGGCCTGCCGCCGTTCGCGCACCTCGCCCTGCTGCGCGCGGAGGCGCACAAGCCGGGCCAGGCCGAAGGTTTTCTCGACGAAGCCTGCTCCGCGGCCGAACGATTGCTGGCCGAGCAAGGTCTGCATGGGATCGAATTGCTGGGGCCGGTCCCCGCGCCGATGGAACGCCGCGCCGGTCGCTACCGCGCGCAACTGCTGCTGCAGGCCAATGCGCGGGCGCCGTTGCATCGACTGATCAGTGCCTGGTTGCTAGTGTTGGAACAGTTACCCAGCGGGCGCCAGGTGCGCTGGTCGCTGGATGTGGACCCGGTAGATCTGTACTAGCGCCGGCCCAAAGGTTGGCAACCTTGCACCAGCAACGGATAATGCCCAGTTTTTCCACCTGCGCATCGAAGCGCCGCCGCGCTTGCGGTCGAAAGAGAATCCCATGAAAGACACCATTCGCCAGCTCATCCAGCAAGCCCTGACCCAACTCACCCTCGACGGTGTGCTGCCTGAAGGGCTGACGCCGGCGATCCAGGTGGAGAACGCCCGGGACAAGACCCACGGCGATTTCGCCAGCAACATCGCCATGATGCTGGCCAAGCCGGCCGGCATGAAGCCCCGCGACCTGGCCGAGAAGCTCATCGCCGCGCTGCCTGCCGATCCGCAGATCAGCAAGGTCGAGATCGCCGGCCCCGGCTTCCTCAATTTCTTCCAGAACACCCAGGCCCTGGCTTCGCGCCTGGACGCCGCCCTGGCCGACGCCAAGCTCGGCGTACACAAGGCCGGCCCGCAGCAGAAAGTGGTCATCGACCTGTCCGCGCCGAACCTGGCCAAGGAAATGCACGTAGGCCACCTGCGCTCGACCATCATCGGCGACGCCGTGGCCCGGGTTCTGGAGTTCCTCGGCGACGAGGTGATCCGGCAGAACCACGTCGGCGACTGGGGCACCCAGTTCGGCATGCTGCTGGCCTACCTGGAAGAGAACCCGATCACCAGCGACGAGCTGTCGGACCTGGAAAACTTCTACCGCGCCGCCAAGAAGCGTTTCGACGAATCCGAAGCCTTCGCCGACCGTGCCCGTGGTCTGGTGGTCAAGCTGCAGGCCGGCGACGCCGACTGCCTGACGCTGTGGACCCGCTTCAAGGACATCTCGCTGTCGCACTGCCAGAAGACCTACGAACTGCTCAACGTCAAACTGACCCCGGCCGACGTGATGGGCGAAAGCGCCTATAACGACGACCTCGCCAACGTGGTCAGCGACCTCAAGGCCAAGGGCCTGCTGGTCGAAAGCAATGGCGCGCAGTGCGTGTTCCTCGAAGAATTCAAGACCGCCGACGGCGACCCGCTGCCCGTGATCGTGCAGAAAGCCGACGGCGGCTATCTCTACGCCACCACCGACCTCGCGGCCGTGCGCTACCGCAGCAATGTCCTACACGCCGACCGCGCGCTGTACTTCGTCGACCAGCGCCAGGCCCTGCACTTCCAGCAAGTGTTCGAAGTGGCCCGCCGCGCCGGCTTCATCAGCCACCCGATGCAGACCGAGCACATGGGCTTCGGCACCATGAACGGCGCGGACGGTCGTCCATTCAAGACCCGCGACGGCGGCACCGTGAAGCTGATCGACCTGCTGACCGAAGCCAAGGAACGCGCCTACACCCTGGTGAAGGAAAAGAACCCGGAACTGCCGGAAGACGACCTTCGCGCCATTGCCAAGGTGGTCGGTATCGGCGCCGTCAAATACGCCGACCTGTCCAAGCACCGCACCAGCGACTACAGCTTCAACTTCGACCTGATGCTGAACTTCGAAGGCAACACCGCGCCTTACCTGCTGTACGCCTACACCCGCGTGGCCGGCGTATTCCGCAAGCTCGGCAAGGACTTCAGCGAAGTTGAAGGTCAGATCGTTCTGCAAGCCCAGCAGGAACAAGACCTGGCCGCACGCCTGGCGCAGTTTGCCGAGATCCTCAACAACGTCGCCGAGAAAGGCACCCCGCACGTGCTCTGCAGCTACCTGTACGACGTGGCCGGCCTGTTCTCCAGCTTCTACGAGAACTGCCCGATCCTCGGCGCCGAAACCCCGGAACAACAACAGAGCCGCTTGCGCCTGGCGGCCCTGACCGGTCGCACCCTGAAACAGGGCCTGGAGCTGCTGGGCCTGGAAACCCTGGAGCGTATGTAAGTTGGCAGCCAAGAAGAAACCCGCCCCGAAGCGCGGCGCCAGCCGCTACCAGGCACCAGCGAAAAAGCCGATTCCGGGCTGGTTGTGGATGGCGATCGGCCTGACGGTCGGTGCCTTCATCGTGTTCCTGATGAAGCTCGAACCGGGTCGGGATGAGGTCAAGCGGGAGAAGCCCGAGCAGCAGAAGGCCGACAAGGTCGCCGAGGCGAACAAGACACCGCCAAGTCCACAGCAGCCGGTGAAGCCGAAGTACGACTTCTATACCCTGCTGCCAGAGTCGGAAGTGATCGTGCCGCCGGAAGCCGTGCCTGAGAAAACCCCGCCCGTCCCGGCGCAGCCGCCGGTCACGCCAGCGGAAGCGGCGAAGATCGACACTGCCCGGGCCCAGGCCGCGCTCAACGGCGAGGTTCCGCCTCCGGCGCCGCCGGTGATCAAGCCGGCCGCCACCACGCAGTTCTATCTGCAGGCGGGCTCGTTCCGCAAACAGGCGGATGCCGACAAGGTGCGCGCGCAGATCATCCTGCTCGGCCAGTCGGTGCAGGTGGAGTCCGGTACGGTCAAGGAAGAGACCTGGTACCGGGTGCTGGTCGGCCCGTTCAGCAACCGCGAACAACTGACCGTGGCCCAGAAGCAACTGGCCGGCAGCGGCTTCAACAACCTGCTGTTGCAGCAGCGCCAGACCCGCCAGTAATCCCCCGCGCCAAATGAAAAGGCCCTGATGCGAATCAGGGCCTTTTTTTCAGTAGCGCTGTTGCGCGTTCTTCATCGAAACCTGCGTATTCAGCGTCCAGAAGTCATACAGCACACCGAACAGGAACAACCCGCCAGTGAACAGGTAGATCACGCCCGTGATCCATTTGCCCTGATACATGCGGTGTACGCCGAACACCCCGAGAAAGGTCAGCAGCAGCCACGCCACGGTGTAGTCCAACGGACCGGCGTGAAAGCGCAGGTCGGCTTCGCGGTCCATGGCCGGGATCAGGAACAGGTCGATCAGCCAGCCGATACCCAGCAGCCCGATGGTGCAAAACCAGATCGTCCCGGTGACCGGCTTGCCGTAATAAAAGCGGTGCGCGCCCAGAAAACCGAATATCCACAACAGGTAACCAATGACCTTGCTGTGGGTGTCAGGACGCCCTTCCTGTTGATAACCGTTCATTCATAGCCTCGCGCGGTTAGAGAAAAATTTTCTAAGTAAATATGTGACTTTTTCCGATCGAGCCGACGTATGACACTTTTGAGACGACCAGTGGATCAGAAAATGACCAAAAAGCTGTTATAAAGTTGCGCGCCTACACCAACAAGAGCCCTGCCTAATGCGTTCATTTTTCAAGACATGGCTAACTATTTGCCTATTATTGCCACTGGCCGCCCACGCCACCAACCGTGAGCAACGTCTTCCCACCGGCTTTTCCGGATCGACCGCCCATTCCACGGCCACCCGCTCTACCAAGAGCGTAGCCAGCAAGCCCCAGCACTCGCGCCGCAACCACGGCACCTCGCAGACGGTGGCACAGATGCCGCCGAGCCAGAGCAGTGACGTGCTCAGCCGCGCCGTCAACCAGTTGGGTACGCCTTATCGCTGGGGCGGCAGCACCCCGGGCAAGGGCTTCGATTGCAGTGGCCTGGTCAAGTACGCCTTCAACGATATCGACGCAGTAGACCTGCCGCGCACCTCCAACGCCATGGCCAATGGCGACCACGGCGTGAAAGTCGCACGCAGCGACCTCAAGCCGGGTGACCTGCTGTTCTTCAACATCAAGAGCCGCCGGGTGAACCATGTTGCCATCTACCTCGGCAACGACCGCTTCATCCATGCCCCGCGTACCGGCAAGCGCGTCACCATCGACACGCTGAACAAGCCGTACTGGGACAAACGCTACGTGGTGGCCAAACGCGTACTGCCGCAACAGCAAGAACAGTTGCGCCTGGCCAAACGCTAGAAGGCCGAGGGCGAACGCATGTTCGCCCGGGCACACTCCCCACTGATGTCTCCTCGCGCCAGCAACCCCTGAAGACAACTGTCCAGGGTTTGCATCCCCTGTCCCGCGCCGGTCTGCATCGCTGAATACAACTGCGCCTGTTTGCCTTCGCGAATCAGGTTGCGCACAGCGGGGGTCGCCACCAGGATCTCCTGCACGGCGACCCGCCCGCCTGCCGCTCGCGGCACCAGCACTTGCGACACCACAGCCCGCAACGACTCGGCCAACAAGCTGCGCACCATCGCCTTTTCCTCGCCGGCGAAGACATCGACGATGCGGTCGATGCTTTTCACCGCCGACGCCGTGTGCAGCGTCGCCAGCACCAGATGCCCGGTTTCCGCAGCGGTCAGGGCCAGGCGGATGGTTTCCAGGTCGCGCAGTTCGCCGAGCATGATGACGTCCGGGTCCTGACGCAGCGCCGCTCGCAAGGCCTGGGCGAAACCAAGGCTGTGGCGGTGGATTTCACGCTGATTGACCTGGCTGCGCAGCGGCTCATGGATGAACTCGACAGGGTCTTCCAGCGTGAGAATGTGCAAGGCGCGCTGGCGATTCAGATGCTCCACCAGCGCGGCCAGGGTGGTGGACTTGCCCGACCCGGTGGGCCCGGTGACCAGCACCAGCCCGGAGTCGACGTCCACCAACCGCTTGAACGCCTCTCCCAGCCCCAGTTGTTCCAGGCTCGGCACCCGCTCCGGCAGCAAACGCAAGACCGCCCCGGCGCCATGCAATTGTTCGAAGGCATTCACCCGGCAACGCGGTGTGTCCGGCAAGGCCACGGCGAAGTCCAGGTCGCGGCGCTCCTCGAACTCGCGCTGCTGCCGTTCAGTCATGATCTGCGCAAGCAGCGCCCGCATCGTCGCCGGTTCCAGAGGCGGCAGATCCAATGGACGCATCTGCCCATCCACACGAATATTCGGCACCCGGCCAGCCGCCAGGTGCAGATCGGAAGCGCTCTCCCTGAGCGCCAGGGCCAACAGCCCGGTCATTTCCATAAGACTCCCCAAAGACTGACAAGCGGGTAGAATGCCCCGGACCCAATGACCCGCTGGCATCGAATCCATGTCCACCATAGCAGACAACCTTTCCACGCTTGCCGGGCGCATCCAGGGCGCCGCCGCGGCTTGCGGACGTGACCCTGCGAGCATCCAGTTGCTGGCCGTGAGCAAGACCAAACCCGCCGAAGCCGTGCGTGAAGCCTTCGCCGCCGGCGTGCGCGATGTCGGCGAGAATTACCTTCAGGAAGCACTCGGCAAACAGGAAGAATTGACCGACCTGCCCTTGACCTGGCACTTCATCGGCCCCATTCAGTCGAACAAGACCCGCGCCATTGCCGAACATTTCGACTGGGTACACTCGGTGGATCGACTGAAAATCGCACAACGCCTCTCGGAACAACGCCCGGCCAACCTGGCGCCGCTGAACCTGTGCCTGCAGGTCAACGTCAGCGGCGAGGACAGCAAGTCCGGCTGCACGCCCGAAGACCTGCCGGCCCTGGCCGCCGCCGTCGCCGCGCTGCCGAACCTGCGCCTGCGCGGCCTGATGGCCATTCCCGAACCCACCGACGACCGCGCCGCGCAAGACGCCGCCTTCGCCCGCGTGCGGGACCTTCAAGACAGCCTCGGACTGGGCCTCGACACCCTGTCCATGGGCATGAGCCATGACCTGGAAAGCGCCATCGCCCAAGGCGCGACCTGGGTCCGCATCGGCACCGCGCTGTTCGGCGCCCGCGACTATGGCCAGGCCTGATCCATGCACCTTTCACCTTCTTCTATCAAGGACCTGACATGAGCAAGACTCGTATTGCCTTTATCGGCGCAGGCAACATGGCCGCCAGCCTGATCGGCGGCCTGCGCGCCCAGGGCCTGGAAGCCGCGCAGATCCGCGCCAGCGACCCGGGCGCCGAGCAACGGGCGAAAATCCACGCCGAACACGGCATCGAACTGTTCGCAGACAACGCCAGCGCCGTCGAAGGCGCCGACGTTGTCGTACTGGCGGTCAAGCCGCAGGCCATGAAAGCGGTCTGCGAAGCCTTGAAGCCAAGCCTGAAACCCGAGCAACTGGTGGTCTCCATCGCCGCCGGCATCACCTGCGCCAGCATGAACAACTGGCTCGGTGCGCAGCCGATCGTTCGCTGCATGCCCAACACCCCGGCACTGCTGCGCCAGGGCGTGAGCGGCCTGTACGCCACCGCCGAAGTCAGCGCACAGCAACGCGAGCAAGCCGAGCAACTGCTTTCGGCGGTGGGCATCGCCCTGTGGCTGGACAGCGAGCAACAACTGGACGCGGTCACCGCCGTGTCCGGCAGCGGCCCGGCGTACTTCTTCCTGCTGATCGAGGCCATGACCGCCGCCGGCGAAAAACTCGGCCTGCCGCGAGAAACCGCCTCCAGGCTGACCCTGCAAACCGCCTTGGGCGCCGCGCACATGGCAGTGTCCAGCGATGTCGACGCCGCCGAGCTGCGCCGCCGGGTCACCTCGCCCAACGGCACCACCGAAGCGGCAATCAAATCGTTCCAGGCTGATGGTTTCGAAGCACTGGTAGAGAAGGCGCTGGGCGCCGCGGCACATCGTTCGGCGGAAATGGCCGAACAACTGGGCAACTAAGGAGCGTGAAATGATCGGACTGAGTACCGCTGCAATTTTCATCCTGCAGACCATCGGCAGTCTTTATCTGCTGATCATCATGCTGCGCTTCATCCTGCAACTGGTCCGCGCGAACTTCTACAACCCGCTCAGCCAGTTCGCCGTGCGCGCCACCCAGCCGCTGCTGAAACCCATGCGCCGGATCATCCCGAGCCTGTTCGGCCTGGACATGTCTTCGCTGGTGCTGGCGATCATCGTACAGATGGCGCTGATGGGCGCGATCCTGATGCTGCTCTACGGCACCATCGGCAACCCTTTGCAGTTGCTGATCTGGTCGCTGATCGGGGTCACCGCGCTGTTCCTCAACATCTTCTTCTACGCCCTGATCATCAGCGTGATCCTTTCCTGGGTCGCGCCAGGCAGCCACAACCCGGGCGCCGAGCTGATCAACCAGATCTGCGACCCGTTCCTCGCCCCGTTCCGCCGCATCCTGCCGAACCTGGGCGGCCTGGACATCTCGCCGATCCTGGCGTTCATGGCGCTCAAGCTGCTCGACATGCTGGTCATCAACAACCTCGCGGCCATGACCCTCATGCCCGAAGTGTTGCGTCGGCTGGTCTGATCGTAGCGTCAGCGACACCCGCCAGGCCCGCGCCACGAACACCCGTGGCGCCGGGCCCGGTATCGATTCCCGCAACCCCCGGCACATTGCTTGCCGCCCACTCCGGTGGTCTTTAGACTTACGCCTCATTCAGATGTGAGCAGGGTCGATGTCCACTGTCTTTCCCGAAGATTCGGTCGGTCTGGTAACACCGCAACTGGCGCAGTTCGACGAGCCCCTGGCCCTGGCCTGCGGTCGCGCCCTGGCCTCCTACGAGCTGGTCTACGAAACCTACGGCACGCTCAACAGCAGTGCCAGCAACGCCGTGCTGATCTGCCACGCGTTGTCCGGTCACCATCACGCCGCCGGCTACCACAGCGCCGACGACCGCAAGCCCGGCTGGTGGGACAGTTGCATCGGCCCCGGCAAGCCCATCGATACCAACCGTTTCTTCGTGGTCAGCCTGAACAACCTCGGCGGCTGCAACGGCAGTACCGGCCCGAGCAGCGTCAATCCGGCGACCGGCAAGCCCTACGGCGCCGACTTCCCGGTGCTGACGGTGGAAGACTGGGTGCACAGCCAGGCGCGCCTGGCCGACCGGCTCGGCATCCACCAGTGGGCGGCGGTGGTGGGCGGCAGCCTCGGCGGCATGCAAGCACTGCAATGGACCATCACCTACCCGGACCGCGTGCGCCACTGCCTGGACATCGCCTCGGCACCCAAGCTCTCGGCCCAGAACATCGCCTTCAACGAAGTGGCACGCCAGGCCATCCTCACCGACCCGGAATTCCACGGCGGTTCATTCCAGGACCAGGGCGTGATCCCCAAGCGCGGTCTGATGCTGGCCCGCATGGTGGGCCACATCACCTACCTGTCCGATGACTCCATGGGCGAGAAATTCGGCCGCGAACTGAAGAGCGACAAGCTCAACTACGACTTCCACAGTGTCGAGTTCCAGGTCGAAAGCTACCTGCGCTACCAGGGCGAGGAATTCTCCGGCCGCTTCGACGCCAACACCTACCTGCTGATGACCAAGGCGCTGGACTACTTCGACCCGGCCGCCAGCCACGGCGGCGACCTCGCGGCGACCCTGGCCCATGTCACGGCGGACTACTGCGTGATGTCCTTCACCACGGACTGGCGCTTCTCCCCGGCCCGCTCGCGGGAAATCGTCGACGCCCTGATCGCCGCGCGGAAAAACGTCTGCTACCTGGATATCGACTCGCCTTACGGCCACGACGCCTTCCTGATCCCGACCCCGCGCTACATCCAGGGTTTCTCCAACTACATGAACCGCATCGTCTGCTGAGGAATCCATGAGAGCCGATTTGGAAATCATCCAGGACTGGATCCCCGCCGGCAGCCGCGTGCTCGACCTCGGTTGCGGTAACGGTGAACTGCTGGCTTCGCTGCGCGACACCAAGCAGGTCGCGGGCTATGGCCTGGAAATCGACGCCGACAATATCGCCCAGTGCGTGGCCAAGGGCGTCAACGTCATCGAACAGGACCTCGACAAGGGCCTGGGCAACTTCGCCAGCAACAGCTTCGACGTGGTGGTCATGACCCAGGCCCTGCAGGCCGTGGAGTACCCGGACCGGATCCTCGACGAAATGCTGCGGGTGGGCCGCCAGTGCATCATCACCTTCCCCAACTTCGGCCACTGGCGCTGCCGCTGGTACCTCGCGACCAAGGGTCGCATGCCGGTCTCGGACTTCATGCCGTATACCTGGTACAACACGCCGAACATCCATTTCTGCACCTTCGAAGACTTCGAGGCGCTGTGCAGCGAACGCCGTGCGCAGGTCCTCAACCGCCTGGCGGTGGACAATCGTCACCGCAACGGATGGGGCGGCCGGCTTTGGCCTAATCTTTTAGGGGAAATCGGCATTTATCGTGTAAGCAGCCCCGGCCTGCAGGAGCACAAGGTCGCGGTCTAATTCGCCCAATCAGAGGATACGATCATGCGTCGCCTAGCCATGTTTCTGTTCAGCCTGTGCCTGGCCCTGCCAGTGCTGGCTGCCGATGCCGCAAAACCGGAGCGCAAGGAAGTCTTCGGCGATGTCACCGTGCATTACAGCGTCTTCAACTCCACATTCCTGCAGCCCCAAACGGCGCAGGCCAGCGGGCTGGTACGCAGCAAGAACCAGGGCGTGCTCAATATTGCCGTGCTCAAGGCCGGCAAGCCGGGCCCCGCGAACGTCAGCGGCACCGTCAGTGACCTGACCAGCCGCAAGAACAACCTGAGCTTCAAACAGGTCAGCGACCAGGGCGCCGTCTATTACCTGGCCCAGTTCCCGGTGGACCAGCCGGAAACCCTGACCTTCTCGATCACGGTCGGCTCGGGCGACGCCAACAACACCTTCAGCTTCAACCAGGAAGTCTTCCCAGGCGAATGATGAACATCAAGCAACTCGTATTGGCCAGCCACAACGCCGGCAAACTCAAGGAACTGCAGGCCATGCTCGGTGACACCGTGCAACTGCGCTCCATCGGTGAATTCAGCAGCGTCGAGCCGGAAGAAACCGGCCTGTCGTTCGTCGAGAACGCCATCCTCAAGGCCCGCAATGCCGCGCGCATCTCCGGCCTGCCGGCACTGGCCGACGATTCGGGGCTGGCGGTGGACTTCCTCGGCGGCGCACCCGGCATCTATTCGGCGCGCTATGCCGACGGCAAGGGCGATGCGGCGAACAACGCCAAGCTGCTGGACGCTCTGAAAGATGTCCCGGAAGCCGAACGTGGCGCGCAGTTCGTCTGCGTCCTGGCGCTGGTCCGCCACGCCGATGATCCACTGCCGATCCTCTGCGAAGGGCTGTGGCACGGCCGCATCCTGACCGCCGCCAGCGGCGAACACGGCTTCGGCTACGACCCGCTGTTCTGGGTCCCGGAGCGTGAATGCTCCAGCGCCGAACTGGCGCCGGCCGAGAAGAACCAACTGAGTCACCGCGCCCGCGCCATGAGCCTGCTGCGTCAACGTCTGGGCCTGGCATGACCGAAAAAACGCCGGCACAGCCACTGCATCTGGGCGAGGCTGGCTTCACGTCCCAAACACCAAGGGCGGCCTTGCCGCATCTGCCGCCTTTGGCGCTGTACATCCATATTCCGTGGTGCGTGCGCAAATGCCCGTATTGCGACTTCAACTCCCACGCCGCCACCCCCGAGCTGCCTGAAGAGGCCTACGTCGACGCGTTGCTGGCCGACCTCGACCAGGAATTGCACGCCGTATATGGCCGGCCGATCAGCTCGATCTTCTTTGGCGGCGGCACGCCCAGCCTGTTCAGCGCCAAGGCGCTGGGCCGCCTGCTGGTCGGGGTGGAGCAGCGCATTCCGTTTGCCAGCGATATCGAGATCACCCTCGAAGCCAACCCGGGGACCTTCGAACAAGAGAAGTTCAAGGCTTACCGGCAGTTGGGCATCAATCGGCTGTCCATCGGCATCCAGAGCTTCCAGCAGGCCAAGCTCGAAGCGCTCGGCCGCATCCATAACGGCGACGAAGCGATCCGCGCCGCCGCCATGGCGCGCAATGCCGGGTTCGACAACTTCAACCTGGACCTGATGCACGGGCTGCCGGACCAATCGCTGGACGACGCCCTGGCCGACCTGCAACAAGCCATCGACCTCGGCCCGACGCACCTGTCCTGGTACCAGTTGACCCTGGAGCCGAACACCGTGTTCTGGAACCAGCCGCCGGTGCTGCCGGAAGACGACATCCTCTGGGATATCCAGGAAGCCGGCCAGGCCCTGCTCGCGCAAAACGGCTTCCACCAGTACGAAGTCTCCGCCTACGCCCAGGCCGGACGGGCGGCCCGGCACAACCTGAACTACTGGAGCTTCGGCGACTTCATCGGCATCGGCGCGGGCGCGCACGGCAAGCTCAGCCACCCGGACGGCCGCATTCTGCGCACCTGGAAAACCCGTCTGCCCAAGGACTACCTGAACCCGGCCAAGGCCTTCAAGGCCGGCGAAAAGCTGCTACCGGTGGATGAACTGCCCTTCGAATTCCTGATGAACGCCCTGCGCCTGACCGACGGCGTCGACGCTGTGCTGTTCAGCCAGCGAACCGGGCTGCCACTGGAACAACTCACCGCGGCGCGCCGGGAAGCAGAACAAAAAGGCCTTTTACAAGTCGAACCGACGCGACTGGTCGCCACTGCACGCGGCCAGTTGTTCCTCAACGACCTGTTGCAGTACTTCTTGACCTAAGGAAAGCGCATGGACCTGGTACTCGACCTGCTCTCAACCATCTCCCGCTGGAGCCGTAGCAACCTGTCGGAAATCTCGCTGGCGCTGGTCGGCTGCCTGCTGGTGCTGTTCGGCACCGATATCAAAAGCTGGGTCGAAGGACGCCTCGGCGGCCTGGCCGGGGCTTTGCGGGTGCCGTTCATGGCCCTGCTGGTGCTGATCGGCAGCGGCGCTGCGCTGATCTATGCCACCCCGTGGGTGGTGAAGGGACTGGGCCAGTTCAACAACTACGCGCTGGCGCCGGTGTTGCTGGTGGTGCTGGTGTTGATCGGCGTGGTGGCTGATCGGCGGGGATAAAGCAATCGCGACGCCTCGTCGCCTCGACAAGCTCGCGCCTAAAGGTCCGGTGTATTCGAGACCAGTAGGAGCGAGCTTGCTCGCGAAGGACCGCACAGCGGTCCCGCTACATCAGTCAGCCAGTTTCTCGTACTTCAAATCCCAAACCCCGTGCCCCAATCGCTCGCCACGGCGTTCGAACTTGGTGATCGGGCGTTCTTCAGGACGCGGCACATAGGTGCCATCCGCCGCCTGGTTGCGATAACCCGGCGCGACATTCATCACTTCCAGCATGTATTCGGCATACGGTTCCCAGTCGGTCGCCATATGGAATACACCGCCCACCTTCAACTTGCGACGCACCAGTTCGGCGAACTCCGGCTGGACGATGCGGCGTTTGTGGTGACGGCTTTTGTGCCACGGATCAGGGAAGAACAGCATCAGGCGATCGAGGCTGCCGTCAGCGACGCACGTGTTCAGCACCTCGATGGCATCGCAGTCATACACCCGCAGGTTCTTCAGGCCCTGGGTCAGCACACCGTTGAGGAGTGCGCCGACACCCGGACGGTGCACTTCGACACCGATGAAGTCCTGATCCGGCGCGGCGGCGGCCATCTCCAGCAAGGAGTGCCCCATGCCGAAACCGATCTCCAGGGTGCGTGGCGCCGAGCGGCCGAACACCTGGTCGTAATCGACCGGGCTGTCGGCCAGCTTCAGGATGAACAGCGGGCCGCCTTGGTCCAGGCCGCGTTGCTGGCCTTCGGTCATGCGACCGGCGCGCATCACGAAACTCTTGATACGGCGGTGTTGGCGCTCTTCGCCTTCGGCGGCGATCGGCGATTCTTGCGATTCAGTCATCAGAGGCTCTTACTTGATCAGGCCATCCAGCGGCGACGAGGCGCTGGCATAGAGTTTTTTCGGCATGCGGCCGGCCAGGTAGGCAAGGCGGCCGGCGACGATGGCGTGTTTCATGGCTTCGGCCATCATGATCGGCTGCTGCGCGTGGGCAATCGCCGAGTTCATCAGCACCGCCTCGCAACCCAGTTCCATGGCGATGGTGGCGTCGGAAGCGGTACCGACACCGGCGTCCACCAGCACGGGCACCTTGGCTTCTTCGAGGATGATCTGCAGGTTGTACGGGTTGCAGATCCCCAGGCCAGTACCGATCAGACCAGCCAGCGGCATGACCGCGATGCAGCCGGCTTCGGCCAGTTGGCGGGCGATGATCGGATCATCGCTGGTGTAGACCATCACGTCGAAACCGTCCTTGACCAGCACTTCGGCGGCCTTGAGGGTTTCGATCACGTTGGGGAACAGGGTTTTCTGGTCGGCCAGGACTTCCAGCTTGACCAGGTTGTGGCCGTCGAGCAGTTCACGCGCCAGGCGGCAGGTGCGCACGGCTTCGACCGCGTCGTAGCAACCGGCGGTGTTCGGCAGGATGGTGTAGCGGTCTGGCGGCAGTACGTCGAGCAGGTTCGGCTCGCCCGGGTTCTGGCCGATGTTGGTCCGGCGCACGGCGACGGTGACGATCTCGGCACCCGAGGCCTCGATGGCCAGGCGGGTTTCTTCCATGTCACGGTACTTGCCGGTGCCAACCAGCAGGCGCGACTGGAAGGTACGACCGGCCAGGGTGAAGGGCTTGTCGCTACGAACGTTGCTCATCGGTAATCCTCTTGAAGGTTGAGGGACTTGCAGGTGAAGCGCGGGGGCCTAGCCGCCGCCGATGGCGTGGACAACTTCCACCTGGTCGCCTTCGCTCAACGCGGTGCTGTCGTGCTGGCTGCGCGGCACGATGTCCAGGTTCAGTTCGACCGCCACCCGACGCCCAACCAGGTCAAGCCGGCTCAGCAGGGCCGCGACGCTTTCGCCGTCGGGCAATTCGAAGGGTTCACCGTTCAGTTGAATGCGCATGCGCACGGCCGCCATTATTTTTAGGGGCCCGCATTCTAGCGCCGATCCGCGCCCGAACCCAAGGCCGGGCGACACCATTCGTCACGATTTTCGACCCGCGAGTCAGTTCATCCGCCAGGCCGCCAGACCCAGGCACAACCAGCCGGCGAGGAAGGCGGTTCCGCCCAATGGCGTGATGATGCCGAGCTTGCTGATACCGCTCAGGGTCAGCAGGTACAGACTGCCAGAGAACAGCAGGATGCCGAGGCCAAACAGACCGCCGGCCCAGTTCACCAGCCGTCCCGGCAGGTGCACGCTGAGCACCGCGACGCCGATCAGCGCCAGCGCGTGGACCAGTTGATAGGTGACGCCGGTGTGGAAGATCGCCAGGTATTCAGGGGTCAGCCGGCCCTTGAGTCCGTGGGCGGCGAAGGCGCCGAGGGCCACGCCGGTAAAGCCGAAGAACGCCGCAAGCATCAGGAAGCTACGAAGCATGGAACAACTCCTTGGGGTGCACAGGGCCTGTATAATGACCCGCTCATCCGCCGCGGCCAAGCCATCACCATGCTGTCATCCGTATTTCGACGACTCGCTCGTGCCCTGCTCTGGTTCGCCGGAGGCAGCGTATTGCTGGTGCTGATCTTTCGCTGGGTGCCGCCGCCGGGTACGGCGCTGATGGTCGAGCGCAAGATCGAATCCTGGTTCGACGGCCAGCCCATCGACTTGCAGCGCGACTGGGAGCCTTGGGAACGGATCTCCGATGAGCTGAAAGTGGCGGTCATCGCCGGCGAAGACCAGAAATTCGCCAGTCATTGGGGCTTCGACTTCACGGCCATCCAGGCCGCGCTGGCGCACAACGAACGCGGCGGCACGCTCCGCGGCGCCAGCACCCTGAGCCAGCAGGTGGCCAAGAACCAGTTTCTCTGGTCCGGCCGAAGCTGGCTGCGCAAGGCGCTGGAAGCCTGGTTTACCGCGCTGATCGAATTGCTCTGGTCGAAGGAGCGGATCCTCGAGGTCTACCTCAACAGTGCGGAATGGGACGACGGCGTGTTTGGCGCCCAGGCCGCGGCTCGCCATCACTTCGGCGTCGACGCCAGTCGGTTGTCGCGCCAGCAGGCCAGCCTGCTCGCCGCCGTACTGCCCAACCCGCGTAACTGGAGTGCCAGCCGGCCAAGTAGCTATGTAGCGCGGCGGGCCGGGTGGATTCGGCAGCAAATGGGGCAGTTGGGTGGCGACAGTTATCTGGAGCAGTTGCAGGGGCGATGATTTAGGCCCTACAGCCAATAAAAAAGCCCGACCTTTCGAGTCGGGCTTTCTATTTCTGACACCTGGAAAATCAGGCTGCGATCAGGGCTTTCACCTTGTTCATCGCGTTCTTTTCCAGTTGGCGGATACGCTCCGCCGAAACACTGTACTTGGCCGCCAGGTCATGCAGCGTGGCCTTTTCCTCGGCCAGCCAGCGCTGATAGAGGATGTCGCGGCTACGGTCGTCCAGGCCCTGCAATGCTTCGTGCAGGTTGTTCGAGGAGCTGTCGCTCCAGTCGGCATCTTCCAGTTGGCGAGCCGGATCGTAGCGGTGGTCTTCCAGGTAGTTGGCTGGCGACTGGAAGGCGCTGTCGTCATCGGCTTCGGCAGCCGGGTCGAAGGCCATGTCCTGGCCGGTCAGGCGACTTTCCATCTCGCGGACTTCCCGCGGCTCCACACCCAGGCTTTCGGCGACGCGATGCACTTCGTCGTTGTTCAGCCAGGCCAGACGTTTCTTCTGGCTGCGCAGGTTGAAGAACAGCTTGCGCTGCGCCTTGGTGGTCGCAACCTTGACGATCCGCCAGTTGCGCAGGATGAACTCATGGATCTCGGCCTTGATCCAGTGCACCGCGAAGGACACCAGACGCACGCCCATTTCCGGGTTGAAGCGTTTGACTGCTTTCATCAGGCCGACGTTGCCTTCCTGGATCAGGTCGGCCTGGGCCAGCCCGTAGCCGGAATAGCTGCGGGCGATGTGTACAACGAAGCGCAGGTGCGCGAGCACCATTTGCCGAGCGGACTCAAGATTCTGCTCATAGTAGAGACTCTCGGCCAGTTCACGCTCCTGCTCGGCGGTCAGCAGTGGAATGCTGTTCACCGTATGTACGTAGGCCTCCAGGTTCGCACCCGGAACCAAGGCGTAAGCAGGTTGCAACGAAGTGGTCATACGAAAAAACCTCCGACTCACTAAACTCGTGCCCATGGGCACTGCCAACATTGACCGGAAACCGCTAAACAAGTTCCCTGAAAACCAAAAGAGTCAATACCAGCAAAAAGACACTATCGTGGTGCCAGCTCACTCAGATGCCGGGCCACCGCGATCCATGCACCGATATACCCTAACAGTACCGCACCAAGCAAGAGCGACAGACCATCGGCAGACGGCACGCCCGCCAGGGCGAAATCGCTGCCATACAGCCCTGACAGGTCGACCACCGCGTCATTCAGCCAGTTCAGCCCGAATGCCAGCACGCCCCACGACAGAATCCCCGCGCCCAGCCCGTACAACGCACCCATATAAAGAAAGGGGCGACGCACATAGCTGTCGGTTCCGCCGACCAGCTTGATGACTTCGATTTCCGTGCGACGGTTCTCGATATGCAGGCGAATGGTGTTACCGATCACCAGCAACAGCGCGGACACCAGCAGAACGGTGAGGCCAAAGACGAAGCGATCACCCAGCTTGAGGATCGCCGCCAGCCGCTCTACCCAGACCAGATCGAGCTGCGCCAGCTCAACACGCGGCAGCTCCGACAAACGCTGACGCAAAGCTTCGAGGGTGGCTTTATCGACTTCCGCCGGGGTCACCACCACCACACCGGGCAACGGGTTGTCAGGCAGTTCACGCAGCGCTTCGCCCAGACCGGACTGCTGCTGGAATTCATTGAGCGCCTGTTCGCGGCTCACGTACTCGGCATCGGCCACGCCTGGCAGGGTCTTGATCTGCTCGCGCAGGGCCTCGCCATCACGGGCGCTGGCGTCCAGCTTCAGGTACAGGGAAATCTGCGCGGCGCGCTGCCAGGAGCCGCCCAGCCGTTCGATATTGCTCAGGATCAGCGACAGGCCCATCGGCAGGCTGAGTGCCACCGCCATGACCAGGCAGGTGAAGAAGCTACCGATCGGCTGCTTGCCCAAGCGACGCAGGCTGTCCACCAGGCTGGCGCGGTGGCTTTCCAGCCAGGCATGCAGCAGGGTGCGGAAATCCGGGCCGTCGTCATCGTCATGGCCCTTCTTCTTTTTCTCCGGTTGCGCGTCGGCCGGCTTCGGCGCTACCCGTTCGGATACTTTTGGACTGCGTGTCGCACTCATTGCCCGGCCTCCCCATCGCCGATCAGGCGGCCGCGCTGCAGCGTCAGCATGCGATGGCGCATACGCGCGATCAGCGCCAGGTCGTGGCTGGCGATCAGCACGCTGGTGCCCAGGCGGTTGATATCTTCGAAAACACCCATGATCTCCGCGGCAAGGCGCGGGTCGAGGTTACCGGTGGGTTCGTCCGCCAGCAGCAATGCCGGGCGGTGAACGATGGCGCGGGCGATGCCGACCCGCTGTTGCTGGCCGGTGGACAGGTCGCCGGGGAACAGCGCGGACTTGTCGGAAAGCGCCACCCGCTCCAGTGCCGAATCGACCCGCTTGGCGATCTCGACCTTGGACAGGCCGAGGATCTGCAATGGCAGGGCAACGTTATTGAAGACGGTACGGTCGAACAGCAACTGGTGATTCTGGAACACCACGCCGATCTGGCGGCGCAGGAACGGGATCTGCGCATTGGTGATCTGGCCCAGATCCTGGCCGGCCAGCAGCAACTTGCCGCTGGTCGGACGCTCCATGGCCAGCAGCAGGCGCAACAGGGTGCTCTTGCCGGCACCGGAGTGACCGGTCACGAACAGAAATTCGCCCCGCCGTACCCGAAAACTCAACTCATGCAGGCCAACGTGACCATTCGGGTAACGCTTGGCGACCTGTTCGAATCGAATCATGGGTGCTCCCGCTCGGCAAACAGTGCTTTAACGAAGGATTCTGCTTCGAACGCGCGCAGATCGTCGATGCCTTCACCTACGCCAATATAGCGAATGGGCAGACCGAACTGCTTGGCCAGGGCGAAAATCACCCCGCCCTTGGCGGTGCCGTCCAGCTTGGTCAGGGCCAGGCCGGTCAGTTCGACGCTCTGGTTGAAGTGCTTGGCCTGGTTGATGGCGTTCTGGCCAGTACCGGCGTCGAGTACCAGCAGCACCTCGTGTGGCGCATCGGCGTCGAGCTTGCCAATCACCCGGCGAACCTTCTTCAGCTCTTCCATCAGGTTGTCTTTGGTGTGCAGGCGGCCGGCGGTGTCGGCGATCAGCACATCGACACCACGGGCCTTGGCGGCCTGCACGGCATCGAAGATTACCGAGGCCGAGTCGGCGCCGGTGTGCTGGGCGATGACCGGGATGTTGTTGCGCTCACCCCAGACCTGCAACTGCTCCACCGCCGCGGCACGGAAGGTGTCGCCGGCAGCCAGCATGACCTTCTTGCCTTCGAGCTGGAGCTTCTTGGCCAGCTTGCCGATGGTGGTGGTCTTGCCGGCGCCGTTGACGCCAACCACCAGGATGACGAACGGTTTGTTCTGCGACTGAATCCGCAGCGGTTGCTCCACCGGCTTGAGCAGCCCGGCCAGTTCGTCCTGCAGCGATTTGTACAGTGCGTCGGCGTCCGCCAGTTGCTTGCGGGCGACTTTCTGGGTCAGGTTCTGCACGATCAGAGAGGTGGCCTCGACACCGACGTCGGCGGTCAGCAGACGGGTTTCGATTTCATCAAGCAGGTCGTCATCGATGGCCTTCTTGCCGAGGAACAGGCTGGCCATGCCCTCGCCGATACTGGCGCTGGTCTTCGACAGGCCTTGCTTGAGGCGGGAGAAGAAGCCGGTCTTGGCTTCTTCCACAGGCGCGGGGGCTGGCGCAGGCTCGACAACCGCTTCGACCACCGGAGCAGGAGCCGCAGCGACAACCACCGGAGCAGGCTCGACGACCGGCGCGACGGGCTCGGGTTGCGGGATTGGCGCGGGTTGCGGCTCAGGCTCGACATGAATGACTTCAACCGCCCGCTCGGGAATGACTGGCGGCTGGTGGGGTTCAAGGTCAGGCACCAGCGCGACCGGCTCTTCCGGCACCGGCAGCACCAGGCTGGACGGCGCGGCGAGCGGCGCTTCAGGCGCAACCGGAGCCAGCACTTCAGGGGCGATGGCCGGCGCCGCGCTGACCTGAGGCTCCGGCACTACGGCGGGAGCGGGCTCGGGAGCGATCGGGGCGGGGCTTTCAGGCTGTTCGACAACAGGTTGCTGGGGCTTCTTGCGCAGCCAGCCGAACAGGCCTTTCTTTTCGCCGGACGCAGCCGGCGTTTTCTTGTCGTCGTTGGAACCAAACATGGAAGACGGCTATCTCAGGGTGGCGATGCGCCTGCTTGGCGCGTCAGAATTCTTTTAACGCAGAAGAGACTCTTTTAAATCCGGCTCGTTCGTGCGCGTCGTCTATTTTGTCGAGGGGCCTTTGCGGCGACATCCTCGACAGGCATGGTCGCCAGGCAACCGGATCAGTATCCTAGCACCTCCTAGCCCGCCGACGCTAAGGCCATGCGGGCAGCCCAACAGGTTGAACTACGAATGAATGCTCTAGCCCGCCGTGCCGCTGGCCTGCTGCTCAGCACGATTTGCCTGCCCCTGGCGGCCCTCGCCGCCGAACCGCAACCCACCCACGAATTCATCCTCGACAACGGCCTGAAAGTCGTCGTACGCGAAGACCATCGCGCCCCGGTGGTGGTTTCGCAGGTCTGGTACAAGGTCGGCTCCAGCTACGAGACCCCGGGCCAGACCGGCCTGTCCCACGCTCTTGAGCACATGATGTTCAAAGGCAGCGAGAAGGTTGGCCCCGGCGAGGGCTCGCGCATCCTGCGCGACCTCGGCGCCGAGGAAAACGCCTTCACCAGCGACGACTACACCGCTTATTACCAGGTCCTGGCCCGTGATCGCCTGAACGTCGCCCTGGAACTGGAAGCCGACCGCATGGCCAGCCTGCGCCTGCCGGCCGACGAGTTCAGCCGCGAAATCGAGGTCATCAAGGAAGAGCGCCGCCTGCGCACCGACGACAACCCCGGTTCCAAGGCATTCGAGCTGTTCAAGGCGATGGCCTACCCGGCCAGCGGCTACCACACGCCGACCATCGGCTGGATGGCCGACCTGCAACGCATGAAGGTCGAAGAGCTGCGTCATTGGTACGAGTCCTGGTACGCACCGAACAACGCCACCCTGGTGGTGGTCGGTGACATCACCGTCGATGAAGTGCGCAAGCTGGCCGACCGCTGGTTCGCCGGCATCCCGAAACGTACCCTGCCGCCGACCAAGCTGCCGCTGGAACTGGCTGAACCCGGCCAGCGCCAATTGACCGTGCACGTGCGCACGCAACTGCCGAGCCTGATCTATGGCTTCAACGTGCCGGGCCTGGCCACCGCGAAGAATCCTCGTGAAGTGCATGCCCTGCGGCTGATTTCGGCCCTGCTCGACGGCGGCTACAGCGCCCGCATGGCCAGCCGTCTGGAGCGCGGTCAGGAACTGGTGGCCGGCGCCTCGACCCGCTATGACCCGTTCACCCGCGGCGACAGCCTGTTCGTGCTCTCGGCAACCCCGAACACGCAGAAGAAAAAGACCCTCGCCCAGGTCGAAACCGGTATCTGGCAGTTGCTCGACGAACTGAAGACCACCCCGCCAAGCGCCGAAGAGCTGGAGCGCGTGCGCGCCCAGGTGATCGCCGGCCTGGTCTACGACCGCGACTCCATCAGCAGCCAGGCCACCACCATCGGCCAACTGGAGACGGTCGGCCTGTCTTGGAAGCTGATCGACAACGAGCTGGACGAACTGAAGAGCGTGACCCCCGCGGACATCCAGAACGCCGCGCGCACCTACTTCACCCGCGAGCGCCTGAGCATCGCCCATGTACTGCCCGAGGAGCGCGCCCAATGAGCCAGCAGACCATGCCCCGCTTCAACCTCAAGGGCCTCGGCATTCTCGCGCTGGCCGTAGCCCTGGCCGCGCCCGCCTACGCCGACAGCACCCCGGCCTCAGCCGCCAAGCCGACCAACACCCTGCAGTCGCTGGCCGAGCTGGATGGCAAGGCACCGAGCCACCGCGCCCTGAACATCCAGACCTGGAACACCGCCGAAGGCGCGCGGGTGCTGTTCGTCGAAGCCCACGAGCTGCCGATGTTCGACCTGCGCCTGACCTTCGCCGCCGGCAGCAGCCATGACGGCGCCACCCCCGGCATCGCCTCGCTGACCAACGCCATGCTCAATGAAGGCGTGGCCGGCAAGGACGTCAGCGCCATCGCCCAGGGCTTCGAAGGCCTGGGCGCCGACTTCGGCAACGGCGCCTACCGCGACATGGCGGTAGCCTCGCTGCGCAGCCTGAGCGCTGCCGACAAGCGCGAGCCGGCGTTGAAGCTGTTCGCCGAAGTAGTGGGCAAGCCGACCTTCCCGAAAGACGCCCTGGCCCGGATCAAGAACCAGATCCTCGCCGGCTTCGAGTACCAGAAACAGAACCCCGGCAAGCTCGCCAGCCAGGAACTGTTCGCGCGTCTGTACGGCCAGCACCCCTACGGCCACCCGAGCGACGGCACCGCCAAGACCATTCCGCCGATCACCCTGGAACAACTGCGCGCCTTCCACGCCAAGGCCTACACCGCTGGCAACACGGTGATCGCCCTGGTCGGCGACCTCAGCCGCGCCGACGCCGAGGCCATTGCCTCGCAAGTCTCCGCCGCGCTGCCGAAAGGCCCGGCGCTGGCCAAGGTCGAGCAGCCCGCCGAGCCCAAGGCCGGCGCGACGCACATCGACTTCCCGTCCAAGCAGACGCACCTGCTGCTGGCGCAACTGGGCATCGACCGTAACGACCCGGACTACGCCGCCCTCTCGCTGGGCAACCAGATCCTCGGCGGTGGCTCGTTCGGCACCCGCCTGATGAGCGAAGTGCGGGAGAAACGCGGGCTGACCTACGGCGTCTACTCCACCTTCGTGCCGATGCAGGCGCAAGGGCCGTTCATGATCAACCTGCAGACCCGCGCGGAACTCAGCGAAGGCACGCTCAAGCTGGTGCAGGACCTTCTCAGCGATTACCTGAAGACCGGCCCGACCCAGCAGGAACTGGACGACGCCAAGCGTGAACTGGCCGGCAGCTTCCCGCTGTCCAATGCCAGCAACGCGAGCATCGTCGGCCAACTGGGCGCCATCGGCTTCTATAATCTGCCGCTGACCTACCTTGAAGACTACATGCGCCAGTCTCAGGAACTGACCGTGGAACAGGTTCGCGACGCGCTGAACCGCCACCTGTCGGCCGACAAACTGGTGATCGTCACCGCCGGCCCCAAGGTGCCGCAGCAGCCGCTGCCACCACCCCTCGATAAACCCGCCGAGCAGCCGCTCGGCGTACCGGAGCATTAATGGCCAGTCCATCCAAGCCGCAAACGGGCCCAGGCCAGTTGCGCATCATCGCCGGCGAATGGCGCAGCCGTCGCCTGAGCTTCCCCAGTGCCCCCGGCCTGCGCCCGACGCCGGACCGGGTGCGGGAAACCGTGTTCAACTGGCTTGCCGCGCACATCGAAGGCGCCAAGGTGCTGGATGCCTTCACCGGCAGCGGCGCCTTGTACCTGGAAGCCCTGTCCCGCGGGGCCGGCGATTCCGTGGCCCTGGACAGCAATTCCGCGGCCATCGCCAGCCTGCGGCAGAACCTCGAACTGCTGCGCTGCCCGCGCGGCCAGGTATTCCAGAGCGATGCCCAGCGTTACCTGCAAGGTGAGCCCAAGCTCGCCTTCGACGTGGTGTTCCTCGACCCGCCGTTCCACCAGGACCTGCTGCCGAGCACCTGCGCCCTGCTCGAAGAGCGCGGCTGGCTGGCCGATCGCGCCTGGATCTACACCGAGAGCGAGACCTCGCCTTCGTCGCTGAACCTGCCGGGCAACTGGCGCCTGCACCGCGAGAAAAAAGCCGGTCAGGTGTACTACGCGCTGTGGGAGCGCGGCTGACCGTCATCTGTCCGTCATCTCGCGCGGCAGGCGCCTGAGCCAGCACTTACACTGGTAATCAAGCCTGTCGCGTATTCCCGAGTGAAACCCTGATGTCCATGTCCCCCGCCCCGCCTTTCAGACCCGCGACAGGACTTCGCAACCCTCACCTGCAAACCCTCTGGGGTCCGCTGTGGCGCAAGTCGACAGCACTGGATCACCAGCGCGAACGCGTGTGGCTGGCCGACGGCGATTTCCTCGACCTGGACTGGAGCGGCCCCCGCGACAACACCTCGCCCCTGGTGCTGGTGCTGCACGGGCTGACCGGCTCATCCTCCTCGCATTACGTGCTCGGCCTGCAACACGCGCTGAACGCCCGCGGCTGGGCCAGCGTGGCGGTGAACTGGCGCGGTTGCTCGGGCGAGCCGAACCTGCTGCCGCGCAGCTACCACTCCGGTGCCAGCGGAGACCTGGCCGAAGTGATCGCCCACCTGCGTGCCCAGCGGCCGTCGGCGCCGCTGTACGCGGTGGGTTATTCATTGGGCGGGAATGTGCTGCTCAAATACCTGGGCGAGACCGGCTCGGCGAGCCAGTTGCAGGCCGCCGTGGCGGTGTCGGTGCCGTTTCGCCTGGACCAGTGCGCCGACCGCATCAGCCTGGGCTTCTCGCGGGTTTACCAGCGGCATTTCATCCGCGAAATGGTCACCTACGTGAAGAACAAGGAGCGGCACTTCCAGCACCAAGGCCACCACGAAGGGCTGGAGGCCCTGGCCCGGCTCGGGCCGCTGACCAACCTGCGCACGTTCTGGGACTTCGACGGACGCATCACCGCGCCGCTCAATGGTTTCGATGATGCCCACGACTATTACAAGCGCTCGTCCAGCCGCTACTACCTGGGCGAGAACCGCACGCCAACGCTGATCATCCAGTCCCGCGACGACCCGTTCGTCTTCAGCCACAGCCTTCCCGAAGCCTGTGAGTTGGCCAGCAGCACCCGCCTTGAGCTACACGCTCATGGCGGTCATGTCGGCTTCATCGAGGGCAGTCTGCGCCAGCCGGGGTATTACCTGGAACGGCGTATCCCCGAGTGGCTGGCGCAGCAGGCGGGCCGTTAATCGCCGGTCGCGATTTGGTGCTGCGGATTATTGATCCACTCGCTCCACGAGCCCGCGTACAGCGGCGCCAGCGGATAACCGGCCAGGCTCAGGGCGAACAGGTTGTGGCAGGCGGTAACCCCGGAACCGCAGTAGGCCACCAGCGACTCCGGCTTGCGCGCACCGATCAGTTTAGCGAAGCGGGCCTTTAGCTGGTCGGCGGGCAGGAAGTGGCCGTCGGCACCCAAGTTGTCGGTGAACGCCGCGCATTGCGCGCCGGGAATGTGCCCGGCCACCGGGTCGATCGGCTCCACTTCACCGCGAAAACGCGGCAGGGCGCGGGCATCGAGCAAGGTCAGGGCCGGGTCGCCCAGACGCTCGCGCAATTGCTCGGCACTGATCAGCAACGCCGAATCCGGCTCACCACTGAACGTGCCTTCGCGCTTGTCCGCCAGGTCCAGGCTCAGCGGCAGGCCCGCCGCATGCCAGGCCTTGAGACCGCCATCGAGCAAGTACACACCGCTGCGCTTGCCCAGCCAGGCGAGCAACCACCAGGCCCGCGCGGCGAATGCACCGGGGCCGTCGTCATAGAGCACCACGTCGCTGTCGTTATCGATGCCCCATTGCTGCAGGCGCTCGATCAACCGCTCCGGTTGCGGCAGCGGATGGCGTCCGGTCACACCCTTGACCACTGGCGCGCTCAGGTCGCGTTCCAGATCGGCGAAATGCGCGCCGGCAATATGCCCCTCGGCATAGCTGCGCTGGCCGTAATCCGGATCTTCCAGGGCAAAACGACAATCGAGAATCACCAGCTTCGGCTCGCCGAGGCGTTCCGCCAGTTGCCGGGGTGCAATCAGTTGCGCGTGAGGCATGACAGTCTCCATATCGATTGAACGGGGCGTTACTGCTCCAGCGCCTGCTGCAGCGGTACGTAGAATTCTTCACACAGCGCGTCCACCGCCGGGCGCGCCGTGGCGGTGACGAAACCGAGCTCCAGCACCAGCACCTGATAAACGCCGCGCTTGATGGCTTCTTCACTCAAATGCGCGGCATTTTCCCGGGTGGTGCAGAGAAAGCGGACCCAGGACGTGAGGATGATCCAGGCGTTGAGGGTCAGCGACTCGATCTGCACCGTGTTCATTTCCAGGATGTCCGCCTCGACAAAGCCGGTGTAAATGGCCTGGCCCTGCAACAGGCAACGCTGGGAAAAGCGCCGATAGCGGGCGGCCAGTTCCTTGTCGCTGTCGAGCAGGTGTTCGAGGTCGCGGTGCAGGAAGCGGTAGTTCCACATCGCGGCGAGGATCGCCTTCAAGTAGAAGCGCTTGTCCTCGACCGTGGCCAGACGGCCTTTGGGCGGGTGCAGGAAACTTTCCACCTGTTCCTCATACTGACTGAACAACTCGGCAATGATTTCCTGCTTGTTGGCGAAGTGGTAGTAGAGGTTGCCGGGCGAGATTTCCATATGCGCGGCGATGTGGTTGGTACTGACGCTGCGCTCGCCCTGCTGGTTGAACAGCTCCAGGCTGTTTTGCACGATGCGCTCGCGGGTCTTGATACGCGGGGCCATGACGCCAGCTCCAAAAGCGTGAGCTTGAAATGTTTGGTTAATCTTACGGCCTCAATGGGGTGCGTGCATCTGCTGAATGCAGGGGAATTCAGCGCTGCGATGAGGCCCGACAGAGCCACACAAAAAGACCAACTAGAGTATATGCTCTAGCCGAAACAATTAGTCATGGAGGTCCCGATGTCCCAACTGGACTGGCTCGACGCCCTGTTCGAACAACAGCGCGACGCCTTCAACCGCCTGCCCATGCCGCCCCTGGCCCAGCGCCGGCAATGGCTCAAGGCCCTGCGCCAGGCGCTGATCGAGCGACAGGACGAGTTGGTCACCGCCATCGATCAGGACTTCAACGGGCGCAGCGCCGACGAAACCCGGCTGGCTGAACTGATGCCCAGCGTGCTGGGCCTGGCCCATGCGGAAAAACACCTCGGCCACTGGATGAAGTCCCGGCGCCGCAGCGTCGGCCTGGCCTTCCAGCCGGCCAGTGCGCGCGTGCACTACCAACCGCTGGGCGTGGTCGGGGTGATCGTGCCGTGGAACTACCCGCTATTTCTTGCCATTGGCCCGCTCACCGGCGCCCTGGCCGCGGGCAACCGGGTGATGCTCAAGCTCAGCGAAACCACGCCGGCCACCGGGCTGGTGCTCAAGAGCCTGCTGGAGTCGGTGTTTCCCACCGACATGGTCAGCGTGGTGCTGGGCGAGGCCGACGTGGGCGAGGCATTCTCCCGCCTGCCGTTCGACCACCTGCTGTTCACCGGCGCCACCAGCATCGGTCGCCATGTGATGCGCGCTGCCGCCGACAACCTCACCCCGGTGACCCTGGAACTGGGCGGCAAATCGCCAGCTATCGTCTCCTCCCGCGTACCGCTGGCCGACGCCGCCGAGCGCATCGCCTTCGGCAAGACCCTCAACGCCGGGCAGACCTGCGTCGCGCCGGACTACGTGCTGGTGCCGGAAGAGCGGATCGCCGGCTTTATCGACGCCTACCGCGAGGCGGTAAAACGCTTTTACCCACAGGTGCAGGGCAACCCGGACTACACGGCGATCATCAGCGAGCGCCACCTGGCCCGGCTCAACAGCTACCTCGCCGACGCCCGCCTGCAAGGCGCCACGGTGACCAATCTGTACCCGGACGAACCGCTGCAAGGTCGCCGCCTGCCGCCCTATCTGCTGCAAGACGTCCACGAGCAGATGCAGGTGATGCAGGACGAAATTTTCGGCCCGCTGCTGCCCATCGTTCCTTACCGGCATATCGACGAAGCCATTGCCTACATCAATCAGCGACCGCGGCCCCTGGCGCTTTACTACTTCGGCTACGAGCGCGGCGAACAGAACCTGGTGCTGGAAAACACCCATTCCGGCGGCGCCTGTCTCAACGACACGTTGCTGCATGTCGCCCAGGATGACCTGCCGTTCGGCGGCGTCGGCCCTTCCGGCATGGGCCATTACCACGGCTACGAAGGCTTCCAGACCTTCAGTCAGGCCAAGGGTGTGCTGGCCAAGCAGCGCCTGAACCTGGCGCGGCTGATCTACCCGCCTTATGGCAAGCGCCTGCAACAACTGGTGTACCGTTTCTTCATCCGCTGATCGCTGCACAGGCCCGACAATAATGACAACATGCCTGCCCGACGCCGCCGCGCTCAACCGCCGCGGCCTGCTCAAGTTCAGTCTTGGCGCCACGCTTTTTCTCGGCGGCGCCAGCTTGCTCGGCTGCTCCGCCGAAGCGCCCGCCAGCGGCTTCGCTGTGCTGCGCAAGGCTGATCTGCCGCTGCTGCGCGCCATCACCCCGGTAATCCTCGCGGGCGCCGCGCCCGCCAGCGCCACGGAAGCGGTTCTCGCCCGTCTCGACGACACGCTCGCCAGCCTCTCGCCGGAAATGCTCGCGCTGACCCGACAACTGCTCGACGTGCTCGCCCTGCCGCTGACCCGCGGTCCGCTCACCGGCATCTGGGGCGCCTGGGAACAGGCCAGCCCCGCAGACATCCGCGCCTTTCTGCTGCGCTGGCAGGACAGCGCGCTGAACCTGCTGCGCCAGGGTTACTGCTCGCTGCTGCAACTGCTGCTGATGGCCTGGTACAGCCTGCCCGAATCCTGGGGCACCTGCGGTTATCCCGGCCCGCCGAAATTCTGACCGACAAGAGCCCGCCCATGCCCGTACCCGACCTGTTCCGCGACGGCCTCGCCCGTGGCTGGAAAACCCGTGACGGCTCCGCCCTGAGCCAGGACCTGACCCTGGAAACCGACATCGCCATCATCGGCAGCGGGGCGGGCGGCGCCACCAGCGCCGAACGCCTCAGCGAAGCCGGCTACCGGGTGCTGCTGATCGAGGAAGGCCCGCTGCAGACCAGCAGCGACTTCAAAATGCTCGAGCACGAGGCCTACGCCCGCCTCTATCAGGAAGGCATCGGCCGCATGAGCAAGGACGGCGCCATCACCATCCTTCAGGGCCGCGCCGTGGGCGGCACCACGCTGATCAACTGGACCTCCAGCTTCCGCACCCCGGAACCGACCCTGCAGCACTGGGCCCGTGAACACGGCGTCAGCGGCCTCGGCGTGGATGACCTGGGGCCCTGGTTCGAGCGCATGGAGCAGCGCCTGAACATCGCCCCCTGGCAGGTGCCGCCCAACGCCAACAACGATGTGCTGCGCCGTGGCTGCGCGGCCCTCGGCCTGGACTGGAAAGTGATTCCGCGCAATGTGCGCGGCTGCGGCAACCTCGGCTATTGCGGCATGGGCTGCCCGCTCAACGCCAAGCAATCGATGCTGGTCACCAGCATTCCGGCGACGCTGGAAAACGGCGGCGAACTGCTCTACCTCGCCCGCGCCGAGCGCTTCGAACACGACGGCCAGCGCATCCGCGAATTGCACTGTGTGGCCATGGACCCGCGCTGCGTCGCACCCACCGGCCGGCGCATCCGGGTGCGAGCGCGGCACTACCTGCTGGCTGGCGGCGGCATCAACAGCCCGGCTCTGCTGCTGCGCTCCGGCGCCCCGGACCCGCATCAGCGTCTCGGCAAGCGAACCTTCCTGCACCTGGTCAACTTCAGCGCGGCGCGTTTCGCCGAACCGGTGAATCCGTTCTACGGCGCGCCGCAGTCGATCTACAGCGATCACTTCCAGTGGCGCGGCGGCGTCACCGGCGCCATGGGCTACAAGCTGGAAGTACCGCCGCTGCACCCGGCCCTGGCCGCCACGCTGCTCGGCGGCTTTGGCGAGGACAACGCCCTGCGCATGGCCGACCTGCCCCACACCCACGTGATGCTGGCCCTGCTGCGCGACGGCTTCCACCCGGACAGCGTCGGCGGCAGCGTGCAATTGCGCGGCGACGGCACGCCGGTGCTCGATTACCCGGTGTCGGCCTATGCGTGGGACGGCGTGCGCCGCGCTTTTCACAGCATGGCGCAGATTCAGTTCGCCGCCGGGGCCGAGAGCGTCCTGCCGCTGCACAGCCATGCCCGCCCCGCAAAAAGCCTGGCCGAGGCCCGCGCGATGATCGACGACTTGTCGCTGGAGCGGTTCCTCACCCGCCTCGGCAGCGCCCATGTGATGGGCGGCTGCGCCATGGGCGAAGACCCGCGCCAGAGCGTCTGCGACAGTCTCGGCCGGCACCATCAACTGGAAAACCTGTCGATCCACGATGGCTCGCTGTTCCCCACCAGCATCGGCGCCAACCCGCAACTGTCGGTCTACGCCATCAGCGCCCGACTCAGCGACCAACTCGCCGAACGCCTGAAAATGCCCGCATGACAACAGCGGGCCGCGCTGTCTATAGTCCGTTGGGCCGGTGATGGCGACTTGGCCCGACCGTATCGGCTGCGCTACCATCCGACTCCCTAACGCCCTCCTGCCAGGACGACGCGATGAACCGAGTGTTGTACCCGGGTACTTTCGACCCGATTACCAAGGGCCATGGCGATCTGGTCGAACGCGCCTCGCGCCTGTTCGATCATGTGATCATCGCGGTTGCCGCCAGCCCCAAGAAAAACCCGCTGTTCCCGCTGGAACAACGAGTAGAACTGGCGCGTGAGGTCACCCGGCACCTGCCCAACGTCGAAGTCCTTGGCTTCTCCACGTTGCTGGCGCACTTCGCCAAGGAGCAAGGCGCGAATGTCTTCCTGCGCGGCCTGCGCGCGGTGTCGGACTTCGAGTACGAGTTCCAGTTGGCCAACATGAACCGGCAACTGGCGCCCGACGTCGAAAGCCTGTTCCTCACCCCATCGGAGCGTTATTCGTTCATCTCCTCGACGCTGGTGCGCGAGATCGCGGCCCTGGGCGGCGATATCACCAAGTTCGTCCACCCGGTGGTGGCCGACGCACTCACCGAGCGATTCAAGAAGTAATCTCAACTCCGGCCTGAAACCCGCGCCCGCGTGCACTGCGGGCGCTAATACGGCACAATTGCGCCCATTGGTTTTCAATTGCCAGTGCGCGAGAGCCTGGCCGGAGTCCCCATGTCCCTGATCATCACCGACGATTGCATCAACTGCGACGTCTGCGAACCCGAGTGCCCGAACGCCGCCATCTCCCAGGGCGAAGAGATCTACGTGATCGACCCGAACCTGTGCACCCAGTGCGTCGGCCACTATGACGAACCGCAATGCCAGCAAGTCTGCCCGGTCGACTGCATCCCGCTGGATGAAGCCCACCCGGAAACCGAAGACGAGCTGATGACCAAATACCGCCGTATTACCGGCAAGGCCTGATGCGGGGCGTCGCCCCTCTCCGATCGTTGTTCCTCGGCGCCAGCCTGGCGCTGTGCAGCATTGCGGCCCTGGCCGACGGACCGGGGCGCGCGGCAATCGCCACGCCTCACCCTGAAGCCACCGCCGCGGCGCGGGAAATCGTCCGCCAGGGCGGCAACGCCTTCGACGCGGCGATTGCCGTGAGCGCCGCGCTGGCGGTAGTCGAACCCTACGGCTCGGGCCTGGGCGGCGGCGGCTTCTTCCTGCTGCGCCAGCCCGGCACGCCCACCGGCTACCGCTTTATCGACGCCCGCGAAAAGGCGCCCGGCAACGCCACGGCGGACATGTACCTGAAAGACGGCAAGGTCGAGCCCGGCCTGTCGATCAACGGTCCGCTGGCGGCGGCCATTCCCGGCCTGCCCGCGGCGCTGGACGAACTCGCCGCGCGCTACGGCAAACTCCCTCTACGCAGCAGCCTGGCGCCGGCGATTCGCCTCGCCAACCAGGGTTTTGCCGTCGATCGCATCTACCGCGACCGCGCCACGATGCGCCTCAGCGCCCTGCGTGATGACGCGGAAAGCGCACGGCTGTTTCTTGATCGCAATGAAGTGCCGGCCCTCGGCCGAGCGATCCGCCAGCCGGAACTGGCCGCAACCCTGCAACGCTTGGCAGATCAGGGCCGCGACGGTTTCTACCGGGGTCCGGTGGCGCAAACGCTGGTGCGGGAAGTCAACGCCGCCGGCGGCATCTGGAGCCTGGACGACCTCGCCAACTACCGCACCGCCGAGCGCGAGCCGCTGCGCTATCGCCTTGCCGACCAGCGCGAACTGATCAGCGCCCCGCCGCCGTCCGCTGGCGGCGTGGCTATCGCCCAGAGCCTGGCGATGCTCCAGCGCCTGCCATGGCAAAGCGCCGACAAGGTGCAGCGCGCCCACTATGTGCTGGAAGTCTTGCGCCGGGCCTACCGTGACCGTGGCCTGCTTGGTGACCCGGACCATGTGGATAATCCCGTGCCGCGCCTGCTGTCGCGCTCGCACCTGGTTGAGCTGGCCGACAGCATCGACGTGCACGACGCCACACCGAGCAGCCGCCTGCCGCCGTCACCCGCCTGGCGCGAAGGCGACCACACCACCCACTTCGCCGTGATCGACGCCGACGGCAATGCCGTTGCGGCGACCTTGTCCGTCAACCTGCCTTTCGGCGCAGCCTTCACCGCGCCCGGTACCGGCGTGGTGCTGAACAATGAAATGGACGACTTCGCCGCCGACCCGCACGGCAGCAACAGCTACGGCCTGAGCGGCAGCCAGGCCAACGCCGTGGCGGCCGGCAAGCGACCGCTGTCGAGCATGAGCCCGAGCTTCATCGAAAGCCCTGGAGAGTTCGCCGCCTTCGGCACGCCGGGTGGAAGCCGGATTCCGAGCATGGTGCTGCTGTCAATGCTGGAGTATCTGGACGGTCGGCCAGTGAGCACCTGGCCAGCGGTGCCGCGCTATCACCACCAGTATTTGCCGGATGTGGTGGAGCATGAGCCGGGCGCGTTCAGCGAGACGGAGCAGGAGGCGCTGCGGGCGCGCGGTTATGAGCTGAAGGATCTGGGGCGCAGCTACGGCAATCAGCAGGTGCTGTTCTGGGACAAGCGGGACGGGCGGCTGGAGGCGGCGAGTGATCCGCGTGGGGTGGGCAGTTCAGAGGTGGTGAAGCCCTGATGGCCTCATCGCTGGCAAGCCAGCGATAAGGCCAGCAAACTCAACAACGATCTACTTCTGACACCGCGGACAAAACACACTCGCCCGCTGCCCCAGTTTCACTTCCCGCAAGACCGTGCCGCACACCTTGCACGGCTCTTCGCGCCGCCCGTAGACGAACAGCTCCTGCTGGAAGTACCCCGGCTGACCATCCCCGCCGATAAAGTCCCGCAAGGTGGTGCCGCCTCGCTCGATCGCCGCCGCGAGGATGCGCTTGATCTCGATCGCCAGCCGCAGGTAACGCGCCCGGGAAATCCCGCCCGCCTCGCGGCGCGGGTCGATACCCGCCGCGAACAACGCTTCGGTCGCGTAGATATTGCCAACCCCGACCACCACGGCGTTATCCATGATGAACGGCTTCACCGCCATCGACCGCCCGCGAGACAGCTGGAACAGCCGTTCGCCATCAAACAGATCAGTCAGCGGCTCCGGCCCGAGCCGAATCAGCAGTTCATGCTCCAACGGCGTCTGGCTCCAGAGCATCGCGCCGAAGCGCCGCGGATCGGTGTAGCGCAGCGCCAGGCCGGACTCCAGCTCGATATCCACATGCTCGTGCTTTTCTGCCGGCAAGCCGATTTCCACCAGCCGCAGGTTGCCGGACATGCCCAGGTGGCTGATCAGCGTCCCCACCTCGGCATTCAACAACAGGTATTTCGCACGCCGCTCCACCGAGACGAACCGCTGCCCGGACAGGCGTACGTCGAGGTCTTCAGGGATTGGCCAGCGCAGACGGCGCTCGCGCACGATCACCCGGCTGACACGCTGGCCTTCGAGGTAAGGGGCGATGCCCCGGCGAGTGGTTTCGACTTCAGGTAGTTCCGGCATGGATCAATGGCTGCCCAGTTCGCGGATGGTTTGCTTGAGGCTCTCGAAGTCGTATTCCGACAGGCCGATATAGTCCAGCACCAGGTGCCCGACGGTATTCCACTCGTGGTCCACGCTCTGGTTGCCCAGCACCCGGTGCGATGCGCAGATGTGCTCGGCCATCTTCAGGATCGCCAGCAGGTTTTTCAGCGGCGCGTTGCGCGGCGAGTCGTCGCTGAACACCGCCAGGGCGTTGTGGTGGTTGGCGATAGCGTTGCTGACATGCTCCGGCAGGCGCCAGGACTTGGCCGTGTAGTAGCCCACCACCGCATGGTTGGTGTTGAACACCTGGTTCTCGGTGTCCACCACCCGCTGGTTGTCACCGGCGCTGGCGTAGGCGTCTTCCAGCACACGCATGTATTCGGGGAAACGCTTGAGCATCAGCGGCACGCCGCAATCGTGGAACAGACCCAACGCGTAAGCCTCGTCCACCGCCTGGGAGCCAAATCGCTTGGCCAGGGTCAGGCTGGTCATCGCCACGTCCTGGGCCGTGTCCCAGAAACGGTTGAGGGTGACGATGGTTTCATCGCTCATCTCGCCCTTGATCGACTGGGCGTTGATGAGGTTGATGATCGAACGGCTGCCCAGCAGGTTCACCGCGCGCTGGATCGAGGCGATCTTGTTGGTCAGGCCGTAATACGGTGAGTTGACGATCTTCAGCAGCGCGCCAGACAGGCCAGGGTCCTGGGAAATCAGCTTGGCGATCACCTCGAGGTCGGGATCGGGCATGTACTGCTCCATCTGCAGGTCCACCATGATCTGCGGTTGGGGCGGGACGCTGATGCCTTGCAAGGCTTGCTGGATCTGTTCGGCGGTTAGTTCCGGGGTCATAAATTCACACTCGCGGCTGACGGCGAATTCTAACCTGATCAGTACAGTGGGGCGCCACGCAAAATACCGTCCGCTGGCCTGCAATTTGTCGCGCCGGCGCAGTGCTCGCCTGGTCGACAGGCTATACTCCCGCTCTTTTTTCCCGGAGCGACGTCATGTCCCTGCCCACCCTTCGCCTCAAAGCCAACGCCGACCGCCGCCTACGCGCTGGCCACCTGTGGGTCTACAGCAACGAAATCGACGTCGCCGCCACCCCGCTGCACGGCTTCAAGGCCGGCGACCAGGCCGTTCTGGAAACCGCGGGCGGCAAGGGCCTGGGCATCGTCGCCCTGAGCCCGAACAACCTGATCTGCGCCCGCCTGCTGTCGCGCGACGTCAAGCTAGCGCTGGACAAATCGCTGCTGGTACACCGCCTGAACGTCGCCCTGTCGCTGCGCGAGCGCCTGTTCGACAAACCGTTCTACCGCCTGGTCTACGGCGATTCCGACCTGCTGCCGGGCCTGGTGGTCGACCGTTTCGGCGACATCCTCGTGGTGCAACTGGCCTCGCCGGCCATGGAGCGTCACCGCGATGACGTCCTCGCCGCGCTGATCCAGGTGCTCAAACCGAGCGGCGTGCTGTTCAAGAACGACTCTTCCGCCCGCGATGCCGAAGGCCTGGAACGTTATGTCGAGACCGCCTACGGCGAAGTGCCGGAGTGGGTTGCGCTGGAAGAAAACGGCGTGATGTTCGAAGCGCCGGTGATGGAAGGCCAGAAGACCGGCTGGTTCTACGACCACCGCATGAACCGCGCGCGCCTGGCGCCGTACGTCAAAGGCAAGCGCGTCCTTGACCTGTTCAGCTACATCGGCGGCTGGGGCGTACAGGCCGCGGCCTTCGGCGCCAGCGAAGTGTTCTGCGTCGACGCCTCGAGCTTCGCCCTCGACGGCGTGGAGCGCAATGCCGCGCTGAACGGCTTCGCCGAGAAAATGACCTGCATCGAAGGCGACGTGTTCGCCGCGCTGCGCGAGCTGAAAGCGTCGGAAGAGCGCTTCGACGTGATCGTTGCCGACCCGCCCGCCTTCATCAAACGCAAGAAAGACCTGAAAAACGGCGAAGGCGCCTACCGCCGCCTGAACGAACAGGCCATGCGCCTGCTCAGCAAGGACGGCATCCTGGTCAGCGCATCGTGCTCGATGCACCTGCCGGAAGACGACCTGCAGAACATCCTGCTCACCAGCGCCCGCCACCTGGACCGCAATATCCAGTTCCTCGAGCGCGGCGGCCAGGGCCCGGACCATCCGGTGCACCCGGCGATCCCGGAAACCCGCTACATCAAGAGCATCACCTGCCGCCTGCTGCCTAATAGCTGAGTGCGTCGATGCAATGAAAAATCCCGGCCTGGTGCCGGGATTTTTTATCGCCCCAGTTTCTCCAGCGCGGCATCGGCGAGGAAGGAAGAGCGGCTTTTCACGTTGTGGTCGCGAACATAGCGGTCGATACGCTGAATGACAAAACCTGGCAGGGTGACATTCACTTTCTCGGTCTTGCCCAAGTATGGCGTGACGTCGATTTCGAGCATTCCCCACCCCATGCCCGCGAAATCGGGATTGCTGCGATGAGTAGCCGCGCTGGTGGGCATAGGAATGGACTGACCGCTCCCGACAATCTCTTCCAGCATGATGTGCGCAACCTCGACTGCGGCGGCATAGGCATCCTCGAAGGTATCGCCTGCAGTGACCGCACCAGGGATATCCGGAATCTGGATGCCCGTGGCGGTCTTTTCATCGCCCCATTCGATGCAGATCGGGTATTGCATGTTTGACTCCTGCGAAGTTGCAAAAGGCGAGCCCGGGTTATTTCAGCCCAGCCCGTTCCCTGATGCTTTTTACCGTGCCCAGCGGCAGGTCCTTTTTGGGATGGGGCACGGGGATTGAGTTTGGATTGCGGGGGTGCTTGAAAATGTGATGGCTTCCCGTGACACGCTTCAAAAACCAACCAGCAGCTTCAAGCTCCTTGATCAACAGTCTGCTTTGCACCTCCATCTCTCCCTGATGAGCGAAGGAGCAAACATAAGCGCTGAGCCATCAAAGCACCCCGAAAAAGATGTGTCCAGAGTTATCTTTTAATGGCCTGCTGCCGGGCGCTAGCTGACTAGATCCTGCCCAACATCGACCTCACCACCCGCCGATGAAACGGCGCGATCAGGCGCATGTAGAACCGCCCCAATGCATTGTGCGGCTCGACGATGGAGGTCAGGCTGAGCTGGTTGTTCGGGTCCAGGTGCACGGAAATCAGGACATCCAGGTGGCTGTCCTTGAGCGACAGCACCAGTTCCTTGTCCGTCACGGCGGCGATCTGGAAGAAATCGAGGTTGTCGCCCACCTGCGGGGTCTTCTGCTCGCGCAAGTTGAAGCCGGCGACCGGCTTGAGGCCGAAGGGCCGGACCATCATGTCGCGCAGGCGGATCGCCTGGTTGACCCAATCCGGCACCGCGCGGCTCATCCGCTGGTAGGCATCCAGCGCGGTCAGGCCCTGTTCGGGCGTCACCCGGCGGGCGAAGCAGTCGAAGAACCAGGCCGTGGTGGACAGCATCCGCAGGACGCTGCTGGCGGGAACATCGGCAGGGTGGACCATAAACTCCTCCATGGAAGTCCAAAGCGAGAAGTCGATCACGGTAGCGCTCCGCCGCCCGGAAAGCGACCCCGACCAAAAAAGGGCTTGTCTGCGCCACAAAGCGCCTTGCCGCGCGCGCCAACTGTCTATTGCGCCATTCCCTAAGCCCGCCAGCGGTGTAGAATCGGCCCTATTCATCGCCAGTCATCCCCCGGCGGGTTTATGAGCTCTGGCCGAGCGCACGGCGATCCCGCGGCGTCTTCGGCTTCATCCGTACCAGCGGCCACCTGCCTTGCGGTACCAAGGACAAGAGAAGCTCACTCCCCTCATTGATACCTGATTAGCCGCCAGGAGTGCTTCATGCCTGATTACCGTTCCAAAACGTCCACCCACGGCCGCAACATGGCCGGTGCCCGCGCGCTGTGGCGCGCCACCGGTATGAAGGACGAGGACTTCAAGAAGCCGATCATCGCGATCGCCAACTCGTTCACCCAGTTCGTCCCGGGCCACGTGCACCTGAAGGACCTGGGCCAACTGGTCGCCCGCGAAGTGGAACGCGCAGGCGGCGTGGCGAAGGAATTCAACACCATCGCGGTGGATGACGGCATCGCCATGGGCCACGACGGCATGCTCTATTCGCTGCCGAGCCGCGAGATCATCGCCGACTCCGTCGAGTACATGGTCAACGCCCACTGCGCCGACGCCATCGTCTGCATCTCCAACTGCGACAAGATCACCCCCGGCATGCTGATGGCCGCCCTGCGCCTGAACATCCCGGTGATCTTCGTTTCCGGCGGCCCGATGGAAGCCGGCAAGACCAAGCTGGCCAGCCACGGCCTGGACCTGGTCGACGCCATGGTCATCGCCGCCGACTCCACCGCCAGCGACGAGAAAGTCGCCGAGTACGAGCGCAGCGCCTGCCCGACCTGCGGTTCGTGCTCCGGCATGTTCACCGCCAACTCGATGAACTGCCTGACCGAAGCCCTGGGCCTGGCCCTGCCGGGCAACGGTTCGACCCTCGCCACCCATAGCGACCGCGAGCAACTGTTCCTCAAGGCTGGCCGCACCATCGTCGAGCTGTGCAAGCGCTACTACGGCGACAACGACGACAGCGTGCTGCCGCGCAACGTCGCCAACTTCAAGGCGTTCGAGAACGCCATGATGCTCGACATCGCCATGGGCGGCTCGACCAACACCATCCTGCACCTGCTGGCCGCGGCCCAGGAAGCCGAGATCCCGTTCGACCTGCGCGACATCGATCGCCTGTCGCGCAAAGTGCCGCAACTGTGCAAGGTCGCGCCGAACATCCAGAAGTACCACATGGAGGACGTCCACCGCGCCGGCGGCATCTTCAGCATCCTCGGCTCACTGGCCCGTGGCGGCCTGCTGCACACCGACCTGCCGACGGTGCACAGCCCGAGCATGGAAGAAGCCATCGCCAAGTGGGACATCACCCAGACTGACGACGAAGCCGTGCACACCTTCTTCAAGGCAGGCCCGGCCGGCATCCCGACGCAAACCGCGTTCAGCCAGTCGACCCGCTGGGAAACCCTGGACGACGACCGTGAACACGGCTGCATCCGCAGCGTCGAGCACGCCTACTCGCAAGAAGGCGGCCTGGCCGTGCTGTACGGCAACATCGCGCTGGACGGCTGCGTGGTGAAGACCGCGGGCGTCGATGAGTCGATCCATGTGTTCGAAGGCAACGCGAAGATCTTCGAAAGCCAGGACAGCGCGGTACGCGGCATCCTCGCCGACGAAGTGAAGGAAGGCGACATCGTCATCATTCGCTACGAAGGTCCGAAAGGCGGCCCGGGCATGCAGGAAATGCTGTACCCGACGTCGTACCTGAAGTCCAAGGGCCTGGGCAAAGCCTGCGCCCTGCTGACCGACGGCCGTTTCTCCGGCGGCACCTCGGGCCTGTCCATCGGCCACGCCTCGCCGGAAGCGGCTGCGGGCGGCGCCATCGGCCTGGTACAGGACGGCGACAAGGTGCTGATCGACATTCCGAACCGCTCGATCAACCTGTTGGTCAGCGACGAAGAACTGGCGGCGCGCCGCATCGTCCAGGACCAGAAAGGCTGGAAGCCGGTGGAACAGCGTCCGCGCAAGGTGACCACCGCGCTGAAAGCCTACGCCCTGCTGGCCACCAGCGCCGACAAAGGCGCGGTGCGCAACAAGGCCCTGCTCGACGGGCTGTGAGTTGTAGATCGGAATGAAAAAACCGGCGCCCTTGGGTGCCGGTTTTTTTATGGGGATCCTGCCGTGGGCTCAGGAGCCTCATCGCTGCGGTTCAGGGCGCCGAGCCGCAGCGATGAGGCCGTGCGAGCTATTGAATGTCTTCGGGCGTCACCACTACCCAATTCTTGTCCGCCGTCACCGGCAACCCTTCCTTGGCCTGGGCCGCCGCGTGCTTGGCCATCATCCCGTTGATCTGGTCCATGTACTTGGCCTTGCGGTTGATCCACAGATGAACCCCGCCCTTGGCCACATCGACACTGTGGAACAGCATGTAGCCGTCGCTGCTCGGGGTGTCGCCGCCCACCAGCACCGGTTTCTTCCACTCATCGATGTAGGTGAGGATCGCCGCCTGCTTGCCCGCCATCCAGGTCGCCGGGGTCCACAGGTACGGGGTCAGTTCCAGGCCGAGGTTGGCGGCGGGGTCGTACTGGCCGGCGCTGATCTGCTTGCGCGCGGTGGTCAGCGCGCCACTGGTGCGGTCCTTGAGCAACAGGCTGACGCCGATGACGTTCTGCGGCTTCACGTTGTAGCCGTACTTCGGATCGGCAGCGATCATGCGCACCAGCTCTTCGGAAGCCGCGGTCATCACGTAGACCTCGATGCCGTTCTCCATCAGCTTGTTGAACAGCTCGGTCTGCCCGGTGAACACCTTGGGCGGTTGCACGTCGATGGGCTTGACCTGATCGCCGTCGAAGTAGGTGCTCGGCACCGGCTTGCCCGACGCCATCAGCTCATCGACGTAGCCCTTGAGTTCCTTGAGGGTGAAGCCGGAAAACACCTGCGCGACCCACGGGTAGCAGACCATGTCGTCGATTTCGCAGAGGCGGTAGTAGTAACTGAACAGGCTTTCCTTGTGCTCGGCGGTGTCCTTGAACGGGATCAGCTTGAGCGAGGGGTCGAGCTTGTCGCGGGTCAGCAGGCCTTTGTTTTCCATGAACGGCAGCAGCGATTCTTCGAGGTCGAAGCGGTAGCTGGTGTTGTCCATGTCGAACACCGCGTAGTTACCCTTGTGGGCATTGGCGGCGATCATCGCGTCGAGCTGCTTCGCGGCCGGGGCCGGCCAGTGTTTCAACTCCACCGCCAGCGTCTGCCCGGCGAATAGCAGGGCCAGGCCGGCGGCGAGGATTTTCGGAGCGAACGTCATGTGCGGGTCTCCTGCAAAAGGGTGCGCTCCACCCTAAGCAGTCCACCGTCACCGCCCAACTCTGACAACGACGTCGACAACGGCCTCAACGGCAGCCACTTGTCCAAAAACGACCTTCTGTTATTCCAGAAACGACACTCGTCATTCCATATCGATATAAAGTCCTTTGTTTTCAGACTGTTAGCATTTTCGTTTCAGCTATCGCCCACAGTGGCGATGCGCGTCGTTTTTTCTGGAGCTTCAATGAACCTGCCGCTGTTTCTCAATCTGCTGGTGTTCCTGGCGTTGCTGCTGGGCCTGGCTCAAACCCGTCACCGCAACTGGAGCCTGGCCAGGAAGGTGCTGATCGGCCTGGTGCTGGGCGTGTTGTTCGGCGCCGCGCTGCATGCGATCTACGGCGCCGGCAGCCCGGTGCTCAAAGCCACCATCGGCTGGCTCGACCTGGTCGGCAACGGCTATGTGCAGTTGCTGCAAATGATCGTCATGCCGCTGATCTTCGTCTCGATCCTCGGCGCCGTGGCGCGGCTGCACAATGCCTCGTCGCTGGGCCGGATCAGCGTGCTGACCATCGGCACGCTGCTGTTCACCACCGCGATCGCCGCGCTGATCGGTATCGTCCTGACCAACCTGTTCGGCCTGAGCGCCGAAGGACTGGTGGCCGGCACGCAGGAAACCGCGCGCCTGCAAGTGATCCAGAGCGATTACGCGGGCAAGGTCGCCGACCTGAACATCCCGCAACTGCTGCTCTCGTTCATCCCGAGCAACCCGGTGGGCGACCTGGCCCGGGCCCGGCCGACCTCGATCATCGGCGTGGTGATCTTCGCCGCCTTCCTCGGCGTGGCCGCGTTGCAACTGCTCAAGGACGAACCGGAGAAAGGCAACCGCGCCCTCGCCGCCATCGAAACCCTGCAAGCCTGGGTGATGCGCCTGGTGCGCCTGGTGATGAAACTGACCCCGTATGGCGTGCTGGCGCTGATGACCAAAGTGGTCGCCAGTTCGAACCTGGACGACATTCTCAAGCTGGGCAGTTTCGTGGTGGTGTCCTACATCGGCCTAGCGCTGATGTTCGTGGTGCATGGCGTGTTGCTGAGCCTTTCCGGGGTCAACCCGCTGCGCTTCCTGCGCAAGGTCTGGCCGGTGCTGACCTTCGCCTTCACCAGCCGCTCCAGCGCCGCCAGCATTCCGCTGAGCATCGAAGCGCAAACCCGCCGCCTGGGCGTGCCGCAGGCCATCGCCAGCTTCGCCGCGTCGTTCGGCGCCACCATCGGCCAGAATGGTTGCGCCGGGCTGTATCCGGCGATGCTGGCGGTGATGGTTGCGCCGGCAGTCGGCATCGACCCGCTGAATCCGCTCTGGATCGCGACGCTGGTGGCAGTGGTGACCTTGAGTTCGGCCGGGGTGGCCGGGGTGGGTGGCGGGGCGACCTTCGCCGCGCTGATCGTGCTGCCGGCAATGGGCTTGCCGGTGGAGCTGGTGGCGCTGCTGATCTCGGTCGAACCGCTGATCGACATGGGCCGCACGGCGCTGAATGTCAGCGGCGCGATGACGGCGGGGACTATCACCAGCCAGATCATGGGGCAGACCGACAAGGCGCTGCTGGCGGCGGATGAGCAGGTGCAGTTGAGTCACTCGTAGGACTCTGATCGCTGCGGTTCGGCGCACCGAACCGCAGCGAAAGGACCGTAAAGCGGTCCCAAAACCTCAGCCCCGCTCCCAAACCTCAAAGTGATACACCGGCTTCCCTTCCTCCGCCGGCGCCTGCTCGCTGGACACCTTGGTCCAGACCCGCTCATCCACCGCGGGAAACCAGGCATCGCCTTCCGGGCTCAATTCCACCCGGGTCAGGTACAAGCGATCCGCCAGTCCCGTCTCCAGCGCCTGCCCGTAAAGCTGCGCGCCACCGATCAGCATCAGCTCATCCACGCCCTGCTCCGCCGCCCACTGGTCGGCGCGGACGATGGCGTCTTCCAGCGAGGCGAACACCTCGGCGCCTTGCAGTTGCAGGCCGGTCTGGCGGCTGACCACCAGGTTCAGCCGGCCCGGCAACGGGCGGCCCAGCGAATCCCAGGTCTTGCGACCCATGATGATCGGCTTGCCCAGGGTGGTGGCCTTGAAGTACTTGAAGTCCCCCGGCAAATGCCAGGGCATGCGATTGTCGATGCCGATGACGCGGTTCTCGGCGAGGGCCGCGATCAGGCTGAGAGGGCGTGATGTTTTCATGGCGGCGAGGATAGCAAAGCCCGTTGGCGGATGCCTGGGTTATGCTTCCAGACTGACTCGCTCAACGGAAGCTGTACGTGACTGGACTGACCGACCTGGACAAGCGCTGGCTGACCGAAGCGGTGCGCCTGCGCGAAGAACACACGGGGCCCCTGGAAGACCAGGAAGCCAATCGCCGCGCCCGCCAACAGGGCGGCGACCTCGCCCAGCGCATCGAACACCGCGCCCTGTTCCTGGCCGAACGCGACGGCCTGCGCCAGGCGCTGGAACACTACAAGCGCGGCGCCCGCCTGGCCTTGCTCGCGCTGCTGGTGCTGGCACTGGTCAGCGGAGCCGGGCTGGCCTTTGCCGCCCTTGGCGACGGTCAGCGTCCGGTGAATGTGTTCTGGGCCCTGGGCAGCCTGCTCGGGCTCAACCTCCTGTTGCTGCTGGGCTGGGCCACCGGCCTTTCCATGGCCGGCGACCAGGGCGCGAGCCTCGGCCGGCTGTGGCTCTGGCTCAGCGAAAAACTCGCCCGCGACGCCAAGGCCGCGCACCTCGCCCCGGCCCTGTTGGTGCTGCTGCAACGCCAGCGCCTCACCCGCTGGCTGCTCGGCACGTTGGTCCACGGCCTCTGGCTGCTGGCCCTGCTCGCCGCGCTGGTGTTGCTGTTGATGCTGCTCTCGACCCGGCGCTACGGCTTTGTCTGGGAAACCACCCTGCTCCAGCCCGATACCTTCGTCAGCCTGACCCAGACCCTCGGCGCCCTGCCGTCCCTGCTCGGATTCAGCACCCCGGACGCGGCGATGATCCGCGCCAGCGGCGACAGCCAGCCGGCGCTGGAACTGAGCCGCCAGGCCTGGGCCGGCTGGCTGCTCGGCGTGCTGGTGGTCTACGGCATCCTGCCGCGCCTGCTGCTGGCGGGGTTCTGTCTGTGGCGCTGGCGTCAGGGCCGCGCGCGGCTCGCCCTCGACCTCAAGCTCCCCGGCTACAGCGCCCTGCGCGAATCGTTGATGCCCAGCAGCGAACGCCTCGGCGTGAACGATGCCGCGCCCGATCAGTTGCCGCAGATCGAACGCGGCCAGGACGACGTGCAGCACGACGGTGCGCTGCTGGTGGGCCTGGAACTGGACGATCAACGCCCGTGGCCGCCCGCATTGCCGGCCTCGGTGACCAACGCCGGCGTGCTGGACAGCCGCGAATCGCGCAAGCGCCTGCTGGAACAGCTCAGCCACTTTCCTCCGGCGCGCCTGGCGATTGCCTGCGACCCACGGCGCTCGCCGGATCGCGGCAGCCTCGCACTGCTCGCCGAGCTGGCGCGCAGCGCGGCGGCCACGCGCATCTGGCTGATGCAGCCGCCACCCGGCCAGGCGCTGGACGCGGAGCGTCTGGGCGACTGGCATCAGGCCCTGGACCAGCTGGCCTTGCCCCACGCCGACACGGCACCGTTGAACTGGCTGGAGCACGGTCATGACTAAAGCGCTGAAGCTGGCCGTGGTCGGCCACACCAATGTCGGCAAGACCTCGCTGCTGCGGACCCTGACCCGCGATGTCGGCTTCGGCGAAGTGTCCCATCGCCCCAGCACCACCCGACATGTCGAAGGTGCGCGGCTGTCGGTGGACGGCCAGCCGCTGCTGGAGCTGTACGACACGCCCGGCCTGGAAGACGCCATCGCCCTGCTCGATTATCTGGAACGGCTGGAACGCCCCGGTGAGCGCCTCGACGGCCCGGCCCGGCTCGAACGCTTCCTGCAGAGCAGCGAGGCGCGCCAGCGCTTCGAACAGGAGGCCAAAGTGTTGCGCCAGTTGCAGGCCAGCGACGCCGGGCTGTATGTGATCGACGCCCGCGAACCGGTGCTGGCCAAGTACCGCGACGAACTGGAAGTGCTCGCCGGTTGCGGCAAACCGCTGCTGCCGGTGCTCAATTTCGTCGCCAGCAGCGACCACCGCGAACCCGACTGGCGTGAGGCCCTGGCCCGGTTGGGGCTGCACGCACTGGTGCGCTTCGACAGCGTCGCACCACCGGAAGACGGCGAACGACGGCTGTACGAAAGCCTCGCCCTGATGCTGGAAAACGCCCGCCCGGCCCTGCAACGGCTGATCGACGACCAGCAGGTGCAACGCCAGCTCCGCCGGCACAGCGGCAAACGCCTGATCGCCGAACTGCTGGTGGATTGCGCCGCCTGCCGACGCAGCGTGGTGGCCAAGCCAGACGAAGAGGCCGCCGCCGTGCGCGAACTGCGCGAAACCATTCGCCAACGTGAGCAACGCTGCGTCGAAGCGCTGCTCAAGCTGTATGCCTTCCGCCGCGAAGACGCCAACGCCAGCGACCTGCCGCTGCTGGACGGGCGCTGGGGCGATGACCTGTTCAATCCGGAAACCCTCAAGCAACTGGGCATTCGCCTGGGCGGCGGTGTTGTGGCGGGTGCCGCGGCCGGCGCCGGGATCGACCTCGCGGTCGGCGGCCTGACCCTCGGCGTCGCCGCGCTGGCCGGGGCCATCGCCGGTGGCGCGCTGGGCACGGCGCGCAGCTATGGTTCGCGGTTGCTGGGCAAACTCAAGGGACAACAGGAACTGACCGTGGACGATGCGGTGTTGCGCCTGCTCGCCGTGCGGCAGAAGCAACTGTTGCAGGCGCTGGACAGTCGCGGACATGCGGCGATCAACCGAATCAAGCTGGACACCCCGCCCGACCAGGCCTGGCGCGAAGGCAAACTGCCGGCGGCGCTGAGCAAGGCGCGGGCGCATCCGCAGTGGTCGTCGTTGAACCCGGGAGCGAGGGTGAGTCAGGCGGAGCGGCTGGAGCAGATTGAAGCGCTGGTGCTGGAGATCTAGCCTATCGCTGGCTTGCCAGCGATGAGGCCCCTAAAACCACACGCAAAATCAGACCTCACGAAACCTCGCCCAGCAAGCGCGCCAGGTGCTGCTCGGCCAGCGCCGGGCCGACGCTCATGCCGACGCCGGTGTGCATCAGCGCGGCGCTGATTCCCGGCGCGACCGGCAGCAACGAGAACGGCCCCGGACCACCCGAGCCGTAAACGCCCTGCCAGCGCTCGACCACCTCGATGCGCCCGCCGAGGGTGTGCTCGGCCAGCTCGATCATCCAGTTGTCGACCTGTTCGGCGTTGAACGGCGAAGCATCGCTGCCGTAGGCGTGAGAGTCGCCGATGATCAACTCGCCGTGGGGCGTGGGGCTGATCAGCAGGTGGATGCCATGTTCCAGCAGATGCGGGCTGTGGGACTCGACCCGCTCGCGCAGGGCCGCGGCCTGCGGCAGGTCGGCGTAGGCGCCGTAATGCAGGCAGCTCAGGCCGGTGAGCAACGAGTGCTGCAAGTCCAGCTGGAAGCGCGGACGGGCGCGGAGCATTTGCAGGCGGCAGACCTGCGGTTGCAGCGCGGCCATCGGCTCGGCCAGCAGGGTCTGGTAGTCGTGACCGGAGCAGACCACGATCTGTCCACCGCTGAAGGTGCCGGCCGTGGTGCTCAGGCGCCCCGGCTCGATATCCCGGACCAAGGTGGAGAAGTGGAACTCGACACCCATCTGCTCGCGCAGCCAGGCCACCAGGGTCGGCAGGGCTTCGCGGGAATAGAGTTGCTGGTCTTCCAGACCATGCAGAGCGGCGCGGTGATGGCTGAAACGGCCATCGTAGAGGGCGTTGAGTTCAGCGCCTTCGAGCAGGCGGGCCGGGTAGCCGTATTCGACGGCGCGGCTATCGCAGAAGGCTTCCAGCACGTCCCGTTCTTGCGCGGTGCGCGCCAGCAGCAACGAGCCGTTGCGCTTGAGGGCGAAGCCGGCGTGTTCGGCCCAGTGGGCCCAGAGTGGACGGCTGGCGCGGGCGAGGTCGAGCATCTGGCCCGGCGGCTGGCCGCTGACCAGCGCTTGGCCGAAGTTGCGCACCGAGGCGCCGAGCGGTGTGGCGCTGCGCTCGAAGACCTTCACCCGCAGGCCGCGACGGGCGGCGGCGTAGGCGTGGGAGAGGCCGAGGATGCCGGCGCCGACAATCAGGAAATCGGTCATTTCAGATCCTGCAGTGTGATCAGTTCAAAAAGCATCGCCGCGGTTCGGGGCGCCGAACCGCGGCGATAAGGCCGTTACTGCTGGGCAACCTTCTCCGACTTGCCGTCATACCGCTTGCGCCACTCGCTCAGAATCTGGTCGCGGTTCTTCGAAGCCCAGGCAAAGTCGTTCTTGATCAGGCGCTGTTCGTAGTCCGCCGGCAGTTCGGTCTGCGGCTTGGCGATGCCCGGCTGGGCCAGCACGGCGAAGTTTTCCTTGTACAGCTCCATCGCCGCCGGGCTGGCGGAGAAGTCGGCCAGGCGCTTGGCCGCCGCTTCGTTCGGGGTGCCCTTGATCACCGCGGTAGCCTCGATCTCCCAGCCCAGGCCCTCTTTCGGCAGCACGATGTCCAGCGGCGCGCCCTGGCGCTTGAGCTGCACGGCCGGGTATTCGAAGGAGATGCCGATCGGGAACTCACCCGCGGCCGCCAGCTTGCACGGCTTGGAGCCGGAGTGAACGTACTGGCCGATGTTCTGGTGCAGGGCGTCCATGTAGGCCCAGCCCTGCGGCTCGCCGAAGGTCTGCAGCCAGGCGCTGACGTCAAGGAAGCCGGTGCCGGACGACGCCGGGTTAGGCATGACGATCTTGCCCTTGTACTCGGGCTTGGTCAGGTCCTGCCAGCTCACCGGCTTGCTCAGGCCCTGCTTCTCGGCTTCGACGGTGTTGAAGCAGATGGTCGCGGCCCACACGTCCATGCCGACCCAGGCCGGCGGGTTGGCGGGGTCGCGGTAGTTGCCGCCAATCTTGCCCAGATCCTTGGGCGCATAGCTTTGCAGCATGCCCTGCTGATCGAGGATCGCCAGGCTCGATGCAGCCAGGCCCCACACGGCGTCGGCCTGCGGGCGGTCTTTCTCGGCCAGCAGCTTGGCGGTGATGATCCCCGTGGAGTCACGCACCCACTTGATCTCGATGTCCGGGTTGGCCTTTTCGAACGCCTGCTTGTAGCTCTTGAGCTGTTCGGCTTCCAGCGCGGTGTAGACCGTCAGCGAGGTCTGGGCGGCGCTGGCCTGCAGGCTGAACGCGGAGAGGACGGCAGCGGCAAGAGCGAGTGGCTTGAACATGATGCGGTTCCTTTGAAGGGACGTTGGTCAGGTTGGGTTGGCGCAATCAATGGCCCGGCGCGCGCTGGCGCCAGGCCTGGGAACGGCTGAGCAGGCCGCGGGAGGCCCAGGCCAGCAGCAGCGACACGGCCGCGCTGGTCAGCAAAATCAGGGTCGACATGGCGGCCGCGCCGCCGACGTTGCCGGCGTCGTCCATGTTCAGCACGGCGACGGCGGCGAGGATGGTGTCCGGGCTGTAGAGGAAGATCGCCGCCGACACCGTGGTCATCGCCGAGACGAACAGGTAGCGAATGATGTCCAGCAGCGCCGGCAGGCAAATCGGCACGGTGACCCGCATGAAGTGCCGGTACAGCGGCGCTTTCAGCGACAGCGCAGCGGCTTCGAACTCGCCGTCGAGCTGGCGCAGGGCGGTGGTGGCGGTCATCTGCGCGGTAGTCAGGTAGTGAGCGACGGTGCACATCACCAGCAGCGCCATGGTTCCGTAGAACACATGCAGCGGGTTGCCCGGCAGGTTGAAGAAGAAGACGTAACCCAGGCCCAGCACCAGCCCCGGCACGGCCATCGGCACAAAACTGAGCAGGCGCAGGATCAGGTTGAGGGCGCGCTGGCCGCGGGTCTTCTCCATCAGGTAGGCACCGGTGAAGATCGCCACGCTGCCGATCAGCGCGGTGCCAACCGCCATGGTCAGGCTGTTGCGGTAGGCCAGCCAGCCGCCGCCCGCGGTTTCATCGAACTGGTAGTGCTTGAGCGACAGCGACAGGTTGTAAGGCCAGAACTTCACCAGCGACGAGTACACCGCCATGCCCACCACCAGCAACAGAACGGCGCAGACCAGCAATACGATGGCGAGGAAACAGGCATCGCGACGCCGCGACACAGCCGGTTCGAACACTTGCGCCCGGCCGCTCATGGCCTCGCCCTGACGGCGGCGCAGCCAGGCATCGACGCCGAAGCTGAGCAGCGCCGGGATCAACAACACCATGCCGATCAGTGCGCCGCGACCGAACTGCTGCTGTCCGACCACCGCCTTATAGGCTTCCAGCGCCAGCACCTGATAATCGCCGCCGACCACAACGGGCACGCCGAAGTCGGTGATGGTCAGGGTGAACACCAGGCAGAACGCGGCGAACACGGCCTGGCGGGTGGCCGGCCAGGTGATGCTGTGGAATGCCCGCCACGGCCCGGCGCCCATGCTGGACGCGGCGTCGAACAGGCGCGCATCGGCCAGCGACAAGGCCGACAGCAAGATCATCAGCGCATGCGGGAAGGTGTAGATCGCCTCGCCCAGCACGATGCCCCAGAAGCCATAGATGTTGTCGCTGAGCAGCCCGCGCAGCAGGCCCTGGTTACCGAACAGATAGACCAGCGCAATGGCCGGCAACATCGACGGCGCCAGCAACGGCAGCAGGGAAATCCCGCGCCACACGGCCTTGCCCGGAATCAGGGTGCGTTGCAGGGCGTAGGCGAACAGGTAGGCCAGCGGTACGACGATGGCCGCGACGCTGACGGAAACCTTGAGGCTGTTGCCGAGCAACCAGTGGAAGTTCTCGCTGGCGAACAGCGCGCGCGCCGCGACCAGGCCGCCGCCTTGTCCGGCGTCGCCGCTGAAGCCGCGCCAGAAGATCGCCAGCAGCGGCATCAGCACCGAAATGGCGAGGAAGATCAGCAGCAACCATTTGCCGCCGACCACGAACAGACGATCACCGAACGCAACACCGCTGCGCAACCTGGCTTTCGCATGAGCGATCGGCAGGGCGATTGGCGCGGCCATCTCAGGCAAACACCTGGAGGCTGCGCGGCGGAAGCGCCACCCAGATATCTTGCGAACCCAGTTGCGGCATGGCTTCTGGCGCCACTTCGGCGAGCAGGGCATGACCGGGCAACTGGTGCAGCTCGAAACTCATGCGGCAGCGATTGCCGAGGAAGGTGATTTCGCGCAGGCGCGCCGGGAACAGGTTTTCTTCATGCACGATCGGGTTGACGCTGATCGCCTCGGGGCGGCAGAACAACCGACCGCTACCGCTGGCCCGCGCGCCGGGGGCCAGGCGCAGGTTGAGGCCGCCGACCTGGGCGTGGCTGTCGCTGCAACGCTGGAACGGCAGCCAGTTGCCCTGGCCGATGAACTCGGCGACGAACGGCGTAGCCGGCTTGTCGTAGATTTCCTGGGCGGTGGCGTACTGCTCGACCTGGCCGTTGTTCATCACGGCAATGCGGTCGGCCATCAGCATGGCCTCGTCCTGGTTGTGGGTCACCATCAGGGTGGTGATGCCGAGCTGTCGCTGCAGTTGGCGCAGCTCGGTGCAGAGGTGTTCGCGGACCCGGGCGTCGAGGGCCGACATCGGCTCGTCCAGCAACAGCAGCGACGGTGCTGGCGCCAGGGCGCGGGCCAGCGCGACGCGCTGTTGCTGGCCGCCGGAGAGTTGGCCGGGGTATTTCTTCTCGCTGCCAATCAGGCCCACCAACTCAAGCATCTGGCCGACGCGCTCGCGCACTTCATTGCGGCCAGCTCCCGCCAGGCCGTAGGCGATATTGGCTTCGACGGTGAGATTGGGGAACAGCGCGTAAGACTGGAACAGGATGCCGTAGTCACGGGCCTGGGGCGGCAGGGTAGAAATATCACGCTCGCCGATGCTCAGCTCACCGCGATCCTGACGTTCGAGCCCGGCGATGCAGCGCAGCAGCGTGGTCTTGCCGCAGCCGGACGGGCCGAGTAGGCAGACCAGTTCACCGGCGGCGACATCGAGGGAGACATCGTTCAACGCCGTGAACGCGCCGAAGCGCTTGTGGATACCGCGAATGCGCAGTTGGGCGCCGGGATTTGCGAGCGTGTTGTTCATGACAGGACCTCACCGTACAGATGAGGGTCATGCTAGGGAGGGTTTAAGAAGGTTCTGTGGCGTTGGGGCAAAAGCTGGTGATAGTGGTATTGGCAGATTTTGTTTGGTGGTCATGAGGGCAAAGAAGAATCAGGACTCCAGCGCCGACATCTCCTGCGCCAATCCCAGAAACGCCGCCGGCAACCGCGCCTGACGCCGCTCCTTCAAGCAATACAGATACTCATGCATCACCGGCGCCCCTTCCAGGCAGATCACCCGCAATTCCGGGTTATGCGGCACTTCATGCCGGGCAATGATGCTGATGCCGATATTCCGTAGCACCGCTTCGCGAATCGACTCGCGGCTGCCAATCTCCAGCAAGGCGCCCGGTTTGACGCCGGCCTCTTCCAGCATCTGCTCGGTCAGTTTGCGGGTCGTCGAGCCCTGCTCGCGCATCAGCAGGCAATGCCCGGCCAGCGCCGCCAGCGGCAACGATTCGCGCGACGCCAACGGATGGCTGCGGTGCACCGCCACCACCAGCGGATCGGTGCCCAATATCCGCCGCACCAGCCGGGTGTCCTCCAGCAGTTGCGAGGACGCCGCCACGTCCACCCGGTAATCCTCCAGCAGTTCCAGCACCTGCTGGGAGTTGCCGATCTCCACCGACACCTCCACCTGCGGCAGGCGCTCGCGGAAGATTTTCACCAGATCGAGGATGTAATACGGCGCCGTCGCCGCCACCCGCAAGGCGCCCTGCCCCTGCCCGCTGTTGCGCAGGAAGAACTCGATGTCGGCTTCCTGCTGCAACAGCGCCTTGACCATCGGCAGCAACCGCGCGCCATCTTCGCTCAACGCCAGACGCCGGCCACCGCGATAGAACAGCTCGACGCCGTAGCTGCTTTCCAGGTTGCGGATCTGCGTGGTGACGGTGGGCTGGCTGAGCCCGAGCTTCTTCGCGGCAAGGGTGATGCTGCCCAGGCGGGCCACCATGAAGAACGCCTTCAGCTCGGAACTCAACATACAACCTCTTACTTTCTCAACAGCCGGAGCCCGTTGAAGACCACCAGCAGGCTGACGCCCATGTCCGCGAACACTGCCATCCACATGGTGGCCATGCCGGCAAAGGTGATCGCCAGGAAGATCGCCTTGATCCCCAGGGCCAGAACAATGTTCTGCACCAGGATCGCCGCGCTTTGCCGCGAGAGCCTGACGAAGGCCGGGATTTTCCGCAAGTCGTCGTCCATCAGCGCGACGTCGGCGGTCTCGATCGCGGTGTCGGTGCCGGCCGCGGCCATGGCGAAGCCGATTTCGGCGCGGGCCAGGGCCGGGGCGTCGTTGATACCGTCGCCGACCATGCCGACCCGGTGCCCCTTGCCATACAGTTCTTCGATGGCTGCCAGCTTGTCCGCCGGCAGCAGGTTGCCGCGGGCTTCGTCGATACCGACCTGGGCGGCAATCGCATCGGCAGTGTGCGGGTTGTCGCCAGTCAGCATGACGGTGCGGATGCCCAACTCATGCAGTTCGGCAATGGCCTCGCGGCTGCTCTGCTTGACCGTGTCAGCCACGGCGAACAGCGCCAGCGGGCCGGAGCTGTCGAGCAGCAGCACCACTGTCTTGCCCTGGCGCTCCAGGGCGTCGAGTTTTTCTTCCAGTTGCGGCGAGCACAGCCCCAGTTCTTCAACCAACCGGTGGTTGCCCAGGTGATAGCTCACGCCACCGACCTCACCGCTGACGCCACGCCCCATCAGGGCCTGGAAGTTATCCACAGACTCCAGCACCAGCGCGTTTTCCTCGGCGTGCCGGGCGATGGCCATGGACACCGGGTGATCGGAACGGGCGGCAAGGCTGGCGGCGATGCGCTGGGCACGGTCTTCGAACAGGGTGTCGAGCACCTGCATGTCGGTCTGCACCGGCTTGCCGTGGGTCAGGGTGCCGGTCTTGTCGAGGGCGAGGAAGTCCAGCTTGCGCCCGCCCTCCAGGTACACGCCGCCCTTGATCAGAATGCCTTTGCGCGCGGCCGCGGCAAGGCCGCTGACGATGGTGACCGGCGTGGAAATCACCAGTGCACATGGGCAGGCCACCACCAGCAGCACCAGGGCGCGGTAGATCCAGTCGAACCAGGCACCGGCCATGAACAGCGGCGGAATCACCGCCACTGCCAGGGCGAAGGCGAAGACCGCCGGGGTGTAGATGCGCGAGAACTGATCGACGAAGCGTTGAGTCGGCGCCCGTGCGCCCTGGGCTTCTTCCACCGCGTGGATGATCCGGGCCAGGGTCGATTGCCCGGCGGCGGCGGTGACGCGGTATTCCAGCTCGCCGGACTGGTTGATAGTGCCGGCAAAGACCTTGTCGCCCGGGCCTTTTTCCACCGGCAGGCTTTCACCGGTGATGGGCGCCTGGTCAATCGTGGACTGTCCGCTCAATACCTCGCCATCCAGCCCGACCCGCTCGCCCGGCCGCAAACGCACCCGAGCGCCCAGGGCCACCTGGGCCACCTCGACTTCCCGCCACTGGCCATCGGCCTGTTGCACCGTGGCCACGTCGGGGGTCAGTTGCATCAAGCCGCCAATGGCGTTGCGCGCACGGTCCAGCGAACGGGCTTCGATCACTTCGGCGAGGGTGAACAGCACCATCACCATGGCCGCTTCCGGCCATTGGCCAATCAGCACAGCGCCGGTCACGGCGATGCTCATCAGTGCGTTGATATTGAGGTTGCGGTTTTTCAGGGCGATCCAGCCCTTCTTGTAGGTGCCCAGGCCACAGCCGAGGATGGCGGCCAGCGCCAGCGCAGCCACCGCCCATTCCGGCGCGGCATTGGTGAAGTGCACGACTTCCGCTGCCAGCGCGGCAACGCCGGACAACGCCAGCGGCCACCAGGCCTTCTTCGCCGGGGCCGGTGCGGCTTCGCTGGTATCGGCGGTCATTGGCTCGGCGTGCATGCCGAGCGAGGCTATCGCCTGCTCGATGGCCTGGGTGTCGGTAAACGTGTGACGCACGCCGAGGACGCGGTTGATCAGGTTGAATTCAAGCTGCTCAACGCCGTCGAGCTTGCCCAGCTTGTTCTGGATCAGCGTCTGCTCGGTCGGGCAATCCATGGCCTCGATGCGGAAACGGCTGAGCCGGGCGTCAGCGCTGGCACTTTCGCGCAACTGCACCAGCGCCGGGGCTTGAGCGCCGGAACAGCAACCGTGGGCATGGGCGGCGGGCTTGGGCGCGCAGCAGCCTTGCTTGGTTTCATGCGCATGATCGTGATTGTGCTGGCTGTGGTCGTGATCGTGAGGCTTTTTGTGGGGCTCGTAGCTGACAGGCTGATTCATAAAGGCTCGTCCCTAAATGTGCTGTTGCCAAGTGAACACCCTGTAGCCACTATAGGGTCAAGCAACCTGTCGAGGTATTTGCAGATGAAGATCGGCGAACTGGCCAAGGCCACCGACTGCGCGGTGGAAACCATCCGTTACTACGAGCGAGAAAACCTGCTGTCGGAACCGGCACGCAGCGAGGGCAATTACCGGGTCTACACCCAAGCCCATGTCGAGCGGCTGACCTTCATCCGCAACTGCCGGACGCTGGACATGACCCTCGAAGAGATCCGCAGCCTGCTGCGGCTGAGGGACAGCCCGCAAGACCAGTGCGAGAGCGTCAATGCGCTGATCGACGAACATATCGAGCACGTGCAAGCGCGTATCGATGGGTTGGTCGCGTTGCAGGAACAGTTGGTGGAACTGCGTCGGCGCTGCCAGACCGAGGGAGCGCATTGCGCGATTCTGGAGAGACTGGAGGTGACCGGGGCGGTTTCGGTGCCGGAGACGGAGCATTCGCATGTAGGGCGAAGCCACGGACACTAAAGGCCACCCGCGCCCCTGTGAGAGCTGGCAACCCAGCTCTCACAGGAGAGATCACACCGCCATCGGCGCCGTCAGCGGCGGATGGTGCTCATACCCTTCCAGGCTGAAATCGCTCGGTTCGATCTTCTCCAGCCACTCCGGTTCGTAGACGCCGGTCTTGGCGAACTCCGGCACGCGGTCACTGATCACCAGCTTCGGCGCGGCCAGCGGCTCGCGGCGCATCTGCTCGTTGAGCATGTCCAGGTGGTTCTCGTAGACGTGCGCGTCACCGATGAAATAGGTGAACCAGCGCGGCGTGTAACCGGTCAGGCGGCCCACCAGCGATAGCAGCGCGGCGCCTTCGGTGAGGTTGAACGGCGTGCCCAGGCCCAGGTCGTTGGAACGGATGTAGAGGGTCAGGGAGATTTCCTTGGTCTCGACATTCGGGTGGAACTGGTACAGCAGGTGGCACGGCGGCAGGGCCATTTCGTCGAGCTGGGCGCAGTTCCAGCCGTGGAACAGGATGCGCCGGCTGCCCGGGTCCTTGATGATCGTGTCGACGCACTGGCGAATCTGGTCGATGGCCTTGTACAGCACGACGAAGGCTTCACCGTCTTCCTCGGACTCGGCAATCTGGGCGAAGCCCTGGCTCTGCGCCAGCTCGATCGCTGCCGGATTGCTCAGCGGGATGCGTTTGTAAGCCGGCCACTGGCGCCATTGCACGCCGTAGATCTCGCCCAGGTCGTCATGCCCCTGGCGGAACGGGTTGGCCAGCCACTGGGCGTTTTCGTTGGCGTTCTGGTCCCAGACCTTGCAGCCCAACTCGCGGAACTGCGCGGCGTTCTTCACGCCGCGAAGGAAGCCGACCATCTCGCCAATCGCCGACTTGAACGCCAGCCGGCGCGTGGTGATGGCCGGGAAGCCCTTCTGCAGATCGAAACGCAGCATGGCGCCAGGCAGGCTGATGGTGCGCACGCCGGTGCGGTTTTCCTGCAACGTACCGTTCTCGATAACGTCGCGGACCAGATCCAGATACTGTTTCATAGCGTTCCTGTAACGAAGACGGCAGGGGGATCGCCCCTGCCGTGGAATTTCAGACCGCGGGTTTTACCGTCGGCTTGCGATTATAGGCCCACCAGATCAGGCCGAGGCCGCCGGCGATCATCGGCACGCAAAGAATCTGACCCATGGTCAGCCAGCCCCAGGCGATGTAGCCAAGCTGGGCATCCGGCACGCGGACGAATTCGACGATGAAACGGAAGATGCCGTAGAACAGCGCGAACATGCCCGACACCGCCATGGTTGGCCGCGGCTTGCGCGAATACAGCCAGAGAATCAGGAACAGTGCCACGCCTTCTAGGGCGAACTGGTAAAGCTGCGACGGATGACGCGGCAACTGCGCCGGATCGCTGAACGGCGGGAATACCATGGCCCACGGCACGTCAGTGGCCTTGCCCCACAGCTCGGCATTGATGAAGTTGCCGATACGCCCGGCACCCAGGCCGATCGGCACCATCGGCGCGACGAAGTCCATCAGTTCGAAGAACGACTTGTTGTTGCGCTTGCCGAACCACAATGCCGCCAGCATCACCCCGATGAAACCGCCGTGGAACGACATGCCGCCCTTCCACACTTCGAAGATCAGCGTCGGATTGGCGAGGTAGGCGCTCAGGTCGTAGAACAGCACGTAGCCGAGCCGCCCGCCGACAATCACCCCCATGGACAGCCAGAAGATCAGGTCCGAGAGCTTTTCGCGGCTCCAGGTCGGGTCGAAGCGGTTGAGCCGGCGCGAAGCCAGAAACCAGGCACCGCCGATGCCGACCAGGTACATCAGGCCATACCAATGGATTTTCAGTGGCCCGATGGCCAGTGCCACGGGATCGATCTGCGGGTAAGGCAGCATGGTGACTCCTCTCGTTAAAGCAAAAAGCTCAGGCCGACGCAGAACAGCAGCACGGCGAACAGGCGTTTAAGCAGGCGTGGCGACAATTTGTGCGCCAGGCGCGCGCCGAAGCGGGCGAAAAACATGCTGGTCACGGCGATGCCGATCATGGCCGGCAGGTAGACGAAACCAAGGCTGTGGGGCGGCAAGTGCTCTTCATGCCAGCCCAGGATCATGAAACTCAGGGCGCTGACCAGAGCGATCGGCAGGCCACACGCCGAGGACGTCGCCACCGCCTGCTGCATCGGCAGGCTGCGCCAGGTCAGGAACGGTACGGTCAGCGAACCACCGCCGATGCCAAAGATCGCCGACGCCCAGCCGACCACGCTGCCAGCGACGGTCAGCCCGGCCTTGCCGGGAACGCTGCGGCTGGCCTTGGGCTTGAAGTCCAGGGCCATCTGCACGGCGATGATCAGGGCGAAGGTGCCTATGATCTTCTGCAGGTGCGGGCCCTGGATCAGCGAGGCGGTCTTGGCGCCGATTCCTGCACCGATCAGGATCCCCAGAGTCATCCAGGCGAAGATCGGCCACTGCACCGCGCCCTTGCGATGGTGCTCGCGGACGGCATTGATCGAGGTGAAGACGATGGTCGCCAGCGAAGTACCCACCGCCAGGTGAGTCAGCACGGACGCATCGAAGCCTTGCAGGGTGAAACTGAACACCAGCACCGGCACGATGATGATGCCGCCACCGACGCCGAACAGTCCGGCCAGCACGCCCGCGCAGGCGCCCAGCAGCAGATAGAGCACGAATTCCATTGTCGCCCCCGGAAAAATCAGTCCGGCATGGTAACGGAAGGTGGGCCTTTGCCTCTACTCATGGCAGATGAAGACCTTGTCAGCGTCGCCTGAGGTACAGTGGCGCCACTACCGACAAGATCGACGAGAACCACGATGTGCCTGATCGTTTTCGCCTGGCGGCCGGGAAATGCCCGGCCGCTGATCGTCGCGGCCAACCGTGACGAGTTCTATGCCCGCCCGACCCTGGCCTTGAGCCAATGGGACGAGGCGCCCGGCGTGCATGCCGGGCGAGACCTCGAAGCCGGCGGTACCTGGCTGGGCTTGGGCCCGCAGGGACGCTTCGCCGCGCTGACCAATATCCGCGACCCCGGCCAGCCAGCGGGCGCCCGCTCGCGGGGCGAACTGGTGGCGGGCTATCTGCGCGGGGAGCTTTCGGTCGAGGCCTATCTGGAGCGGGTTGCGGGCGAGGCGCTGCATTATTCCGGCTTCAATCTGCTGGTCGGGAACAGCCATCAATTGGGTTATCTGCACGGTGGGGACGCGACACCGCGGTTACTGGAGGCGGGCGTCTATGGCTTGTCGAATGCCGCGCTGGATACGCCCTGGCCCAAGCTGATCAAGGCGCGCGAAGGCTTGCGCGAGCGGCTGGACGATCCGGACCCGGCGCGGCTGTTCGAGTTGTTGGCGGACAATAATCAGGCCGCCGACAGCGAGCTGCCGAATACCCGCGTCGGATTGGCGACCGAGCGTTTGCTGTCGAGCGTGTTCATTGCCAGCCAGAACTATGGGACACGGGCGAGTACGGTGCTGATCGTCGAGGCGGACGGGAGGCGTAGGCTGGTGGAGCGGAGTTTCGGGCCGCTTGGTGGGCGTCTGGGAGAGGTCGAACTGGTGTTGTGAAGCTCAGGGCCTGATCGCTGCGATCAGGCCCTGGGTAGCTCAGAGATTCTGCGTCGGCCCCGGATTGATCATCCGCGACAGCCCAAGGTTCTTCAGGGCCAGTTGCAAGGTGCTGTGGATAACCTGCGGGTTGTCGATATCCATGGCCTGGGCCAGCATTTCCTTGGCTTTGCCAAGGCTGATCTGGCGCAGCATCCACTTCACCTTCGGCAGGTTGGTAGCGTTCATCGACAGGCTGTCGAAGCCCATCGCCATCAGCAACACCGCGGCCGCCGGATCACCGGCCATCTCGCCACAGATGCTCACCGGCTTGCCTTCGGCATGGGCTGCGGTGACCACGTGTTGCAGGGCTTGCAGCACCGCCGGGTGCAAGTAATCGTAAAGGTCGGCGACCCGCGGGTTGTTGCGGTCCACCGCCAGCAGGTACTGGGTCAGGTCGTTGGAACCGACCGACAGGAAGTCCACCTGGCGCGCCAGTTCCTTGGTCTGGTAGACCGCCGCAGGAATCTCCACCATCACGCCCACCGGTGGCATCGGCACATCGGTGCCTTCGTCACGCACTTCGCCCCAGGCGCGGTGGATCAGGTGCAGCGCTTCCTCCAGCTCATGGATACCGGAAATCATCGGCAGCAGGATGCGCAGGTTGTTCAGGCCTTCGCTGGCCTTGAGCATGGCGCGGGTCTGGACCAGGAAGATTTCCGGGTGGTCGAGCGTGACGCGGATGCCGCGCCAGCCGAGGAACGGGTTGTCTTCCTTGATCGGGAAGTAGGACAGCGACTTGTCACCGCCGATATCCAGGCTGCGCATGGTCACCGGCAGCGGATGGAAGGCCGCCAGTTGCTCGCGGTAGATCGCCAGTTGTTCCTTCTCGCTGGGGAAGCGCTGGTTGATCATGAACGGCACTTCGGTGCGGTACAGGCCGACGCCCTCGGCGCCGCGCTGCTGCGCCCGCGCCACATCGGCCAGCAGGCCGGTGTTGACCCACAACGGCATGCGGTGGCCGTCGGTGGTTTCGCAAGGAAGTTCACGCAGGGCGTCGAGGCCCTGGGCCAACTGGCGCTCTTCCTCGACCACATCGGCGTAGTGCTTGCGCAGCACTTCGCTGGGGTTGGTGTAGACGTCGCCCTTGTAGCCGTCGACGATCATCTGGATGCCGTCGACCTTGGAATACGGCAGGTCGACCAGGCCCATCACCGTGGGAATGCCCATCGCCCGGGCGAGGATCGCCACGTGGGAGTTGCCCGAACCCAGCACCGACACCAACCCGACCAGCTTGCCTTCCGGCACTTCGCCGAGCATCGCCGGGGTCAGTTCTTCACTGACCAGGATGGAGTTGTCGGGGTAGACCAGCGAAAGCTGACGGGCTTCCTGCAAGTAGGCCAGCAGGCGCCGGCCGAGGTCTTTCACGTCGGACGCGCGTTCACGCAGGTAGGCGTCGTCCATCAGTTCGAAGCGGTTGACGTGCTCGACCACCACCTGGCGCAGAGCACCCTGGGCCCACTGGCCGGTCTTGATGACCTGCGCCACTTCGCCGCCCAGCGCGGCGTCGTCGAGCATCATCAGGTAGACGTCGAACAACGCCCGCTCTTCCGGACGCAACTGGGTGGCCAGTTTCGCCGAGAGGGTGCGCATGTCGCCGCGCACGCCTTCGAGGGCGTTGTTGAAGAGTTTCAGTTCGGCATCGATATCGGTGACGGTCTTGTCCGGCACCACGTCCAGGTCAGCCGGCGGCAGCATGACCACGGCAGTACCGACCGCCGCGCCCGGCGAGCCCGGCACGCCGACAAACTTGGCTTCCTGGATGCCCTTGCCCTGGCGACCCAGGCCGCGGATCGAGCCGGTGGCCTCGGCATGGGCGATAACCCCGGCCAGTTGCGCGCTCATGGTGACCAGGAAGGCTTCTTCGCCCTCGTCGAACTGACGACGCTCCTTTTGCTGGATGACCAACACCCCGACCACGCGACGGTGGTGGATGATCGGCGCGCCCAGGAAGGAAGCGAAACGCTCTTCACCGGTTTCGGCGAAGTAGCGGTAGCGAGGGTGATCGGCGGCGTTTTCCAGGTTCAGCGGTTCTTCCCGGGTACCGACCAGGCCGACCAGGCCCTCGTTCGGCGCCATGCTGACCTTGCCGATGGAGCGCTTGTTCAGGCCCTCGGTGGCCATCAGGACAAAACGGTTGGTTTCCGGGTCGAGCAGATAGACCGAGCAGACCTGACTGCCCATGGCCTCTTTGACGCGCAAGACAATGATCCCCAACGCCGTCTTGAGATCCTTGGCGGAGTTAACTTCCTGGACGATCTTGCGCAGCGTATTGAGCATGGCTCGGGGTCGAACTCCGTCGTCAGTCGCGCGCCAGCAGGCGCGGGGCAAGCTCTTTGAGCGCGCGGCGGTACACCTCGCGCTTGAATGTCACCACCTGGCCCAGCGGATACCAATAGCTGACCCAGCGCCAGCCATCGAATTCCGGTTTACCGGTCAAGTCCATCCGCACCCGCTGCTCGTTGGAAACCAGTCGCAGCAGGAACCACTTCTGTTTCTGGCCGATGCACAGCGGCTGGCTGTGGGTCCGCACCAGGCGTTGGGGTAAACGATAACGCAACCAGCCACGGGTGCAGGCAAGAATTTCAACGTCTTGCCGCTCCAGTCCTACTTCTTCGTTCAGCTCGCGGTACAACGCTTCTTCCGGGGTCTCATCGGGGTTGATGCCCCCCTGGGGAAACTGCCAGGCATCCTGGTTGATTCGCCGAGCCCATAGCACCTGTCCAAGATCATTGGTAAGAATGATCCCGACATTGGGGCGAAAACCATCGGGGTCGATCACGGCAGCAGCCTCGCAAACGCATGTCGCCGCATTGTTCCACAAAGCTTGCAAGGCCAGCAACGCGCCGGCCATACCTTATGTGCAGCGTTGTGAAAAGTCCGTATTCTGTGGGACTTTTCAGATGTTATGCGAGTGACTCTTCAATGCGCCTGGCTTTATTCGATCTGGACAACACCCTCCTCGGCGGCGACAGCGACCACGCATGGGGCGATTACCTCTGCGCCCGTGGCATTCTCGACCCCGTGGAGTACCAGAACCGCAACGACGCCTTCTATCAGGACTATCTGGCCGGCAAGCTCGACCTGCAGGCCTACCTGAACTTCAGCCTGGAAATCCTGGCCACCACCGAAATGGCCCAGCTGGACCAGTGGCACGGCGAATTCATGCGTGACTGCGTTGAGCCGATCATCCTGCCCAAGGCCCTGGCCCTGCTGAAGAAGCACCGCGACGCGGGCGACAAGCTGGTCATCATCACCGCCACCAACCGCTTCATTACCGGGCCGATCGCCAAGCGCCTGGAGGTGGAAACCCTGCTGGCCACCGAGTGCGAGCTGGTCGATGGCCGCTACACCGGCCGCAGCACCGACGTGCCGTGCTTCCGCGAAGGCAAGGTGACGCGTCTGCGCCGCTGGCTGGACGAGAATGGGCTGAACCTGGAAGGCAGCTACTTCTATAGCGACTCGATGAACGACCTGCCGCTGCTGGAGCAGGTGGATAACCCAGTGGCGGTCGATCCCGACCCGAACCTGCGCGCCGAAGCCGAGAAACGCGGCTGGCCGGTGATCAGCCTGCGCGATTGAGCGCGATCAGACCGGCTTGGCGCCCATCAGGCCGGCAATGGCGATGAAACACACCCCGCTGAACAGCGCCAGGGCCAGGGTAAACCCCGGTTTACCCAAGGCCGGCGCGCTGCGCAGGCGATTGACCCGCGCCAGCAACCAGAACCAGGCCAGCGCGCCAACGGTATAGAGCACGCTGGAGCCCAGCACCCAGGTCTGCCCCAGCGGCCAGCCCACCAGGTGCACCAGCCACCAGCCGGTGAACGGCATGCTCACCAGGCAAATGCCCATCAACAGCCAGACAAACCCCAACGGCCGCCGCAACAGCCGGCCATAAACCGCCGTATCTCCCGCGCGGCGCTTGCGCCAGGTCCACAACGCCAGCCCCACAGCGCTGCCCAAGAGCAGCACGGTGGCCAGGACATGGGCGGTTTTCAGGGCAATCAGCGGTTCCATGGATTCAACTCCTCAGGCATTGCTCAAAGCGTAGCCGCTCAGCCGAGGAACAGCCGGTAGGCCGGGTTTTCAGTCTCGTCCCAATACGGATAGCCGATTTTCGCCAGCGCCGCGGGCACCAGATGACGTTCGTCCTCGGGCACTTGCAGGCCAGCCACCACACGGCCGTCCGCCGCGCCGTGGTTGCGGTAGTGGAACATGGAGATGTTCCAGCGCCCGCCCAGCTTGTTGAGGAAGTTGAACAGCGCGCCCGGCCGCTCGGGAAACTCGAAACGCAGCACCAACTCGTCACTGACGCGGGCCGCATGGCCGCCGACCATATGGCGGATGTGCAGCTTGGCCAGTTCGTTGTCGGTCATGTCCAGTACCGGGAAACCCTGCTCGGTCAGGTGCTGGATCAGCGCGCTGCGCGGATCGGTGTCCGGGTGGGTCTGCACGCCGACGAAGATGTGCGCTTCGCTGCCGGTGTGGTAGCGGTAGTTGAATTCGGTGATCTGACGCTTGCCGATGGCCTCGCAGAACGCTTTGAAGCTGCCCGGCTGCTCGGGGATGGTCACGGCGATAATGGCTTCACGGCCTTCACCCAATTCGGCGCGCTCGGCCACGTGGCGCAGGCGGTCGAAGTTGACGTTGGCGCCGGACTCGATGGCGACCAGGGTCTGCCCCGACACGCCGCGCTGCTCCACATATTTCTTGATCCCGGCAACGCCCAGGGCTCCGGCAGGCTCGGTGATCGAGCGGGTGTCGTCGTAGATGTCCTTGATCGCCGCACAGATTTCGTCGGTGCTGACGGTGATCACTTCATCGACGTAGTCCTTGCAGATGTCGAAGGTGTGCTGACCGATCTGCGCCACCGCGACGCCGTCGGCGAACAGTCCGACCTGAGGCAACACCACGCGCTCGCCCGCGGCCATGGCGGCTTGCAGGCAATTGGAGTCGTCTGGCTCGACGCCGATGATCTTGATTTCGGGGCGCAGGTATTTGACGTACGCAGCGATCCCGGCAATCAGGCCACCGCCGCCCACCGGCACGAAGATCGCATCGAGGCGACCCGGGTGCTGGCGCAGGATCTCCATGGCCACGGTGCCTTGGCCTGCGATGGTGTGCGGGTCGTCATAGGGATGGACATAAACGAAGCCCTTTTCCTCGACCAGTTTCAGCGAGTAGGCCAGCGCCTCGGGGAAGGAATCGCCGTGCAGCACGACCTTGCCACCACGCGAACGCACGCCCTCGACCTTGATTTCCGGGGTGGTGCGCGGCATCACGATGGTCGCCTTGACCCCCATTTCCCGCGCCGCCAGCGCCAGGCCTTGGGCATGGTTGCCGGCCGAGGCGGTGACCACGCCGCGTGCCCGCTCTTCCTGGGTCAGTTGCGCCAGCTTGTTGTAAGCGCCGCGAATCTTGAAGGAGAACACCGGCTGCAGGTCTTCGCGTTTGAGTAGCACGTTGTTGCCCAGGCGCTTGCTGAGCTGCCCGGCGGCTTGCAGAGGGGTTTCCACGGCGACGTCATAAACGCGCGAGGTGAGGATCTTCTTGACGTACTGTTCGAGCATCGGGAAAGCATCACGGGCGGCTGGACGGGGGATCGGAGTCTACCCCAGCGCCCTGTCGGGCGACCACAGCAAGTCCGGGGTTTTAGCCGCTATACTACGCGCCCTCACGATACTCCCCGCTTCGGAGCCCGCATGACCCAGGACCAACTCAAACAGGCTGTCGCCCAGGCCGCTGTCGATTTCATTCTGCCCAAGCTCGATGACAAGAGCATCGTCGGCGTCGGCACCGGTTCGACCGCCAACTGCTTCATCGACGCCTTGGCCAAGCACAAGACCGCCTTCGACGGCGCCGTCGCCAGCTCCGAAGCCACCGCCGCGCGCCTGAAGGGCCACGGTATCCCGGTCTACGAACTGAACACCGTGAGCGAACTGGAGTTCTACGTCGACGGCGCCGACGAGAGCGACGAGCACCTGAACCTGATCAAGGGCGGCGGCGCTGCCCTGACCCGCGAGAAGATCGTCGCCGCGGTCGCCCGGACCTTCATCTGCATCGCCGACGGCAGCAAGCTGGTGCCGGTGCTGGGCAACTTCCCGCTGCCGGTCGAAGTCATCCCCATGGCCCGCAGCCACGTAGCGCGCCAGTTGGTGAAGCTGGGCGGTGATCCGGTGTACCGCGACGGCGTGGTGACCGACAACGGCAACATCATCATCGACGTGCACAACCTGCAGATCACCAACCCGGTGGAGCTGGAAGCGCAGATCAACGCCATCGTCGGCGTGGTCACCAACGGCCTGTTCGCGGCGCGTCCGGCGGACCTGCTGTTGCTGGGCACTGCCGAAGGGGTCAAGTCCCTCAAGGCCTGACGAGCAAATCGGGGCCTGCCGTGCAGGCCCCGGTCAATCCGCCGCCTTCCTGAACACATAGAACAGGTTCGGCTCGCTCACCAGGTACAACGTCCCCGCGTCGTCCATCGCAATCCCCTCCGCCTGCGGCACGCTCTGGCTCAGGCCCTGGAAGCCCTTGCGCAGCGACAGACTCGCCAGCGGCTTGCCCGTCACATCCAGTTCCAGCACCAGTTGCGACTCATCCGACAGCGCCAGCAAATGACCGCTGCGCTCATCGAACTGCAAGCTCGACAGATCCCGCACGAACAGCTTCGAATCACGCTTGCGGTCTTGCACCACATGCACGGCGTAGGGCTGTTCGGGGTTGTCGTGGGGGAAACCGTGGACTTCGTAGATCAGCATCGGGTCGCGTTCCTTGGCGACGAACAGGCGCTTGCCCTTCTGATCGTACGCCAGGCCCTCGAAGCCCTTGTTGCCGTTGAGGCCGATGCCCAGGGTCAGTTGCTCGGCGTCCTTGGCGTCGAGGAACGGGGTGTCAGCGGTCAGGCGCACGCGGATCAGCCGCTGCTCGCGCTCGTCGGTGATCACATAGCTGTCGCGCCCGACATACTCCACCGCCTCCGGGTCGCCGAAGCCGGTCAGCGGCACCCGGCGCAGAATCCGGCCTTCCAGCGACAACTCGATGAGTTCGGGATTCTTGTTGGTGACGGTGAACAGGCTGTTGCGGTCCGGATCGAAGGTCAGCGCGGAGATGTCTTCATCCAGCCCTTCGATCGGCCGCGCTTCGATCACCACCTGGTAACGGTCGAGGCCGATGCTCTGCTCGGCGGGCTGCCACCAGGTCTTGAGGTTGAACCAGCCGCGCTCGAACAGGCGGTATTGCTGGCCCGCCACCCCCAACAACAACGCGACCAGCAGGCCAACGGAAAGGGCAATCAGGGGCAGACGTAGAAAGCGGCGCATTCGACAGGACTCGGCGGGAAACGGAACGGCGAGAATCTAACCATAGCCAGCTGAATCGAAGCTTAATGCCACTATCGGAAAAATCCGCCGGTCAGTCCTTTTTGAAGCGATAGAACAGATTCGGCTCGCTGACCATATACAGCGTGCCCTGCTCATCCATCGCCACGCCTTCGGCACGCGGGACACGATTTTTCAGACCATTGAAGCCGCCGAGTAGCGTCATGAAGCTGACCTGTTCACCCTGCTCGTTCAGTTCCAGCAGCATGTTGGAGTCTGCCGACAGGAGCAGCATATGGCCGGTGCGCGGATCGATACCCACGGCCGACAGGTTGCGCAGGTCGAGATCGTCGTTGGGCAGTTCCTGCTTGGTGCCGGTCAGCGGCGAGCGACCGTCAGTACGCCAGACGAACAGACGCGGCGGGCGCTCCTCGCCCAACACCAGACGCTGCTGGGCCGGGTCCCAGGCGATACCCTCAAAACCTTTGTTCTGGTTTTCCGAAGTGCCAAGGTCGTATTGCGGGAAGTCCTTGATATTCAACTCGCGGGCCGCGTCATCAAGGGTCACGAATGTCAGGTTGTGCAGCCGTTCGTCGGTAATGGCCAGACGACCGTCCGCCATGACCGCCACGCCCTCAGGGTTGGCCCAGCCGACCAGCGGGATCTTGCGCAGTACGTCGCCATCGAGGTTCAACTCAATCAGGAACGGGTTCTTGCCCGTCACCGAAAACAGCGTCTTGCGAACCGGGTCATAGGAAAGGTCGGAGGCCTCGTCCTTCTCCATGCCTGGCAACACCTTGGCATCGATATCGACGTGATAGTCCGGCAGCCAGATGCTGGCTTTCTGCTCCACCTGCGTCTGGAAACGCTCCTGAACCCAGAGGAATCCCCGATCATCCCAATGCATGGCGATGGCCACGCCATAACCGATCACGGCCGCGAATAGCAGCCAAGTGGAACGGCGCAGGGCGATCGGACGCTTATGCACGGACGATAAAGAACCGCCTGTAGGAAGAGGGGTGGCCATCGGAGAATTCCTGTTGTTTTCCAGCCTGAGAGACGGAGCGGTGGGAGCGCGAAGGAATTATCCGGATGTTTTGTGAAAAAAATGCCAAAAGCCGACGAAGTGGTTTGACAAAGCAAAAGGGCAGCCTCATCGGCTGCCCTTGCGCACTTACAGGACGCGGCTTTCGAAACGACTGACGCCTGGCAGCTCCAGCACCAGCTCATCGCCCGGATTGAACGGGCCGACGCCCGCAGGCGTACCCGTCAGGATCACATCGCCAGCCTGCAACGAGAATTGCGAGGCCATGTGCTGGATCATCGGCACGATGGGGTTGAGCATCAGCGCGCTGTTGCCATCCTGACGGACTTCACCGTTGATGGTCAGGCGAATGCCGATGTCCGCAAGGTCTTCGAAACTGCTGCCGGCGACGAACGGCGGCAGGACGCAGGCGCCATCGAAGCACTTGGCGCGTTCCCACGGCAGGCCTTTTTCTTTCAACTGCGCCTGCAGGTCACGCAGGGTCAGGTCCAGTGCCGGGGCGAAGCCGGAAATGGCGTCCAGCACTTCCTCTTCGGAAGGCTGGGGCGACAGCGACTTGCCCAACAGCACCGCGATTTCCGCTTCGTAATGCACCGAGCCGCGCTCGACCGGGATCTTGAAGCCGCCCTCGAGCGACACCACGCAACTGCCCGGCTTGATGAACAGCAGGGGCTCGGTGGGGATCGGGTTATCCAGCTCTTTGGCGTGTTCGGCGTAATTGCGCCCGATGCATACCACTTTGCCCAAGGGGAAATGGATGCGGGTTCCGTCTACGTATTGGTGCTGATAGCTCATTGCCGACTCCTGGAGCGCTGGTTGGATCTGTGACGTGTTATCACTCGACAGCGAAGATCTTGCCCGGATTCATGATTCCGTTGGGATCGAACACCGCCTTGACTGCCTTCATGTATTCAATTTCGGCCGGCGACCGGCTGTAGCCGAGGTAATCGCGCTTGGTCATGCCCACGCCGTGCTCGGCGGAAATCGAACCGTTGTACTTCTCGACGGTTTCGAACACCTGCTTGTTGACGATGGCGCAGGTGGCAAAGAACTCGTCCTTGCTCATGTCATCCGGCTTGAGAATGTTCAGGTGCAGGTTGCCATCGCCGATATGGCCGTACCAGACGACGATGAAGTCCGGGTAGCTTTCGCTGACGATGACGTCGATATCCCGCAAGAATGCCGGCACTTTCGACACCGTTACCGAGATGTCGTTTTTGTACGGTGTCCAGTGCGAGATGGTTTCGGAGAGGTATTCGCGCAGTTTCCACAGGTTGCGCAACTGCTGCTCGCTCTGGCTCATGACCCCGTCGATCACCCAACCCTGTTCGACGCAATGCTCGAACAGCACCAGCGCGTCGTTGGCCACCTCCTCGGTGGTGGCTTCGAACTCCAGCAGGGCATAGAACGGGCACGGCGTCTCGAACGGCGCCGGCACATCGCCACGATCGAGGATCTTGGCCAGGCCCCTGTCGGAGAAAAACTCGAATGCCGTCAGATCCAGCTTGCCCTGGAAGGCATGCAGGACCGGCATGATCGAGTCGAAGTCCGGTGTGCCGAGCACCATCGCCGTAAGGTTCTTCGGCGCGCGATCCAGGCGCATGGTGGCCTCGACCACGAAGCCCAGGGTGCCCTCGGCGCCGATGAACAACTGGCGCAGGTCGTAACCGGTGGCGTTCTTGATCAGGTCTTTGTTCAGTTCAAGCAGATCGCCCTTGCCGGTGACCACTTTCAGGCCGGCGACCCAGTTGCGGGTCATGCCGTAGCGAATGACCTTGATCCCGCCGGCATTGGTGCCGATGTTGCCGCCAATCTGACTGGAGCCGGCGGAAGCGAAGTCCACCGGGTAATACAGGCCCTTGTCCTCGGCGAAGTTCTGCAACTGCTCGGTGATCACGCCGGGCTGGCAGACGACCGTGCGGTCGAATTCGTTGAAATCGAGGATGCGGTTCATGTAGTCGAACGACACCACGACCTCGCCGTTGGCCGCTACCGCGCCAGCAGACAGCCCGGTGCGCCCGCCCGACGGCACCAGCGCGACCTTGTGGGTGTTGGCCCAACGGACGATGGCCTGCACCTGCTCGATGTTTTTCGGGAAGACAATGGCGCTAGGTGCTGGCGGGAAGTGCTTGGTCCAGTCCTTGCCATAGGCGTCGAGGGAAGCGGCGTCAGTGAGTACCTTGCCGGGCTCGACCAGGGTCATCAGCTCGTCAATCAGAACAGGATCGGTCATCGATAGAACTCTCGAACTATTCATAGTCACCCTGAGCACACTTCACGCAGCAGGGATGGGCGTAGCGAGGGGTCGATATGCTAGCATACGCCCCCCGCCAATCGTGCTGATGGCCGATTCGCGAGAGCTTCACTTCCCTGCCATTTTTCTCCGGGACACAGGTTTACGCAGATGAGCAAGACTTCTCTCGATAAGAGCAAGATCAAGTTCCTTCTTCTTGAAGGCGTCCACCAGAACGCCGTGGACGTCCTGAAGGCCGCCGGGTACACGAATATCGAGTACCTCACCGGTTCCCTGCCGGAAGCCGAGCTGAAGGAAAAGATCGCCGATGCCCACTTCATTGGCATCCGCTCCCGCACTCAACTGACCGAAGAGATCTTCGACTGCGCCAAGAAACTGGTTGCTGTTGGTTGTTTCTGCATCGGTACCAACCAGGTTGACCTGAGCGCCGCTCGCGATCGCGCGATCGCCGTGTTCAACGCCCCGTACTCCAACACCCGCTCCGTTGCCGAGCTGGTGCTGGCCGAGGCCATCCTGCTGCTGCGCGGCATCCCCGAGAAGAACGCTTCCTGTCACCGCGGTGGCTGGATCAAGAGCGCGGCCAACTCCTTCGAGATCCGCGGCAAGAAGCTGGGCATCGTCGGCTACGGCTCGATCGGTACTCAACTGTCGGTCCTGGCCGAGAGCCTGGGCATGCAGGTGTTCTTCTTCGACCCGCTGACCAAGCTGCCGCTGGGCAACGCGACCCAGGTCACCAGCCTGAACGAACTGCTGGGCCTGGCCGACATCGTCTCGCTGCACGTGCCTGAGCTGCCGTCCACCCAGTGGATGATCGGCGAGAAAGAAATCCGCGCGATGAAGAAGGGCTCGATCCTGATCAACGCCGCCCGCGGTACCGTGGTCGAACTGGATCACCTGGCCGCAGCGATCAAGGACAAGCACCTGATCGGCGCCGCCATCGACGTGTTCCCGGTCGAGCCGCGTTCCAACGACGAAGAGTTCGAAAGCCCGCTGCGCGGCCTGGACAACGTGATCCTGACGCCGCACATCGGTGGTTCCACCGCCGAAGCCCAGGCCAACATCGGCCTGGAAGTTGCCGAGAAACTGGTCAAGTACAGCGACAACGGTACGTCCGTTTCGTCGGTCAACTTCCCTGAAGTTGCCCTGCCGGCTCACCCTGGCAAGCACCGCCTGCTGCACATCCACGAAAACATCCCGGGCGTGCTCAGCGAGATCAACAAAGTCTTTGCTGAAAACGGCATCAACATCTCCGGTCAGTTCCTGCAGACCAACGAGAAAGTGGGTTACGTGGTTATCGACGTCGACGCCGAGTACTCGGATCTGGCGCAAGAGAAGCTGCAACAGGTCAAGGGCACCATCCGGTCCCGCGTGCTGTTCTAAGCGCTTCATGCTGTGAAAAAGGGAGGCCCTGGTGGCCTCCCTTTTGTTTGCCCGCGCGTTGCGAAAGTTGCCGAAAAACGGCAGAAATATTTGCCGTGCAATCAAACATTCCGCACTCGATGCGGTCACAAGCGGCAACTTGACCGTGGCAATTCCAGAACGTCGCGGCAACACTGTGTGAATTGCCAATCATAAAAAAGGGGCTCAGATGCGTTTCATTACCGGGGCACTATTTGCCGCCAGCCTGCTCAGCCCATGGGCACATGCGGAATTGATGGATGACATCAGCGACCGCAACGAACTGCGTATTGCCATCGAAGCCAATACGCCACCCTTCAACTTCCGCGATACCGCCGGCCAGTTGAGCGGTTTTGAAGTGGAACTTGGCGAGGCACTGGCCAAGGAACTGGATGTCCATGCCGACTTCGTGGTGGTTGAACCCGCCGACCTGCTCAGCGGCGTGGAAAGCGGCAAATACGACATCGCCTTGAATCAGATTGCTACAACCCCCGAATTGAAAGAGCGCCTGGACTTCAGCACGCCCTACAGCTACACCCGCGCCCAATTGATCGTGCGCCAGGAAGAAAAGCGCCCGCTGCGCAGCCTTGAGGCCTTCAAGGGTCACAGCCTCGGCGTGGTCCAGGGCAGCAGCTTCGCCGAGCAGGCGCGAGACGTCGAAGGCGTTGATCTGCGCAGCTACAAGGACGCTATCCAGCCGATCAAGGAAGTGGCCGACGACCAGATCGACGCCGTCGTCAGCGACCGCCTGCTGGTGCCGTATGCGATCCGCGAAAGCAAATTGCCGGTGACCGAAGGCGCCACCCTTGGCCCGGTGGTGAACCTGGCGATTCCGTTCCAGAAAGGCAACCCGGCGTTCCAGAGCGCGGTGGACAACGCCCTGCAACGGATCAAGGCCGATGGGCGGTTGAGCGAGCTGTCGAAGAAGTGGTTCGGTGTGGATGCGAGCGAGGCGCCAAAGCAGTAGCTCTCATCGCTGGCTTGCCAGCGATGAGGCCTACCGGCCTAGCGCCCTGGCCGCCTCATCCAGCTCCAGCTCACTGAACACCAGCACCCCTTCACGCCGCAGCAAGGCACTGGTCACGCCTTCGCCACTAATCTTGCTGCCGCTGAACGTCCCGTCATAGACCAGCCGGTTACCACACGACGGGCTCCCGGACTTGAGCACCGCCACCCGAATCCCGTGACGCCGTACCAGCTCCAGCGCCAGCCGCGCCCCCGCCAGAAACGCCGCGCTGACATCCTCGCCGACAATGGTCACCACCTGCGCCTCCCCGTCCAGCACCGCCCCGCCCTGCCCACCGGGAATTTCCGCGGGCGGACGCGGCGTTGGCAACCCGCCGGCCACTTCCGGGCACAGCGGCACCACGCGACCTTCGCGCTGCCAGGCTTGCAACACATCGGGATGACCACTGGCGCGGCCGTCGTAGCGCACCGGCTGGCCGAGCAGGCAGGCGCTCACCAGCACCTTCGGCAATTCAGAACGGATCATTGCCACGACGGCGGAACCAACCAGTGACGGACAGGCGCTCGCGGCTGGCCGGGAGCACTTCATGGGGCAGATCGGCGGACATGAACACGATCAGGCTGCCGCCCACCGGCAACGCGTCCCGCTCCGAGCCGTCCTTGAGGAACATGCGCAACTGGCCGCCGTCTTCCGGCAACCACTGTTCATTGAGGTAGATGATCGCCGAGACGGTACGGCGGTCGTCATCGCGGAAGCGGTCGAGGTGCTTGCGGTAGAAGGTGCCCGGCGGGTACATCGCGAAATGGCACTCGAAGTCTTCCAGACCGAGGTAGAAGTCGCGGTTGAGCGCTTCACGCAGGCTGTCCATCAGTGCCAGATACTGGTCGCACGCCTGAGACTGCCCGGGCTCGAGCCAGAGGATATGGTCGCCGCGAATGCCTTCGCGAACGTCCTGACCCTGACCGCGCCCCACCCCCGCCGGCGCCAGCTCGCCTTCGGCCGCACGCTGGCGGCACTCGACCGCCAATGCGCGGGTCAGGGCCTCGGGCAGGAAAATCTCCTGCCGCGACCAGCCCTGGCCGGCCAGGTCATCGACGATGCTGAGCAATTGCGGGTGTTCGGAGGATGTGTACATGGCGCGCATAGTATCGGGCTGCCGGAAAATTCGACAGGGCCACTTGGTCGCATGGCTGCACAGGCGTCTCGACAAAGCCCCGCAAGGCCACGGACAATAGCGGCCTGCCGACAGGAGTCCTGAATGCGCCGTTTGTTTTTTCTGCTGTTGATGATCTGCACCACGCCTGTCTGGGCAGACACCCTCGATCAGCTCTACAAAGTTGCCGGCTGGCCTGAACAGCGCGCCCACTTCTCCGATGCCATCGCCGCCGCCCAGCAGCGCTATCAGAAAAGCCTGCCGCCCGCGGTATTCCAGGCGCTGGTCGACAACAGCAACCAGCGCTTCGAAGCCAAGGCCGTCGATCGTCGCGCCGAAGCCCAGCTGCGCGCCCATCTGAAAGATCCCGCACCCGCGCTGACCTTCTTCCAGTCGCCGCTGGGCCGCAAGGTCGTGGCCGCCGAGCTGATGGCCACCCGCCGCGACCAGTTGGCGAAGAACGCCAAGGGCCTGCCGAAAGTCGAGGCCAGTGATACTCGCCTGCTGATCATCGGCCACCTGGCCCAGGCGCTGCCCGCCCGCGAGGCCGGTGCCGAAGTCAGCCTGGCGATCGCCGGCGTCGCCGCCGACAGCCTCAGCCAGATGATTCCCGGCCTGTTTGGCGGCGGCCAGGCCCAGGGCCTGCTCGATGGCCAGCGCCAGCGCTTGATGGAACAGATCGGCGAAGACCTCAACAACACCCTGCTGTATGTCTATCGCGACCTGTCCGACGCCGAATTGGAAGAGTTCGCCACCTTCGCCGAGTCCAACGAGGGCCAGGCCTATTACAAGGCCGCCCTGTCCGCCATTCGTGCCGGCCTGGCCGTGGGCCAGAGCACGTCTGACCTCAAGTAATCAGCCCAGCCGCTGGCCGATGAAGTCGAAATAGCGCTGCCGGATCTCCGGCAGCTCATTGGCCAGATGATGCCGCGCCTGCGGCAACAACAGGATCTGCGGCGCATCGAACTTGCGCTTGAGCACTTCCAGGTTGTAACGCCAGTCCACCGTCATATCGCCCTCGCCCTGCACGATCAGTAGCCGACGCGAACTGCCCGGCGCCGCTTCGATACGCTTGACCCACGCCAGCAGCGCGCCAACCCAGGCGGTGGGCAGTCGCCGCGGCTGCAGCGGGTCGGCCTGGAGAAACGGCAGGAAGGTCGGGTCATGGGTGTTTTCGCTGAAGCGCCGTTCGATGCCGTTCACGAAAGGACGCAGCATCCAGTAGCTGAGCCTCGACCACAGCCACGCACGCGGCCGCACCAAAGGCGCGAGCAGGATCACCTGGCCCTGCGCCGGGCTGTCCGCCCCGCGATGCAGCAGGTGATCGACGACAATGGCACCGCCCGTGCTCTGTCCGCACAGGTGCCAGGGCTGCGGCAGATTCAACTCGCCGGCCTGTTCGAACAACCGGTCGAGCACCTGCTGGTACACCGCGAAATCATCGATGCTGGCCCGCTCTCCGCTGGACAGCCCGTGCCCCGGCAGGTCGCAGGAAATCACCGCGAAGCGCTGCTCCAGCGCCCAGTCGATGACATGCCGGTACAGCCCCATGTGATCGTAGAAACCGTGCAGCAACACCAGCGTCGCCACCGGCTCGACGGGCAGCCAGACCTGGCTCACCACCTCGAACCCTGCGCAGTCGAAGCGCCCCAGCCAGCTCTGCACGCCCTCGTGCCCGGGCAGGTCCAGGCCGTAGAAACGCTGATACGCCTGCCCCGCGCTCGACAGCGGCTGACGGGCCGCCAGCGGTTGCAGGCTGGCACGCAGGGAATCGGCTTGGAACGAGGCGGACATGGACGGCTTCCGTTGAGAGTGCAAAGGATTGATCTGCGATATTCATCTGTCGGCGGGGGCATGGCAAGCTAGCCGCCCTCCATGATTGCCGGTGTGTTCGATGTCTGGGAAAAATTTGCTCGCCGCCCTGACCCTGCTGCTCTGCGCCGCCGGCCTGTGGTGGGCGTACGACAGCTTCCAGAGTCGCTATCTGCGCCCCTTCGACAACCAGACCGCGCTGTTCGCCGGCGACCACCTGCGCCTGCCCGCCGAACTGGCCGGCCCCGGCCCGATCCGCCTGGTGCACTTCTGGGACCCGGCCTGCCCGTGCAACGTTGGCAACCAGCAGCACCTGGCCGAACTGATCGAACACTACGCGCCGCAGGGCGTGTCCTTCCACGTCCTGCAAAAGCCCGACAGCCGCGGCCAGTTGCCCACCACCCTTGCCGCCCTCCAGCCGATCGCCAGCCTGCCCGGCGCCGACCACCTGCCGGCCAGTCCCGCCGTAGCGATCTGGGACCAGAACGGCGACCTCGCCTACTTCGGCCCCTACAGCGAAGGCGCGACCTGCAATGCCAACAACAGCTTTATCGAACCGATCCTGCAGGCGCTGACCCAAGGCCGGCCGGTGAAGGTGACCCAGACCATGGCGGTGGGGTGTTATTGCCCGTGGAATGAGTGAACAGGGCTGAAATACCCGGCATCACGTCGATAACTATCTACATCTTGCAGGAGGGCAACGCTCCGTAGGTTTCGCACATACACGCAAAGGAGCGCCTGTATGTCGAGACAAACTATCGTTTTGCCCGCACAAACCGTTCACAGCACCCGAATTCCGTGGCGGCTGGAACACAACCTCATCCCCCGCTACCACGTTTTTCCCCGCCATTTCGCACCCCAACGCTTCAACCCCGCCGACTACGTCACGACCGTCCTTGAACCTGGCAAGTTGGTTATCGAACTGGCCAAGGAGTTCCAGGACGACAAACGAAGCGTCGAGCAACAACACGCCGACAATGAAAAGCAGCTAAACACCCGCCTGACTGAGGAGTTGAAGGCACGCACCGCACCGCCGAGCACCAGTGGCCCGTTTCAGTCGTACGACCATAAAACCGCCGCCATCAACAGCTTGCTGGAGGAAAAGCGCGCAGCACTGCCCCCGATCTGGGAAAGCGCCCGGGCGTTCTACGGCGAAGATCCCGTCAACAAAACCACCGTCGATTTTCTTCGCATTGCCACGCGCGAAGGCGGCGTCCCTGATCCGAAACAAACCTGGCTCGTCTCCTACAAAGCCGCGTTTGAAGCACGCCTGCTGACCAGATCCATCGATGTGCTGACCGCCCGGGCCAACAAGCTCGCGGTGGAACGGGTCAAGGCGCAGACCCGTCTTCACCAAAGCGCCGACCAACGTCTCACCGAACAGGCGCAGGCGGTCGAACTGGCGCAAGTCAGGCTGGACGAGGCGAGGTTTCAGCACCATGTCGACCTGCGCGAGATGGAGGAGCGCCTTGAACACTTCTCGCGCCATCAGCAAGACAACGTCACCCAGGAAACCGCCGCCCTTCATGCCAGAGACCTCGCCGAAGAAATCACCGCGCTGCTCATGGCCAGAAACGCAGCGTACGCGTCCCGCGCCGAGGCCAATATCCAGGCTCAAAAGCTCGATGTAGAACGCGGCTTCCTGCACAACCGCCTCACATCGGGCAATACGGAGTCGGCCTCAGAACAGAACCGCGTAGATCGGGAGGCCCTGCTGCAGACGGTGGTGCACACCCTTGATGCGCATCAGGAAAGCTGGCCCGCAGAGCTGCAGCGAATGGCCAACTACGAGGAGCAAATAGAACGCGCCCTCGCCGATGCCCGCAGCGAACTGGTGCGCCTGGCGGCGCTTGACGGCATCGAGACTCCCCAACGCCCGGCCACCTATAGCTTGACCGTCGCCAGCATGGGCCTGCCCCAGGTCATGACGCCGAAAGCCTCTTCAATGGCGGTGTTCGAGTCGGTACGTCCAGCGATGGGCAAGGCGCTGCTTTCTGTCGGCAGCCGTGTCGGCGGATTGCCTCGCGTGGGCCTCTATTTCGCGGCGCTGGTGGTGTTCTCCATGAAGCTGGAGGAAGGCGGGCGTCACGGGCTCAGCGTACCGCTCACCAGCATGAAGCTGGATTTCGATACCCAGCAGTTGCTGGAAAGCATCGGCGAGCACTTTGCACTACCGATGCGGCTGATTTCCGGACTGGTCGGTGACGACTCCACAATCCGCATTATCCCCACCGGCAACGATCAGGCGTCCGCCGACGTACCGGTGCGAGCCGCGACCTGGGATGCCGAAAAGGGTGCCTACACCTTCATTACCGACGGCCCCGGTCCGATCACGATTCTGTGGACACCTGGAACGCCTCCTACGGACAGCTCCACCAGCCTGCCGGCGGGGCAACGCCCGGCGTCGCTCTATCCCGGCCAGATCGGGCTCAAGAACCAGCCCCAGCTCCTGCCTTTTCCTGCAGGGGATGACATCCATTTCGACGACTACATCATCACCTTCCCGGCGGACTCGGGGCTTGAGCCTGTTTATCTCATGTTCAAGGACCCGCGGGATTATGCGGGGGTCGGCGCTGGAAACGGGAGGACGATTCCTGGCTGGCGAGATGCAATGACCAGTCCAGAGGGAGCACCGATTCCGGCGCAGATTGCGGCTCAGTTACAGGGGAAGCAGTTCAGCAGATGGGGGAAGATGCGTGAGGCAATCTGGAAAGCAGCGGCTGCCGATCCAGAGTTGAGCAAGAACTTTCCTGAAATCAGCCTCGATAACATGCGCAAAGGTAAAGCACCCTATGCAAGTTCAGGCCAAGTTGGAAAACACCTGACGTTCGAACTGCACCATATTCATCCGATTGCCAAAGGCGGTGCAGTTTATGACTTGGACAACCTTGCCATCATGACACCAAGGGCACATCAGGATGCTCACAAGGGGAAAAACTAATGGACCTGAAGCCAAATATTGAAAACTACACAGAATCCGAATTTCTGGCCTGCGTGAGCTTACTGTTCCGGAATGATTCCCCTCTGCAAGGCGAAGCGTACGGTGCCTGGAAAGACAGAATTCTGCTCCATCTGGTATCTATCTCAGAGCACCCCAACGGCTTCAACCTCATCTGCTTCCCACTTACTGGCGAGGACGACAGCCCCGAAGGCGTCGTCAAACGCATAAAGGAATGGCGCACCGCCAACAACAAACCCGGCTTCAAACCCGCCTGACCCAACGCCGCTATCGCACCCCGCGATAGCGGCGTCTCCCGTTTAGCGCACCCGCGCCGGATTCCCCACCACCGTCGCGCCCGCCGGCACATCGCGGGTCACCACGCTGCCGGCGCCAATGACGGCGTTATCACCAACGGTCACCCCCGGCAGGATGATTGCCCCGCCGCCGATCCATACGTTGCGGCCGATCTTCACCGGCTTGCCGCTTTCCAGGCCGCTGCGGCGCAGTTCCGGGTCGCGGGGGTGGTCGGCGGTGTAGATCTGCACCGCCGGGCCGATCTGGCAGTCGTCGCCGATGCTGACCGGGCAAACGTCGAGAATTACGCAGTTGAAGTTCATGAAGACCCGCGCGCCCAGGTCGATGTTGTAGCCGTAGTCGCAATAGAACGGTGGGCGGATCACCGCTTCCGCGCCGACCCTGGCGAAGTGCGCGGCCAGCAGTTCATGGCGCTGTTCGTTGAGCAGGTCGGCGGAGTTGTTGTAGCCCTGCATCCAGTGTTTGTTGGCGATCTGCTCGGCCTGTAACTCCGGGCAGGAGGCCCGATAGAGCTGGCCTGTGAGCATTTTCTGTTTTTCGCTGAGATCCATTGCCGCAACTCCTGGCTGATGGGTTAGGTTGCAAAAGTCTATCCTCTGTCCGAAAGATGACCGACTCACTGGAAGAAAGATCCTCCGGACCCGTTGCAAGGAGCTTCGATGAAACGCAGTCTCTCCCTTCTCGCCGTCGCCATCGTCGCCGTGGCCGCGAGTGGTGGCTATTGGTATGTGCAGGGCAAACAGCCGCTGCGCAACGGCGAATTGGTCCTGGCGAATCTTCAGGCGCCAGTGAGCGTGCGCTACGACGAGCGCGGCGTTCCGCATATCCAGGCCCAGAACGAAAACGACCTGTACCGCGCCCTCGGCTATGTCCATGCCCAGGACCGGCTGTTCCAGATGGAAATCACCCGGCGCCTGGCTCGGGGCGAACTGGCCGAGGTGCTGGGGCCAAAGCTGGTGGACACCGACACCCTGTTCCGCAGCCTGCGCATTGCCGAGCAGGCGCAGGTCTACGTGGATCGACAGGACAAGCATTCCCCAGCCTGGAAAGCGCTGCAGGCCTACCTCGACGGCGTAAATGCGTGGCAAGCCACGCATCCAAAACCCATGGAGTTCGATGCGCTGGGCATCACGCCGCGCCCCTTCACGGCCCAGGACACAGTGAGCATCGCCGGTTTCATGGCCTACAGCTTCGCCGCGGCGTTTCGCACCGAGCCGTTGCTGACCTTCATCCGCGACCACCTCGGCACCGACTACCTGAAGGTCTTCGACCTCGACTGGCACCCGGACGGCGTACTGCAAAAGGCGCCGGCACTGGCCGATGCCGACTGGAACAGCCTGAGCCAACTGGCGCTGGTCAGCCAGCAAGCTCTTGGCGAAGCCGGCCTGCCGCAGTTCGAGGGCAGCAATGCCTGGGCCGTGAGCGGCCGTCGCACCCAGAGCGGCAAGCCGTTGCTGGCGGGCGACCCGCATATTCGCTTCTCGGTCCCGGCGGTGTGGTACGAGGCCGAACTGTCGGCGCCGGGCTTTCACCTGTACGGCTACTACCAGGCGCTCAACCCCTTTGCTTCCCTCGGGCACAACCGCGAATTCGGCTGGAGCCTGACCATGTTCCAGAACGACGACATCGACCTGATCGCCGAGCGGGTCAACCCGGACAACCCTGATCAGGTCATGGTCGGTGGCCAGTGGCAGGCACTGACCCGTACCGAACAGACCATCAAGGTCAAAGGCGAGGCGGACAAGACCATCACCCTGCTGCGCTCGCCCCACGGCCCAATCGTCAACAAAGTGATCGGCCAGGACGCGGGCCCGACGCCGATCGCCATGTGGTGGGCCTTTCTGGAAACCGAGAACCCGATTCTCGACGGTTTCTACGCGATCAACCGCGCCAGCACCCTGGACGCCATGCGCAGCGCCGTGCAGAAAGTCCAGGCGCCGGGCCTGAACTTCATCTGGGCCAATGCCAAGGGCGATATCGGCTGGTGGGCCGCAGCAGCGCTGCCGGTGCGCCCGGACGGCGTGAACCCGGCCTTTATCCTCGACGGCAGCACCGCCCAGGCCGACAAATCCGGTTTCTACCCGTTCAGCGCCAACCCGCATTCGGAGAACCCGGCCAGCGGTTATATCGTCTCCGCCAACTTCCAGCCGCTATCACCCAGCGGCATGGTCGTTCCCGGTTACTACAACCTCGCGGATCGTGGTCAGCAGCTCGACCGGCAACTGGCCGACACGCAGATCAAATGGGACCTGCAAAACAGTCAGGCGCTGCAACTGGGGACCAGCACCGATTACGGCCCGCGCACCCTGGGGCCACTGCTCGGGGTGTTGCGCCAGGTGGTGCAGGACGAGCAAGGACGCGAACTGGTGGAACAACTGGCCGGCTGGCGCGGCGACTATCCGCTGGATTCGGTCAACGCCACGCTGTTCAACCAGTTTCTCTATGAGCTGGCGTATGCGGCGATGCACGACGAGCTGGGCGATAGCTGGTTCCAGACGCTGCTGTCGACCCGGGTGATCGATGCCGCCCTGCCGCGCCTCGCCGCCGACGCCGATTCGCCGTGGTGGGACAGCCAGGGCAGCAGCGAGCGCGGTAGTCGTGCGGCGGTGGTCAAGCGCGCCTGGGACAAGACCCTGGCGCACCTGCGCGACACCCTCGGCACAGACCCGGCGAGCTGGCAGTGGGGCAAGGCGCACACCCTGACCCACGGCCATCCGCTGGGCATGCAGAAGCCGCTGGACCGTTTGTTCAACGTCGGACCGTTCGCCGCGCCGGGGACGCATGAGGTGCCGAACAACCTGTCGGCGAAGATCGGCCCGGCGCCATGGCCGGTGACTTATGGCCCGTCGACGCGGCGGCTGATCGATTTCGCCGATGCGGGGACGGCGCTGAGCATCAATCCGGTTGGGCAGAGTGGGGTGCTGTTCGACCGGCATTATGCGGATCAGGCGAAGGCGTATATCGAGGGGAAATACCAGCGGGCCTGGTTGGGGCTGGCGGGGGAGACGGAGGGGACGTTGCGGTTGGTGCCGGGGAGATAGATCGAGGGGCCGCATCGCGAGCGAGCTCGCTCCTACAGGATTGCGTTACCTGTAGGAGCGAGCTTGTCGGGGCGCCGAACCGTCGCGATGACGTTCAGCAGATCAAGCCTGAGCCGCCGCCGGGCGACGCACATCCGGCTGTTTCCACGAATCCGCAGCGCTCTCTTCGATCGCCTGCTGAATCGCGCGCTTGCGGCGCTCTTCGGCACGGCGGCTGAAGTACCAGATCAGGAAGGTGGCAAACGACACCACCAGCAGGATCAGGCTGGCCACGGCGTTGATTTCGGGCTTCACGCCCAGACGCACCGCCGAGAACACTTCCATCGGCAAGGTGGTGGAACCAGGACCGGACACGAAGCTCGCCAGTACCAGGTCATCCAGCGACAGGGCGAAGGACATCATGCCGCCCGCCGCCAGCGACGGCGCGATCATCGGGATGGTGATCAGGAAGAACACCTTCCACGGCCGTGCACCCAGGTCCATGGCCGCTTCTTCGATGGACAGGTCCAGCTCGCGCAAGCGGGCCGAGACCACCACCGCGACATACGCGGCACAGAAGGTGGTGTGGGCGATCCAGATGGTGACGATGCCACGCTCCTGCGGCCAGCCAATCATCTGTGCCATGGCCACGAACAGCAGCAACAGCGACAGACCGGTGATCACTTCAGGCATGACCAGCGGCGCGGTGACCAGGCCGCCGAACAGCGTGCGGCCCTTGAAGCGGGTCACGCGGGTCAGCACGAAGGCGGCCAGGGTGCCGAGCGCCACTGCGGCAACCGCGGTGTAGCAGGCGATTTCCAGCGAGCGCATCACCGAGCCCATGAGCTGGGTGTTGTCGAGCAGGCCGACGTACCACTTCACCGACCAGCCGCCCCAGACCGTCACCAGCTTGGAGGCGTTGAACGAGTAGATCACCAGGATCAGCATCGGCAGGTAGATGAACAGCAGGCCGAGCACCAGCATCAGCTTGGAGAATCCGAAACGCTTCATGCCCTGCCCTCCATCTCTTTGGCCTGACTGCGGTTGAACAGGAGGATTGGCACGATCAGGATCGCCAGCATGACCACCGCCAGGGCGGACGCCACCGGCCAGTCGCGGTTGTTGAAGAACTCTTGCCAGAGCACCTTACCGATCATCAGGGTTTCCGGGCCGCCGAGCAGCTCGGGGATGACGAACTCGCCCACCACCGGAATGAACACCAGCATGCAGCCGGCGATGATGCCGTTTTTCGACAGCGGCACGGTGATCTTCCAGAAGCTGTTGAAGGTGCTCGAACCCAGGTCGGACGCGGCTTCCAGCAGGCTCTGGTCGTGTTTCACCAGGTTGGCGAACAGCGGCAGGATCATGAACGGCAGATACGAATAGACCACGCCGATGTACACCGCGAGGTTGGTATTGAGGATCTGCAGCGGTTCGTCGATCAACCCCAGCCACATCAGGAAGGCGTTGAGCAGGCCGTTGTTGCTGAGGATGCCCATCCAGGCGTAGACGCGGATCAGGATCGCAGTCCAGGTCGGCATCATGATCAGCAGCAGCAGGACGGTCTGGATGTCCTTGCGCGCATTGGCAATGGCGTAGGCCATCGGGTAGCCGATCAGCAGGCATAGCAGCGTGCTGAAGAAGGCCATTTTCAACGAGCCCAGGTAGGCCGAGATGTACAGCTCGTCCTGGGTCAGCAGGCCATAGTTGGCCAGGTTGAGGACCACCTGGATCTTGTCTTCGACGTAGCTGTAGATCTCGGTATACGGCGGGATCGCCACATCCGCTTCAGCGAAGCTGATCTTCAGAACGATGAAGAACGGCAGCATGAAGAACAGGAACAGCCACAGGAACGGGGCGCCGATGACCAGGTGGCGCCCCTCGGGTGTTATGCGATTGAGGGCTCGCTTGAGCTTGCGCATGTTCATGACCGCAGTACCACGCCGCTGTCGTCTTCCCACCACACGTACACTTCATCGCCCCAGGTTGGGCGCGAGCCCTGACGTTCAGCGTTGGCGACGAAGGACTGGACGATCTTGCCGCTCGGCAGCTCGACGTAGAACACCGAGTGGCCGCCCAGGTAGGCGATGTCGTGGACCTTGCCGCGCGACCAGTTGTACTCGCAGGTAGGCTGCTGGGTCGTTACCAGGAGTTTTTCCGGGCGCAGGGCGTAGGTGATGCGCTTGTCTTCCACCGAGGTGGTGATGCCATGGCCGACGTAGATGTGGCGCTCGAGCTCGGGGCTGGCGATGCGCGCGTGGCCTTCGGCGTCGTCGACCACTTCACCGTCGAACAGGTTGACGTTGCCGATGAACTCGCAGACCAGGCGGCTGGTCGGGGTCTCGTAGACGTCGATCGGGCTGCCGATCTGGGCAATCCAGCCCAGGTGCATGATGGCGATGCGCTGGGCCATGGTCATGGCCTCTTCCTGGTCGTGGGTCACCATCACGCAGGTCACGCCGACCCGCTCGATGATTTCCACCAGTTCGAGCTGCATCTGCGAACGCAGTTTCTTGTCCAGTGCACCCATCGGCTCATCGAGCAGCAGCAGCTTGGGGCTCTTGGCCAGCGAACGGGCCAGGGCGACGCGCTGACGCTGGCCGCCGGAGAGCTGGTGCGGCTTGCGCTTGGCGTACTGGGTCATGTGCACCAGCTTGAGCATCTCGGCCACGCGGGCTTCGATCTCGGCCTTGGGCATCTTGTCCTGCTGCAGGCCGAAGGCGATGTTCTGCGCCACGGTCATGTGCGGGAACAGCGCGTAGGACTGGAACATCATGTTGATGGGCCGCTCGTACGGCGGCATGTCGGTAATGTCGACGCCATCGAGGAAAATACGCCCCTCGGTCGGACGCTCGAAACCGGCCAGCATGCGCAGCAGGGTGGATTTACCCGAACCGGAGCCGCCGAGCAACGCGAAGATCTCACCCTTTTTAATTTCGAGCGAGACATCGTCCACCGCGATGGTTTCGTCGAACTTCTTTGTGACCCGGTCGATCTTGACCAGCACCTGTTTAGGTTGCTGATCGCCCTCGAGGGCTTTTTTGTAGGCGCCGGAGGCAACTGCCATGTGTGAAACTCCCAACAGAATGTTCTGTACCCGCCCCTGCCGTGACGGGTACGGATTTTTATTTGCCCGACTTGACCTTGGTCCAGATGCGGGTCATCAAACGTTGCACTTTGGGCGGTAGCTCAGAGTTGACGTACAACTTGTCCAGCACTTCCTGCGGCGGATAAACCGCCGCGTCCTTGCGAACATCCTGGTCCATCAGGTCGCCAGCCTTGGGGTTAGGGTTGGCATAACCAACGTAATCGCTGACCTGGGCAATGACCTCAGGCTTGAGCAGATAGTTGATGAAGGTGTGGGCCTCTTTGACGTTGCCGGCATCCTTGGGGATGGCCAGCATGTCGAACCAGAGGTTGCCGCCTTCCTTGGGGATCACATACGCCACTTCCACGCCCTTGCCGGCTTCTTCAGCACGGGCCTTGGCCTGGAAGATGTCGCCGGAGAAGCCCGCGGCGACGCAGATATCGCCATTGGCGAGATCGGATATGTACTTGGAAGAATGGAAGTAGGTCACGTAAGGACGCACGGCGAGGAGTTTCTTCTCGGCGGCCTCGTAATCCTTGGGGTTTTCGCTGTTGGGGTTGAGCCCCATGTAATTCAGTACGGCCGGCAGCATTTCATCCGCCGAGTCGAGGAAGGCGACGCCGCAACTGGAGAGCTTCTTGATGTTCTCCGGCTCGAACAGCATGGCCCAGGAGTCGATCTTGTCGGTGCCGAGCACCGCTTTGACCTTCTCGACGTTGTAGCCAATGCCGTTGGTGCCCCACAGGTACGGCACGGCGTACTGGTTGCCCGGGTCGTTGCGCTCCAGGCGCTTGAGCAGGGCGGGGTCGAGATTCTCCCAGTTCGGCAACTGCGCACGGTCGAGCTTCTGGAACGCGCCGGCTTTGATCTGCTTGCCGAGGAAATGGTTGGACGGCACGACCACGTCATAGCCGGTGCGACCGGCCAGGAGCTTGCCTTCCAGGGTTTCATTGGAATCGAACACGTCATACAGCGGCTTGATGCCGGTCGACTTTTCGAAGTCCGCGAGTGTGGTCTGGCCGATGTAGTCCGACCAGTTGTAGATGTGCACCGTGGGCGCCGCTTGGACGCTGCAAGCCAGCGTCAGACCCGCTCCAGCCATGACGGCCTTGCGAAATACGGAAATAGACAAGTGGGAGGTCCTCTACATTAGTGCCCGTGGCATACGGCAGAAATACCTGCCGGCCATGCAAACCGGCGCGCAACTTACCTTCGATACACCTGACCAGCAAAAGAATTTTGCATTGCAGCCCCCACAGGACGCGGCTTTCACCGCGCCTGGGGGAGTCAGGCCGGGTTACTTGCCCGACTTGATCTTGGTCCAGCTACGAGTCACCAGGCGCAGGGTGGCCGGGTCCTGGTCGCTGATCGCATAGAGTTGTTTCTTCACTTCATCCGACGGGTAGATGCTCGGATCGCCGGAGATGTCTTTGTCTACCAGCGCAGTGGCGGCCTTGTTGCCGTTCGGGAAGCGCACGGAGTTGGTGATCTCGGCCATGATTTCCGGCTGCAGCAGGAAGTTCATCCACTGGTAGGCGGCGTCGACGTTCTCGGCATCCTTCGGAATGGCGACCATGTCGTAGAAGGTGCCGGCACCTTCTTTCGGAATCACGTAGTCCAGCTTGACCTTGTCGCCAGCTTCGTGGGCGCGGGCCTTGGACTGCTCCAGATCACCCGAGTAACCGACGGCGACGCAGATGTTGCCGTTGGCGAGGTCGGAGATGTACTTGGAGGAGTGGAAGTAGGTGACCGAAGGACGGATGCTCATGAACAGGTCTTCGGCGGCCTTCAGGTCAGCCTTGTCCTTGCTCGCGGTCGGCTTGCCCAGGTAGTGCAGCGCGGCCGGGATCATCTCGGTCGGTGCATCGAGGAAGCTCACGCCGCAGCTCTTGAGCTTGGCGATGTTCTCGGGCTTGAACACCACGTCCCAGGAGTCGATCTTGTCGACGCCCAGCGCGGCCTTGACCTTCTCTGGGTTGTAGCCGATGCCGATGCTGCCCCACATGTACGGGAAGGCGTATTTGTTGCCTTTGTCGCTGGCGTCGCCGACGGCCTTGAGCAGGTCTTCGTCGAGGTTTTTCCAGTTGGCCAGCTTGGAACGGTCCAGCTCCTGGTAAACGCCGGCCTTGATCTGCTTGGCCAGGAAGTTGTTGGACGGAACCACTACGTCATAGCCGGACTTGCCCGCCAGCAGCTTGGCTTCCAGGGTCTCGTTGCTGTCGAAGACGTCGTAGACGACCTTGATGCCCGTCTGCTTCTCGAACTTGGCGACGGTATCCGGGGCGATGTAGTCGGACCAGTTGTAGACGTGGAGGACCTTGTTGTCCGCCTGAACAGCACTAGCCATCATCCCCGCGAGGGAAACGGCCAACAGCGTCTTGCCCATTTTCTTCATGCGTTATTGCTCCAGAATTTTTATAAAGCCATCTGTTCAGCGGCCGGCCCTGTCGGCACCCGGCTGAAACAGGCACTAGTCTGGCAAGATCCAAGGCGCTCTTTCAAGGAAAGAGCCGCCTCGGCAATGCCGCAAAGCCACCATGCCAGCCTAGCAGTTGATCAGCCCAGTGCTTCGAGGGTCAGATCCAGGCATTTACGAGCCTTTTCAACCAGTTCATCAATCTCTTCGCGGCTGATCACCAGCGGCGGAGCGATGATCATGGTGTCGCCCACGGCGCGCATGATCAGGCCGTTGTCGAAGCAGAACTGGCGGCAGATCATGCCGACGCCCTTGCCCTCGTAACGGGTACGCGTGGCCTTGTCCTTGACCAGTTCGATCGCGCCGAGCATGCCCAGACCGCGGACCTCGCCCACCAGCGGGTGGTCGTTCAGCTCGCGCAGACGTTTCTGCAAATAGGGTGCCGTTTCCTCGTGAACGCGCTCGACAATCTTCTCGTCGCGCAGAATCCGCAGGTTTTCCAGGCCCACCGCCGCTGCCACCGGGTGGCCGGAATAGGTGAAGCCGTGGTTGAAGTCGCCGCCTTCGTTAAGCACCTTGACCACTTCGTCACGGACGATCACGCCGCCCATTGGGATGTAGCCGGAAGTCAGGCCCTTGGCGATGGTCATCAGGTCAGGCTTGAGGTCGTAGTAGTCGGAGCCGAACCACTCGCCGGTACGGCCGAAACCGCAGATCACTTCGTCGGCAACGAACAGGATGTCGTAGCGCGCGAGGATTTCCTTGATCTTCGGCCAGTAGCTTTCCGGTGGAATGATCACCCCGCCCGCGCCCTGGATCGGCTCGGCAATAAAGGCGGCGACGTTGTCGACGCCGACTTCGAGGATCTTCTTCTCCAGTTGCTCGGCGGCCCAGATACCGAACTCTTCCGGGGTCTTGTCACCACCTTCGCCGAACCAGTATGGCTGCGGGATGTGAACGATGTTCGGGATCGGCAGGTCGCCCTGCTCGTGCATGCCGGACATGCCGCCCAAGCTGGCACCGGCCACGGTGGAACCGTGGTAGCCGTTGACGCGGCCGATGATGGTTTTCTTCTGCGGCTTGCCCTTCAGCGCCCAGTAATGACGGACCATGCGCAGCACGGTGTCATTGCCTTCGGAGCCGGAGCCGGTGAAGAACACGTGGCTCATGCCTTCCGGGGCCACGTCGGAGATCGTCTTGGCCAGTTCGAGCGCCGGCGGGTGAGCAGTCTGGAAGAACAGGTTGTAATACGGCAGCTCGCGCATCTGCTTGCTCGCCGCATCGGCCAGTTCTTCACGGCCATAGCCGACCGCCACGCACCACAGGCCGGCCATGCCGTCGAGGATCTTGTTACCCTCGCTGTCCCACAGGTGCACGCCCTGGGCCTTGGTAATGATCCGCGGGCCCTTTTCCTGCAACTGTTTATAGTCGCTGAAAGGCGCCAGGTGATGATCACGACTCAGGTCCTGCCACTCGCGGGTTTGCGGGTTCTTGACGCTCATGTGCTTCTCCGTTTTCTGGCGGCCGCGCTCCTGCGGCCCCGGGGTTGATCAGACCGCGAACAGCAGGAACTCACGTTCCCAGGAGCTGATCACGCGCTTGAAGTTCTCGTGCTCGGCCCGTTTGGTGGCGACGTAGCCGGCAATGAATTTCTTGCCCAGGTACTTCTCCAGCGCACGGCAGTTTTCCATGCGCTCCAGGGCGTCCTCGATGGTCAGCGGCAGGCGCAGGTTGCGCCGCTCGTAACCACGGCCCACGACCGGGGCACTGGCATTGATGCCTTCGACCATGCCGATGTAGCCGCACAGCAGGCTCGCGGCGATGGCCAGGTAAGGGTTGGCGTCGGCGCCAGGCAGGCGGTTCTCGACGCGGCGGTTCTGCGGGCCGGCATCCGGGACGCGCAGGCCGACGGTGCGGTTTTCCTCGCCCCACTCGACGTTCACCGGCGCCGAGGTGTCGGGCAGGAAGCGGCGGAACGAGTTGACGTTGGGGGCGAACAGCGGCAGCACTTCGGGGATGAACTTCTGCAGGCCACCGACGTGGTACAGGAACAGCTCGCTCATGCTGCCGTCTTCATTGGAGAAGATGTTCTTGCCGGTCTTCACGTCAATGATGCTCTGGTGCAGGTGCATCGCACTGCCAGGCTCGCCGGTCATCGGCTTGGCCATGAAGGTGGCGGCGACATTGTGCTTGAGCGCAGCCTCACGCATGGTCCGCTTGAACACCAGGATCTGGTCGGCCAGGGACAGGGCGTTGCCGTGACGGAAGTTGATTTCCATCTGCGCGGTGCCGTCTTCGTGGATCAGCGTGTCCAGGTCGAGGTTCTGCAGTTCGCACCAGTCATAGACGTCTTCGAACAGCGGGTCGAATTCGTTGGCGGCTTCGATGGAGAACGACTGGCGACCGGTTTCCGGGCGGCCGGAGCGGCCGATTGGCGGCTGCAGCGGGAAGTCCGGGTCTTCGCAGCGCTTGGTCAGGTAGAACTCCATTTCCGGCGCGACGATCGGCTGCCAGCCCTTGTCGGCATAGAGTTTCAGCACTTTCTTGAGCACGTTGCGCGGCGACAGCTCGACCGGGTTGCCCTTCTTGTCGTAGGTGTCGTGGATTACCTGGGCAGTCGGCTCGATGGCCCACGGCACGAGGAACACGGCGTTCTCGTCGGGGCGGCAGATCATGTCGATGTCGGCCGGGTCGAGCAGCTCGTAATAGATGTCGTCATCGACGTAGTCGCCGGTCACGGTCTGCAGCAGGACGCTTTCGGGCAGACGCATGCCCTTTTCGGCGATGAACTTGTTGGTTGGCGAGATCTTGCCCCGGGTGATACCGGTCAAGTCGCTGATCAGACATTCGACTTCGGTGATCTTGTGCTCTTTCAGCCAATCGGTGAGCTGGTCGAGATTGCTGCTACTCATAAATACCTCAGCAGGTAAATGCCTGGACTGTAGTCAAGACGCCTATGTCAGGCCGTCTCCAGCATTCTGGATGCCCCGACGGCCCAAAGCAAAAGGCGCGCGAGGAGAATGCGTCACCGGCGTTGCCCGTGATGCAGAGGAGCCCGCTATAGTGATGAAAGGCAGTATGAGTAGGTGAAACGATCGGGAACACGTCGCCTTGGCCGTCAACTATTTTGGCCGGCGCCAACGCTACTGAAAGATAGCGTTCGCTGCTCGCGGAAATGGCATCCAGACCCGCCCGCACAGGGCAGCCGGTGTCGCCAATGATCGACAGGCGTGACATGTAACCCCCGGTATTATTGATGTTATGGGTTGCGACCGAGCTTAGCCTTGTTCATTTTTTTACACAACCACCCCGTAAAAAATAAAATACGGCTTACTCGTTTCACCCCTTTCACGACGAAAGCAGCGCTTGTGGATGCCCTGAATTGCAGCAAAAATGCCGCTATGGCGCCCTTTTAGGGCATCATGGGGCTTGCTTGACTTCATTCGGGCTTTCCGATTGACTGGGCCTGCAAGCCCCCATTGATTGATATTTTTAACAACAAAGGTGTTGCATCATGTCGGTACCCCCGCGTGCCGTTCAGCTTAACGAAGCGAACGCGTTCCTTAAGGAACATCCTGAGGTTCTCTACGTTGACCTTCTGATTGCAGATATGAATGGTGTGGTGCGCGGCAAGCGCATTGAGCGCACCAGCCTCCACAAGGTTTACGAGAAAGGCATCAACCTGCCGGCCTCCCTCTTCGCATTGGATATCAACGGTTCCACGGTCGAAAGCACCGGCCTGGGCCTGGACATCGGCGACGCCGACCGCATCTGCTATCCAATCCCCGACACACTCTCCAACGAACCTTGGCAGAAGCGCCCTACCGCGCAGCTGCTGATGACCATGCACGAAATCGAAGGTGCGCCGTTCTTTGCCGACCCGCGGGAAGTCCTGCGTCAGGTGGTGGCCAGGTTCGACGAGATGGGCCTGACCATCTGCGCCGCGTTCGAGCTGGAGTTCTACCTGATCGACCAGGAAAACGTGAACGGCCGTCCACAGCCGCCACGCTCGCCGATTTCCGGCAAACGTCCGCAATCGACCCAGGTTTATCTGATCGACGACCTCGACGAATACGTCGACTGCCTCCAGGACATCCTCGAGGGTGCGAAGGAACAAGGCATTCCGGCTGACGCCATCGTCAAGGAAAGCGCCCCGGCGCAGTTCGAAGTGAACCTGCACCACGTCGCCGACCCGCTGAAGGCCTGCGATTACGCGGTTCTGCTCAAACGCCTGATCAAGAACATCGCCTACGACCATGAGATGGACACCACCTTCATGGCCAAGCCTTACCCGGGCCAGGCGGGCAACGGTCTGCATGTTCATATCTCGGTGCTGGACAAAGATGGCAAGAACATCTTCACCAGCGAGGATCCCGAGCAGAACGCCGCGCTGCGTCACGCGATCGGCGGTGTGCTCGAGACCCTGCCAGCGTCAATGGCGTTCCTCTGCCCGAACGTCAACTCGTACCGTCGCTTCGGTGCCCAGTTCTATGTGCCGAACGCACCAAGCTGGGGTCTGGACAACCGCACCGTGGCCCTGCGCGTTCCGACGGGCACGCCGGACGCTGTGCGCCTTGAACACCGCGTAGCCGGTGCCGACGCCAACCCGTACCTGTTGATGGCTGCCGTGCTGGCGGGCGTGCATCACGGCCTGACCAACAAGGTCGAGCCGAACAAGCCGGTCGAAGGCAACGCCTACGAACAGGTTGAGCAGAGCCTGCCGAACAACTTGCGTGATGCCCTGCGCGAGCTGGACGACAGCGAGATCCTCAACAAGTACATCGATCCGAAGTACATCGACATCTTTGTCGCGTGCAAGGAAAGCGAGCTGGAGGAGTTCGAACACTCCATCTCCGACCTCGAGTACAACTGGTACCTGCATACCGTGTAAATGAAAACGCCGCCTGATCAGGCGGCGTTTTTTATGGGCGCAATACCTACAAAGTTTTCTCGAAAATCTTCGAATTGCGCTGATAGTTGTACAGCGACGCCCGCGCCGCCGGCAGCCGCTCGACCCCGCTCGGCACAAATCCGCGCTCGCGGAACCAGTGCGCCGTCCGGGTCGTCAGCACGAACAGCGTTTTCAGCCCCAACGCCCTCGCCCGCGTCTCGATGCGCTCCAGCAGATCATCACCGCGACCGCCATGGCGATACTCCGGGTTCACTGCCAGGCACGCCAGCTCACCCGCATCGGAATCGGCAATCGGATACAGCGCCGCACAGGCGATGATCACGCTTTCACGCTCTACCACGCTGAATTGCTCGATCTCGCGCTCCAGTACCTCACGGGAACGACGCACCAGAATCCCCTGCTCTTCCAGCGGGCTGATCAGTTCCAGCAGACCACCGACGTCTTCGATCGCCGCCTCCCGCACCAGTTCGAACTGCTCCTGCGCAACCAGCGTACCGCCGCCTTCGCGGGTGAACAGCTCGTTGAGCAGCGCGCCGTTCTCGGCGTAGCTGACGATATGACTGCGGGCCACGCCGCCCCGGCAGGCTTCGGCGGCGGCGTCCAGCAGCTCGGCCTGGTAGTCGGAACCGAGACGCTCCAGGTGAGGCGCCACCTGCTGCGGACGGATTTCCCGGACCAGACGCCCCGTAGCATCCAGCAGACCCGGCTCGGCGCCGAACAGCAGCAGCTTGTCCGCCTCCAGCTCGATGGCGGCGCGGGTCGCGACGTCTTCGCACGCCAGGTTGAAGATTTCGCCCGTGGGCGAATAGCCCAGCGGCGACAGCAGGACGATGGAGCGCTCGTCCAGCAGGCGACTGATGCCCTTGCGGTCGACCCGACGCACCTCACCGGTGTGGTGATAATCCACGCCTTCCAGCACGCCAATCGGCCGTGCGGTCACCAGGTTGCCCGAGGCCACCCGCAACCGCGAGCCCTGCATTGGCGAGGCGGCCATGTCCATGGACAGCCGCGCTTCGATGGCGATGCGCAGTTGGCCCACCGCATCGATCACGCACTCTAGCGTCGCCGCGTCAGTGATGCGCAAACCATGGTGGTAGTGGGCGCTGAGACCGCGGGCGCTCAGGCGGCTTTCGATTTGCGGGCGGGAGCCGTGCACCAGCACCAGACGAACCCCGAGGCTGTGCAACAGCACCAGGTCGTGGACGATATTGCCGAAGTTGGGGTGGTCGACCCCGTCTCCCGGGAGCATGACCACGAAGGTGCAGTCCCGGTGAGCATTGATGTAAGGCGAAGCATGACGCAGCCAATTGACGTATTCGGGCATAACCTGAGCCTGTAGAAATGAAGACAAGAACGGAACAGCAACAGCGCTCGAAGGGTTATCGTCGCAGCAGGCAAGGCGTCACACGCGTTCTCCTTTGCAAGGCAAGGTGGCTCAGCGGCCGGTGGCCGGGCTGAGGCAGTAATGTTGGATCAACTCACGCAACACACGCACTGTAGGGTCCAGGCGTGACAGTTCAAGGTACTCGCCGGGCTGGTGAGCGCAGGCGATATCACCGGGGCCGAGGACCAAAGTCTCGCAGCCCAGGCGCTGAAGATAAGGCGCTTCGGTGCCGAAGGCTACTGCCTCGGCCACATGACCGGTAAGACGTTCGGCCAGTTGCACCAGTTCCGCATCGGCGCTCTGTTCGAATGGCGGCACCTCCGGGAACAGCGGCGCATAGTCGATCGTCACCTGATGCTGCTCGGCCAGCGGCGCCAGCTTGCCGCGAATCGCCGCGCGCAGCACCTGCGGGTCCATGCCCGGCAGCGGGCGCAGGTCGAACTCCAGGGCGCATTGGCCGCAGATCCGGTTAGGGTTGTCGCCACCGTGGATGCAGCCGAAGTTCAGGGTCGGCTGGGGCACGCTGAACTGGCTGTTGTTGTACTCGCGCTGCCATTGCTGACGCAGCTCCATCAGGGCGCCCATGACCTGGTGCATCGCTTCCAGGGCGCTGTGGCCCAAAGACGGATCCGACGAATGGCCACTGCGCCCGAGAATATCGATGCGCTCCATCATCACACCCTTGTGCAGACGGATCGGCTTCAGCCCGGTCGGCTCGCCAATCACTGCGGCGCGCCCAAGCGGCCGGCCGGCCTCGGCCAAGGCGCGGGCGCCGGACATTGAGCTTTCTTCGTCACAGGTCGCCAGGATCAGCAGCGGCTGCCGGAACGGTTGGTCGAGCAGCGGCCGGACCGCCTCGATGATCAACGGGAAAAAGCCCTTCATGTCGCACACGCCGAGTCCGACCCAGCGATCACCGACTTCCGTCAGGGTCAGCGGGTCGCTTTTCCACAATTGCGGATCGTAGGGCACCGTGTCGCTGTGCCCGGCCAACACCAGCCCGCCGGGGCCGCTGCCGTAACTGGCGAGCAGGTTGAACTTGCCCGGCGTGATCTGCTGGATCTCGCAGGTGAAACCCAGGTCGCCGAGCCAGCCGGCAAGCAGATCGATCACCCCGCGGTTGGACTGGTCCAGATCCGGTTGGGTACAACTGACCGAGGGCGCGGCGATCAACGCGGCGAACTGGTCCTTGAGCGATGGCAGCGGCATGCGCGTTCTCCTGGAAACGAGGCCCATCATAGGGCCATCGGCCACCTTGAATAAACCGCGAGCGGTCGAGTCCTGTACACTGCACGGCCAAGACGTCCCCGCCCTTCTGGTTACCCAGCAATGAACAAAGAAACCGAAATCAAACTGCGGATCAGCCGCGAGACCCTCGCCGCGCTGCGTGAGCACCCATTGCTGAAGAAGCGCAACAAGTCCGGCTGGCAGCAGCGTGAGCTGCTCAACCAGTACTTCGACACCCCGGAGCGCGATCTTGCTGCAGCCAAAGTCGCCCTGCGCCTGCGCCGCGACGGCGACGTGGTGATCCAGACCCTGAAGACCCGCGGCCAGAGCGTTGCCGGCCTGTCCGAGCGCAATGAATTCCAGTGGGAGCTGCCCAAGGCCAAGCTGGACCTGAAGAAGCTCGACGACCAGTGCTGGCCCGCCGAACTGGCGGAGCTGGACAAGAAAACCATCAAGCCGCTGTTCACCACCGATTTCGTCCGCGAATACGCCGACATCGCCTGGGGCCGCGGCAAGTCCAAAGTGGTGATCGAAGCCGCCCTGGACCTCGGCACCGTTATCGTCGGCAAGCAGAAGGAAGAAATCTGCGAGCTGGAGCTGGAACTGCGCGAAGGCGAGCCAGCAGCCCTGCTGGAGCTGGCTGCCGAACTGGCGGCAACGCTGCCGCTGTTCCCTTGCGATATCAGCAAGGCCGAGCGCGGCTACCGTCTGCTTGATCCGGCCAGCTATCAGCTCAGCCTGCCCGCCGCCGAGCTGACCCCGGAAATGACGCTGGACGACGCCTTCGCCGCCATCGCCTGGCAGTTGCTCGGCAGCAGCCAGCGCCTGGCCGAGCAATACCGCTACAACGGCCACTGGCGCCTGCTGCAGGACTGGGTGCAGTGCCTCGCCGAACTGCGCGGCCTCGCCAGCAGCCTCGGCCAGGCCGCACCGCGCGCCACCACCCGCGCCCTGCGCGGCAGCCTCGACGCCCTGCTGGAAGACTGGCGCACCGTGGTCCTGGCCGGCAATGACGACGAAGACGTCCGCCGCGCCGCGCCCGAGCAGTTCGCCGACGAACTGCTCGACACCCGCTGGGGCCAGTTCTCCCTGGACACCTCGCGCTGGCTGCTGGCCCGCGCCTGGACCGTCGACCGCAACAAGCGCGGCGACCGCCAGGGCGCAGCACCTCTTGCCAGCTGGCTGACCGTGGAATTCGGCGACGAGGCCAAGGCCCTGCAACTGCCGCTGTACCAGCAGCAACCGGAAGACCTCGCCGAGCAACTGCCGCGCATCGAGCGCCTGCTGGCCTGGCTGCACCACGCCCGCGACGTGCTGGAAGTGCCGGAACTGGACCGCCTCTACGGCGAGCTGAGCAAGCTGCAACAACTGGCCTGCCTGCCGATCAGCGACGAAGTGCTCGACGCCCGCGTCCAGCAAGCCTTCGCCGTTGCCCAGTGCCGCGGCTGGAAACAACTGGCGCGTAAATAAGCCAGGGTCGCGGGCAGGTTTCAACACCTGCCCGCGACAACGCTCACCGCATGAGCGGCAGGCTGGTGGTGGATTTGATCTCCGACAGTGCCACCGTCGAATTGACCTCCTGAATCCCCGGCACCAGCGACAGCTTTTCAAAGAAGAAGCGCTCGTAGGCCTCGATGTCCGAGGTGACGATCCGCAGCAGAAAATCCACCGCCCCCATCAGCACATAACACTCCAGCACTTCCGGAAACCCGCGGATCGCCTCGGTGAATTCGGCGAAGTTGGAGCGCCCGTGCGCGTTGAGTTTCACCTCGGCAAAAATCTGCGTGTTCAGGCCCACCTTCTTGCGATCGAGCAGGCTCACCTGGGCACGAATCACCCCCTCTTCCTTCAAGCGCTGAATGCGTCGCCAGCAAGGTGACTGCGAAAGCCCGACCCGCTCGGCAACCTGCGCGCTGGACAACGAAGCGTCCTCTTGCAGCACGGCGAGGATGCGGCGGTCGTAAGTATCCAGCTCGACTTGCATGATTATTTCTCTCATGTGCACATGGACGAATTGAACAATTCGAAAAAAGCTCGTATCGGCCAATGATAGGAAAATAATCTCCGACACGCCGTGTAAAAATTCCTCCATCGTTTTTGGAGAACACCCATGACCGTACTCGAACGGCCTGACCACTTCGCCGCCCCGCAGCTTTTCGAACCCGCTGTTGCCTGCAACGAGAACAACAAGGTTCGCTACCACTACCAGCTGCAAGCCGAAGCCGAGTCGGACAGCCTGTGCCGAGTGCTCAACCTGTTTGCCCTGCAATGTTTGATGCCGCATGGAGTAAACATGCGCCAGGAAGCCGACCTGCTGCACATCGACATCGCCATCGACGGCCTGAACTGGAACCGCGCCCAGTTGATTGCGCAAAAAATGCGCAATCTGGTGTGTGTCTGCGAAGTGGCCGTGCTCACCGCGCTGCTGCCGTCCACTCCACAGCGGGCCGGCTGGCACGGATAAACCCGGCAACGCTTGCGTCCCGACGGTGCGCGCCACGACGGCTAGCCTTGGTTGCTTCGAAGCGCACACAAGGACGTCGCATGCCCGCCCCCGCCACCGACCGCACGCTGGACCTTTCCCGCCTGCTCGATGAACTGATCGCCCAACGGCGTATCGCGCCACAGGCCCGCCAGCACTTCAGCGTTGCCCCACGCACCGACCATCCCCTCGAATGCATCGCCCGCCAGCGCCTGGATGATCTGCAACGTCCCGGCCAGACACTCGACCTGGACAGCCTCTGCCAATGGCTCGCCGAGCAGGCCGGGCAACCCTTTCTGCGCCTCGATCCGCTGAGCATCGACCTCGCCGGGATGACCGGGCTGATGTCCGCGGCCTTCGCCCGCCGGCACGGCATTCTTGCCGTCGCCCAGGACCGCGACAGCGTCACCGTCGCCAGCGCCGAGCCGTATGTGCGCAGTTGGGAGACCGACCTGGCCCAGGTGCTCAAACGCCGGGTGTTGCGGGTTGTCGCCAGCCCCGAACGGATTCGCCAGTTGAGCCAGGACTTCTTTCGCCTCGCCCACTCGGTCAACGGCGCCAGCCACCTGGACATGCCGGCCCCCGCCAGCGGTGATCTGGAGCAGTTGCTGGAACTGGGCGACGGCCAGCACGACGCCGATGACGCGCACATCGTCAGCATCGTCGACTGGCTGCTGCACTACGCCTTCGAGCAACGCGCCAGCGATATCCACCTCGAACCCCGCCGCGAACAGGGCCGGCTGCGCCTGCGCATCGACGGCGTGCTGCACGACACCTATTCCTTCCCGCCCGCGGTGACCCTGGCGATCACCAGCCGCCTGAAAAGCCTCGGGCGCATGAACGTCGCGGAAAAACGCCGGCCGCAGGACGGCCGGATCAAGACCCGCACCCCGGCCGGCGACGAGGTGGAACTGCGCCTGTCGACCCTGCCGACCACCTTCGGCGAAAAGCTGGTGATGCGCATCTTCGACCCACAGTTGCTGCGCCAGGACTTCAACGGCCTGGGCCTGGATGGCGACGAACTGAGCCGCTGGCAGGCCATGCTGGGCCAGCCCCACGGCATCATCCTGGTGACCGGCCCCACCGGCTCGGGCAAGACCAGCACGCTCTACAGCGCCCTCAAGCAACTGGCTACGCCGCAGGTCAACGTCTGCACCCTGGAAGACCCGATCGAAATGGTCGAGCCGGCCTTCAACCAGACCCAGGTGCAGCCCGGCATCGACCTCGGTTTTGCCAACGGCGTGCGTGCGCTGCTACGCCAGGATCCGGACATCATCATGGTGGGCGAGATCCGCGATCTGGAAACCGCCCAAGTGGCGATTCAGGCGGCGCTGACCGGGCATCTGGTGTTGTCCACGCTGCACACCAACGATGCCAGCGGTGCGATTGGCCGGTTACTGGAGCTGGGCGTTGCACATTATTTGATCAAGTCGACCCTGGTGGGCGTGGTCGCCCAGCGGCTGGTGCGCACGCTGTGTGTCGCGTGCAAGGCGCCGGGCGAGGCCAGCGCGGTAGGCTGCAAGGAATGCCGGCAGACCGGCTATCAGGGGCGTACGGGACTGTATGAAGTGCTGACGGTGAGTAACGGGCTCAAGGCGCTAATCAACGGGGACTGCGACCTGACGAGTTTGCGCCAGCGGGCACGGGCCGAGGGCATGTTCGACCTGCGCGAGAACGGCTTGCGCAAGGTGGCGGCGGGGGTAACCACGGCGGAGGAGGTGGATCGGGTTTCGGCGTAGTGCCATCGGGAACTTGTTGCGGGGCCGATGTCCAAATTCGGCGTCTAAAGCATCGCGAGCAAGCTCGCTCCTACAAAACCGACATCAAACCCCTGTAGGAGCGAGCTTGTCGGGGCGCCGAACCGTCGCGATGACCTACCCAAAATCCCCCGGAGCCCTGGAATCATGCGTCGCCCCTTTGCCATCGCCACCCTCACCCTGCTGTCCCTCGCCTCGGCCTCGGCCATGGCCGATCCCTTCTGGCGCAACGTGATTTCTTCGGGCGCGACCACCGCCTCGACCTACCTGACCTCCCGCGACCACAAGCTGGTCGCCGCCGCGCAGGATGATGCCGGCAGCTTCGTCGCCAGCGAAGGCGCGATCCGCGGTCCGTTCCTCGAAGCCGCCCTGCGCCAGGCCCGCGTGGAAAACCCGAGCCTGAACGCCAGCGACATGGAACTGGCCAACGCCATCCTGGCGCGCAACAGCGCAATCACCGAGTGACACTTGCGGGCGATCCACGCGGGTCGCCCGCCCTCCCTCAGCGGTAATCCTCCACCGGCACACAGGCACAGAACAGGTTGCGGTCGCCATAGACATTGTCGACCCGGTTCACCGCGGGCCAATACTTGTGCGCCCGGGCGTGGGCACTGGGCGCCACGCCCTGCTCGATGCTGTAGGGCCGGTCCCACCGCGCCAGCACATCCGCCAAGGTATGCGGCGCGCGCTTGAGCGGATTGTCCTCGGCGGGCCAGTTGCCGTTCTGCACTTCGGCGATTTCCGCGCGGATGCTCAGCATCGCTTCGACAAAACGGTCCAGCTCGGCCTTCGGCTCGCTCTCGGTGGGCTCCACCATCAACGTGCCCGGCACCGGGAAGGACATGGTCGGCGCGTGGAAACCGTAGTCCATCAGGCGTTTGGCGACATCTTCCTCGCTGATCCCGGTCTCGGCCTTCAACGGTCGCAGGTCGAGGATGCATTCATGGGCCACCCGCTCGTTGCGCCCGCGATAGAGCACCGGGAATGCGCCACCGAGACGTTGGGCCAGGTAGTTGGCGGAGAGAATCGCCACCTCGCTGGCGTCGGCCAACTGCGGGCCCATCATGGCGATGTACATCCAACTGATCGGCAAGATGCTCGCGCTGCCCCACGGCGCGGCGCTGACCGCGCTGTTCTGCGGATCGGGGCCAGGGACCGGCACCACCGGGTGACTGGCAACGAAGGGCGCAAGGTGCGCCCGCACGCCAATCGGGCCCATGCCCGGGCCGCCGCCGCCATGGGGAATGCAGAAGGTCTTGTGCAGGTTCATGTGCGAGACATCGGCACCGATATCCGCCGGCCGCGCCAGGCCGACCTGGGCGTTGAGGTTGGCGCCGTCCATGTAGACCTGACCACCGTGGCTGTGGATGACTTCGCAGATCTCGCTGATACCTTCCTCGTACACGCCGTGGGTCGAGGGGTAGGTCGCCATCAGGCAGGACAGCCGCTCCCCGGCCTCCGCCGCCCGGGCCTTGAGGTCTTCCAGGTCGACGTTGCCCGCCGTGTCGCAGGCGACGATCACCACCTGCATGCCGGCCATCTGCGCCGACGCCGGGTTGGTGCCGTGGGCCGAGGCCGGGATCAGGCAGATATCGCGCTGGCCCTGCTGGCGACTGCGGTGGTACTTGCTGATCGCCAGCAGGCCGGCGTACTCGCCCTGGGCGCCGGAGTTGGGCTGCATGCAGATCGCATCGAAACCGGTGATCGCACATAACCAGCTTTCCAGTTCATCGATCATCGCCTTGTAGCCCGCCGCCTGCATCAGCGGCACGAACGGGTGCAGGTCGGCAAACCCCGGCCAGGTGATGGGGATCATCTCGCTGCTGGCGTTGAGCTTCATGGTGCAGGAGCCCAGCGGGATCATCGACTGGTTCAGCGCCAAGTCCTTGTTTTCCAACTGCTTGAGATAACGCAGCATCTCGGTTTCGCTGTGGTGCAGGTTGAACACCGGGTGCGTCAGGTAATCGGACTGGCGCAGCAGCGCGGCGGGGATGCCGGCGGGCAGGTCTTCGCCGTCCAGTGCATCAACCTGCAGGCCGTGGTCGGCGCCGAGGAAGATGTCGAACAGGCGCAGCACGGTGGTTTCGTCGCAGGTCTCGTCGAGGCTCACGCCGAGGTGGCCACGACCGAGAATCCGCAGGTTGATCCGCGCCGCCTCGGCGCTCTGGATGATCGCCGTCTGGCTGCCGCCAACGTCCAGGGTCAGGGTGTCGAAGAAGTGCGTGTTCAGTCGTTTGACGCCGTTGCGCTCCAGGCCAGCGGCAAGAATGGTGGTCAGCCGGTGCACGCGCTGGGCGATGCGCCGCAGCCCGTCGGGGCCGTGATAGACGGCGTAGAAGCCAGCGATGTTGGCCAGCAGGACCTGCGCGGTGCAGATGTTCGAATTGGCCTTCTCGCGGCGGATGTGTTGTTCGCGAGTTTGCAGGGCCATGCGCAGCGCCAGGCTGCCGCGAGCGTCTTTCGACACGCCGATGATGCGCCCGGGCATGGCCCGCTTGAATTCGTCACGGCAAGCGAAATAGGCCGCATGCGGCCCGCCATAGCCCATGGGCACGCCAAAACGCTGGGTCGAGCCGAGCACCACATCAGCGCCCTGCTCGCCCGGCGGCGCCAGCAGCAACAGGCTGAGCAGGTCGGCGGCGACACAGGCGATCGCCTGCTGCCCGTGCAAATGCTCGATGGCCGGGCGCAGGTCGTGCACGCCGCCGTGGGTGTTGGGGTACTGCAGCAGCGCGCCGAACACCTGGTGCTTGCCCAGATTATCCAGCGAGTCGACGATCAGTTCGAAACCGAAGCCTTCGGCGCGGGTCTGCAGCACCGAGAGGGTCTGCGGGTGGCAGTGTTCGTCGGCGAAGAACAGGTTGCTGCGCGATTTCGCCACCCGCTTGGCCAGGGCCATGGCTTCGCCCGCTGCGGTGGCTTCGTCCAGCAACGAGGCATTGGCCAGGTCCAGGCCGGTCAGGTCGATGACCATCTGCTGGAAATTCAGCAAGGCTTCCAGCCGACCTTGGGCGATTTCCGGCTGATAGGGCGTGTAGGCGGTGTACCAACCGGGATTTTCCAGCACGTTGCGCAGAATGACGGTGGGCGTGCGCGTGCCGTGGTAGCCCATGCCGATCAGGCTGGTCCACACCTGGTTCTGTTCGGCGTAACCACGCAGACGCGCCAGCGCAGCCTGTTCATCCAGGGCCGGAGGCAAGTCAAGGGGGCGATTGAAGCGGATGCCGGGCGGCACCGTCTGTTCGATCAGTTCACTGCGGCTGGCAACGCCGAGCACTTCGAGCATGGCGTGCTGCTCGGCGGCATCGGGGCCAAGGTGGCGGCGCAGGAAAGCATTGGGGTCTTGCAGTTGGCTCAGGGACGGCAACAAGGACATAGCGGCTCTCTCTTCCTAGACCAAGCCCCGAGGTAGGCCGGGGCCTATTGAGTCTAGGAAGGGATTGCCGATTGCGTGGGAATTTTGGGGAGCGCGTCGCGACGGTTCGGCGCAATCAGCTCCCCAAAAACATCACTCGCCGATAGCAGCCTTGTAGCCCGCCGCGTCCAGCAGCTTGTCCAGCTCCGCCGGGTTGGACGGCTTCAGCTTGAAGATCCACGCGCCGTAGGGGTTTTCGTTCAGTTGCTCCGGGCTGTCGGCCAGGTCTTCGTTCACGGCGATGACTTCGCCGCCAACCGGGGCGTAGATGTCCGAGGCGGCCTTGACCGACTCGACCACACCAGCCGCTTCGGCCTGGGCGAACACCTTGCCCACTTCCGCCAGCTCGACGAATACCACGTCACCCAGGGCTTCCTGGGCGTGATCACTGATACCGACGGTCACGGTGCCATCGGCCTCCAGCCGCGCCCATTCATGGCTTTCGGCAAAACGCAGGTCGGCGGGAACATTGCTCATAGTTGTTTTTCCTCAACAGGTCAGCGGTCGGCCCGCCGGAATGAATTCAGATCAGGATCCTGCCATGACGCACGAACGTCGGCTTGACCACCCGCACCGGGTACCACTTGCCGCGGATTTCCACTTCGGCACGGTCGGCGGTTGCCATTGGAAGGCGCGCCAGAGCAATTGCCTTGCTCAGCGTAGGAGAGAAACTACCACTGGTGATCTCACCTTCGCCAATTTCAGCGACACGAACTACCTGATGGGCCCGCAATACACCCCGCTCTTCCAGCACCAGGCCGACGAGTTTCTGCGAAATACCACGGGCCTTTTCGGCTTCCAGCGCCTGGCGGCCGATGAAATCACGCCCCGCAGGATCCCAGGCGATGCTCCAGGCGAGGTTGGAGGTCAGCGGTGAATGCGCCTCGTCGATATCGTTGCCGTACAGGTTCATCCCGGCTTCCAGGCGCAGCGTGTCGCGGGCGCCGAGGCCGCTCGGGGCGATACCGGCACCGACCAGATCGTTGAAGAACGCGGGCGCCTGCAAGGCCGGCAGGATGATTTCCAGACCGTCTTCACCGGTGTAGCCGGTGCGGGCGATGAACCAGTCACCTTCGAATTGCCCTTCGAAAGGCTTGAGGTTGCGGATCAGCTCGGCGCGCGCGGCGCTCAGCAGTTCGGCAACCTTCTCCCGCGCCTGCGGGCCCTGGATCGCGAGGATCGCCAGCTCAGGGCGCTCGCGGAACTGCACTTCGAAGCCGCTCTTGTGCGCTTCGAGCCAGGCCAGGTCCTTGTCGCGGGTCGCGGCGTTGACCACCAGGCGATAGCCGTCGGCCAGGCGATAGACGATCAGGTCGTCGATCACACCGCCTTCGTCGTTGAGCAGGGTGCTGTAGAGGGCCTTGCCGATCTCGCCGAGGCGGGCGACATCGTTGGTCAGCAGATGACGCAGCCATTCGGTGGCATCGACACCGCTGATGTCGATTACCGTCATATGCGAAACGTCGAAAACTCCGCAGTCGCGACGCACTTGATGGTGCTCCTCGACCTGCGAACCGTAATGCAGGGGCATATCCCAACCGCCAAAATCGACCATCTTGGCGCCAAGCGCCAAGTGCAGGTCATACAGAGGCGTACGCTGTCCCATGGGTTTCTCCTTCCGGGCGTGGCGAAGCTGCGGCAGACGGCAGCGTTCCTGCTACCCGGCCAGTGGCCGGCCGCAGCGAATGCCGCGCATTGTATCCGCAAGGCGGCCGGGTTACATCCTCAGCGACTTTGACCGGGGTGGCGGGCGGAACGCCGAATCAGTCCGATGACCGGCAGCAGCCCCACCAGAACCAGTGTCAGCGCCGGTAGCGACGCCCGCGCCCATTCGCCTTCGCTGGTCATCTCGAAAACCCGCACCGCCAGCGTGTCCCAGCCGAACGGGCGCATCAGCAGGGTTGCCGGCATCTCCTTGAGCACATCGACGAACACCAGCAGCGCCGCGCTCAACGCGCCTGGCACCAGCAACGGGAGATACACCTTGAAAAACAATCCCGGGCCGCTGACCCCAAGGCTGCGCGCCGCTTCCGGCAACGATGGACGGATACGCCCGAGGCTGTTTTCCAGCGGGCCGTAGGCCACGGCAATGAAGCGCACCAGATACGCCAGCAACAACGCCGACAGGCTGCCCAGCAACAACGGCTTGCCCGCCCCGCCGAGCCAGCCGGAGAGCGGAATCACCAGTTCGCGATCGAGATAACTGAACGCCAGCATGATCGCCACCGCCAGCACCGAGCCGGGCAACGCATAGCCGAGGTTGGCCAGGCTGACGCCGACGCGAATCCCCCGTGCCGAGGACTGGCGGCGGGCGAAAGCCAGTAGCAGCGCCGCGCTGACGGTGATCAGCGCGGCTATGGCGCCGAGGTACAGGGTGTGCAGGATCAGTCCGGTGTAACGCTCATCGAGGTCGAAGCGCCCGCGCTGCCAGAACCAGGCCAGCAATTGCAGCACCGGAATGACGAAGGCGCAGGCGAACACCAACAGGCACCAGCCACTGGCTAACAGCGCCTTGACCCCACGCAGGTGATACAGCGCCTTGCCGCGCGGGCGCTCGTTGCTGCCGCGCACCGCACCACGGGCGCGGTGTTCGCCATAGAGCACCAGGATCACCGCCAGCAGCAACAGGCTAGCCAGTTGCGCCGCGCTGGACAGGCTGAAGAAGCCGTACCAGGTCTTGTAGATCGCCGTGGTGAAGGTGTCGAAGTTGAACACCGAGACGGCGCCGAAGTCAGCCAGCGTCTCCATCAGCGCCAGTGCCACGCCCGCACCGATGGCCGGACGCGCCATCGGCAACGCGACCCGCCAGAACGCCTTTAGCGGGGAATACCCGAGGACCCGCGCCGCTTCCATCAGGCCCTTGCCCTGGGCGAGGAAGGCGGTGCGCGCCAGCAGGTAGACGTAGGGATAGAACACCAGCACCAGAACGATGATCACCCCGCCGGTGGAACGCACCCGCGGCAGACGCATCGGCCCGAACCACTCGCGCAGCAGCGTCTGCACCGGCCCGGAGAAATCCAGCAAGCCAACGAAAACGAAAGCCAGCACATAGGCGGGAATCGCGAACGGCAGCATCAGCGCCCAGTCCAGCCAGCGCCGTCCGGGAAACTCGCAGAGGCTGGTGAGCCACGCCAGGCTGACGCCCAGCAGAGTGACGCCCACACCAACGCCAACCACCAGCGTCAGGGTGTTGCTCAACAGGCGGCTCATCTGGGTATCGAGCAGGTGCGACCAGATCTGCATGTCCACGCTTTGCCAGGACAACAACAAGACACTGAGCGGCAGCATCACCAGCGCGGCGATGGCGTAGACCAGGGGATACCAGCGGCGTTGGACGGGGTGCGGCAAGGAGAAAGTCTCTACGGGCGGCAGTCAATGAAAAAGCCCGCCCGGCGCGATGCCAGGGCGGGCTTGAGGGCGCAGCAAGAATAAGGCTTGAAACTCAGTTCCAGCCAGCCCGATCCATCAAGCGAATCGCTTCGGCCTGGCGCTTGCCGGCGACTTCCACCGGCAGGCTGTCGGCCTTGAAGCTGCCCCAGGCGGCGACTTCATCGGACGGCGCGACTTTCGGGTTGGCCGGGAATTCCTGGTTGATGCCCGCGAACATCTTCTGTGCTTCCTCACCGGTCATCCACTCGACCAGCGCCTTGGCGGCTTCCGGGTGCGGTGCGTGTTTGGTCAGGCCGATGCCCGACAGGTTCACGTGGACGCCGCGATCAGCCTGGTTGGGCCAGAACAGCTTGACCGGCAGTTTCGGGTTTTCCTGATGCAGGCGACCGTAGTAGTAAGTGTTGACGATGCCCACGTCGCACTGGCCGGCGGCGATCGCATGGATCACGGCGTTGTCATCGGAGAACACGTCGGTGGACAGGTTGTTGACCCAGCCCTTGACCAGCTCTTCGGTTTTCTCGGCACCATGGGTTTCGATCATGGTGGCGGTCAGCGACTGGTTGTAGACCTTCTTCGCCGTGCGCAGGCACAGGCGGCCTTCCCATTGCTTGTCGGCCAGCGCCTCGTAGGTGCTCAGCTCTTCGGGTTTGACCCGGTCGGTGGAGTAGACGATGGTCCGCGCACGCAGGCTGAGGCCGGTCCAGTCATGGGAAGACGCGCGGTATTGCGCAGGGATGTTGGCGTCGATCACGGCGGACTTGATCGGCTGGAGGATGCCCATCTGCTCGGCCTGCCAGAGGTTGCCGGCGTCGACGGTGAGCAGCAGGTCGGCCACGCCGTTCTCGCCCTCGGCCTTGATCCGCTGCATCAGCGGGGCTTCCTTGTCGGTGATGAACTTGATCTTCACCCCGGTCTTGGCGGTGTAGGCGTCGAATACCGGCTTGATCAGCTCATCGATGCGCGAGGAGTACACCACCACCTCGTCCGCCGCCTGGGCAGCCCCGCCGAACAGCGTGAGGGTCAGGGCGGCCAGTAAATGCTTGCGTGGCGACATCGGTAGCGCTCCTCGGAAATTCAAATGAGGCGAAAATGGTAGTTAATGTCATTTGGCATCACAAACCGAACGCTTCACCGAGGAGTTACCAGATGTTGCGGGCCTTTCAGGCCTTCGCCAGTTCCGGCAGATCGCCACTCAAACCCAGTGCCTGACGCACGAACAATGCCTTGGCCTCGGGCATCTGTTCGACCCATTTCAGGCCACTGTTACGCAGCCAGCGCAGCGGCAGCGGGTCGGCCTGGAACAAGCGCTCGAAGCCCTCCATCGCGGCCATCAGCGCCAGGTTGTGCGGCATGCGCCGACGCTCGAAGCGGCTCAGCACCTTCACGTCGGCCAGTCGCTCGCCGCGCTCGTAGGCCTTCAGCAGTTCTTCGGCCAGCACCGCGGCATCGAGAAAGCCCAGGTTCACACCCTGGCCGGCCAGCGGGTGAATGGTGTGCGCAGCATCGCCGATCAGCGCGAGGCCCTCGGCGACATAGCGCTTGGCATGACGCTGGCGCAGCGGCACGCAGACGCGCGGGTCGGCTTGCAGTACCGCGCCGAGGCGGCCTTCAAACGCACGCTCAAGTTCGGCGCAGAACGCGTCGTCCGGCAGCGCCATGAGTTTTTCCGCCCGCTCGGGCGTGGTCGACCAGACGATCGAGCACCAATCCTGTTTGCCGTCGCGCTGCAGCGGCAGGAAGGCCAGCGGACCTTCATCGGTGAAGCGTTGCCAGGCCGTGTTCTGGTGCGGCTCGGCGCAGCGCACGCTGGTGACGATGGCGTGGTGCAGGTAATCCCATTCGCGGGTTTCGCAGCCGGTCAGGCGGCGCACCGCCGAGTTGGCGCCGTCGGCGGCGATCACCAGCGGTGCCCGCAGGTTGCGGCCGTCGGCGAGGGTCAGCAGCCACTCATCACCGGAACGGCGCATGCGTTCCAGGCGGGCATTGGCCAGCAGGCCGATTTCGCTGTCGTGCAGGCGTTCCAGCAGGCCGTCCTGAACCACCCGGTTCTCGACGATATGGCCCAGCACATCGGCGTGAACGCTGGCCGCGGAAAAGTGGATCTGCCCGGTGCCGCTGCCGTCCCAGACCTGCATGTCCGAGTAAGGGCTGGCACGCCGTTCGGAAATGCCCTGCCAGGCGCCGAGACGATCGAGAATGCGCTGGCTGGCCGCCGACAGGGCGCTGACCCTGGGCTCGAACGGCGCGGCATCATCGAAGCGCGGGACGGACAGGGAGCTGCCGTCCAGCAAGAGGATTTCCAGGCCGCTGTGCTGCAAGGCCAGGGCCAGAGCGCTGCCGACCATACCGGCACCGACAATCAACAGATCCGCGCGCATGTCCATGCTTCAAGCCTGTTCCGGGTAATAGAAAAAAGGGGTCATGCCTTGCCTTGAAGGTCAGGGCGAGTGCCGAGGCCCATGGCCTGGCGGGCGAACCAGCGCTTGGCCGGGGGCAGCAGATCGAGGCCAAGCAGGCCGAGGTTGCGGCCGGTGGCGATCAACGGCTGGGCCGTGCCAAACAGGCGGGTGATCTTGTCGGAGAAGCCCACGGTCAGGTCCTGGTCCAGACGCTGGCGCTCGCGGTAGGCCAACAGCGTGCCGAGGTCGCCGGGTTTTTCGGGGCCGGCAAGCAGGCCATCGGCCAGCGACTGCACGTCGCGCAGCGACAGGTTGAAACCTTGCCCGGCGATCGGGTGCAGGCTGTGGGCGGCGTTGCCGAGCACCACCAGATGCGGACGCACCTGCTCCTGCGCTTCCACCAGCGTCAACGGATAAAGGTGCCGCGCGCCAACCTGGCGCAGAGCGCCGAGGCGGTAACCGAAGATGCTCTGCAGTTCGTCGAGGAAGCGCCGTTCGTCCAGCTCCGCCAGGCGCTTGGCGTCCATCCCGGCGCGGGTCCAGACCAGCGCGCAGCGGTTTTCCGGCAGCGGCAGCAGGGCCATCGGGCCTTCGTCGGTGAAGCGCTCGAAGGCCTGGCCGCAGTGGGCTTCGCTCGGGGTGATGTTGGCGATCAGCGCGCTCTGGTTGTACGGGCGCTGGCTGACGTGAATGCCCAGTTGTTCGCGCAGGCCTGAACGCCCGCCATCGGCGAGCACGGCCAGGTCGCATTCCAGGACGATGTCGTCATTGAGCGACAACCGATAGCCATCGCCCAATGGCTGCATCGCGGTGACTTCCGCCGGGCAGCGCCAGCTCACCACTTCGGGGTCGAGGCCCTGCCACAGGCATTGGCCGAGCCAGGCGTTTTCCACCACGTAGCCCAGCGCCGGAACGCCTTCTTCCAGCGCGTCGAGACGGGTGGCGCCGAAGCGCCCGCGGTCGGACACCTGGATCTGCCGGATTGGCTCGGCGCGGCGGCTGATGACTTGCCACAGGTCAAGGCGCTCGTAGATCTGCCGGGTGCCGAACGACAGCGCAGAAGAACGCGCGTCATAACTGGGTTGGTAGCTGTCGCCCGGGGCGAACGGTTCGATCAGCAGGATCTTCCAGCCTCGGGCCTTGGCGCCGGCCTGCAGGGCCAGCGCGAGGCTGGCACCGACCAGGCCGCCGCCGATGATCGCCAGATTGACCCGGCTCATGCGGCCTGGCTTCTGGCGGCGGCCATCAGGGCTTCGATTTCCGCGACCGTTTTCGGCACACCGGAGGTCAGGATTTCACAGCCGTGCTTGGTTACCACTACGTCGTCCTCGATCCGTACACCAATACCGCGCCACTTCTTGGCGACGCTCTGGTTGTCCGCGGCAATGTAGATACCCGGTTCGACCGTCAGGGCCATGCCCGGTTCGAGCACGCGCCATTGACCGCCGACCTTGTACTCGCCGACATCATGTACATCCATGCCCAGCCAGTGTCCGGCCCGGTGCATGTAGAAGGCCCGGTAGGCCTCGGTTTCGATCAGTTCGGCCACATCGCCCTTGAGCAGGCCCAGTTCCACCAGCCCTTCGGTGATCACTTGAACCGTCGCCTCGTGGGCGTGGTTCCAGTGCTTGCCGGGGGCGATGACCGCGAAGGCCGCTTCCTGAGCCTTGAGCACCAGTTCGTAGATCGCCTTCTGTTCCGCCGAGAAACGCCCGCTGACCGGGAAGGTGCGGGTGATGTCGCTGGCGTAGCAGTCGATCTCGCAACCGGCGTCGATCAGCACCAGGTCGCCATCCTTGAGCGGCGCGTCGTTCTGCTGGTAATGCAGGATGCAACTGTTGCGTCCGGCGGCGACGATCGATCCATAGGCCGGCATCTTCGCCCCGCCCTTGCGGAACTCGTAGTCCAGCTCGGCTTCCAGGCTGTACTCGTGAAGGCCGGCACGGCTGGCCTGCATGGCCCGCACATGGGCCCGCGAGGAGATCGCCGCGGCTTCGCGCATGACCTTCACTTCCGCCGCCGATTTATACAGGCGCATGTCGTGCAGCAGATGATCCAGGGCAACGAATTCGTTCGGCGGCGAAGCCCCCAGGCGCGCCTTGGAACGGATCACGTTGATCCACTCCATCAGGCGGCGGTCGAACTCGGCATTGCTGCCCATGGCCGAATAGACGCGATCGCGCCCTTCGATCAAGCCGGGAAGAATGTCGTCGATATCAGCGATGGGGAAGGCGTCGTCGGCCGCAAAGTCGCGGATCGCACCTTCCTGGCCGGCGCGCAGGCCGTCCCACTGCTCGCGCTCGGGATTACGCTCACGGCAGAACAGCACGTACTCGCCGTGCTCGCGGCCGGGGATCAGGGCGATCACCGCCTCGGGCTCGGGAAAACCGCTGAGGTACTGGAAGTCGCTGTCCTGGCGATAGACGTGCTCGACGTCACGGTTGCGAATGGCAACCGCGGCAGCCGGCAGGATGGCGATGCTGTTGGGTTCCATCTGCGCCATCAGCGCCTTGCGGCGCCGGGCGTATTCCGCTTTCGGGATATGGTTTGTTGCCACGGGGAACCCCTGTTTGGCCTCAGTGCAAGGAAGGTTTGGCGGCAGGCGCGACCGGCTTGGCCAATTCCGTGAAGAGCAGCAGCGGTGCGACGCGCAGGTACTCCATCACTTCCATATAGTCGCTTTCGCCGTCTTCGGATTCTTCCAGTGCGTCCTGAACTTGCGAAATCGCGCTCAGGTCCTGCAGTACTTCATTGACCTCGTCGCTGAGGTCCTTGCCGCCGGAGTTCAAGCCGAAGCCGCTGAGGAAGCCCTGGCACCATTGGCCCAGTGCAGCCGCGCGCTCGGTGAGCGGCAGGTCATCGCCCGGCAGCAGCAGGACGATGGCGATGTCTTCGCCGGTCAGTTCGGACTTGACCATTTCCTGGAGGCCGATCAAAGCGTTGCGGACGTTGTCTACTGGTTCGGTCTCCAGCAGATGAGCAGCGTCGGCCAGCCAGCCGTCAACATCGAAGCCTGCGCCGGCGCAGCTACGACCGAGCAACAGGCCGTGCAGTTCGGCGGGGGAAACAGGATGACCGTTGCTGTTGAGCAGGTTGGCGAAGGCGGTGTACGGCGAATTGGTAGTGGGCATGGGCAACTAGGCGCCAGACGGCGCAATGACTAGAATGAAGGCCTTGTATCCTAGCACCGGCAGGCGCGCCAAGACCATCGACGCGGCAATTCCGGCGCATGAGGCGCAGTAGCCAGACAGTCACAGTCAGACCGAATCGAGTGGCGAGCAATGCAAGATAATGAGCTGCAAACGCTGAAGAGCCGACTCGAACTGCTGATTGAGCGGGTCGAGCAACTAAAACGGCAAAACACACTCCTATCCGAGCAGGAGAAATCCTGGCGCGAGGAGCGCGCCCACCTCATTGAAAAAAACGAAATCGCGCGACATAAGGTCGAATCGATGATTTCGCGGCTCAAGTCCCTGGAGCAAGACTCATGAGTTCTACCAATAGCGTCACCGTGCAGATCCTCGACAAAGAGTATTCGATCATCTGCCCGCAGGAAGAACGCAGCAATCTGGTCAGCGCCGCACGCTACCTCGACGGCAAGATGCGCGAGATCCGCAGCAGCGGCAAAGTGATCGGCGCCGACCGCATCGCCGTGATGGCCGCGCTGAACATCACCCACGACCTTTTGCACAATCAAGAGCGCCCGGAAGCCCAGAGCGGCGGCGCCACCCGTGAGCAGGTACGCGAGCTGCTCGACCGCGTCGACCAGGCCCTGATCGACGACGCGGATACAAAAGCCAACTGAGTTTCTGTATACTCCCGCCCACTCCCTGGAGTGCTTGCCAGTCGGTCATGTCCCTGAGCCGATACGCACAACCACGGGGGTTGCACGTTGGGGCCGGTGTGCATGTCCGCTTGACGGAAAGCCTTAACGCCCCCTGCAATCTCCACCTTGAACTTTCGGGTTCAAGGGCTACACCGACAGCGGTTCGTCGGGGAGCCTGTTTCTACCTGCATGCGCCTTTATCTTCCTTGCGCGCCTGCACCTGCGACATCACCGCGTGATGATCGCCCCCAGGGATCGCCCGTGCCATGACCGACACCGCGCCGCTTACCCGCCCCCAACTCCGCCGCCTGCTTCGCGATGCCCGCCGTGCACTCAGCCCTGCCGAGCAACGTCAGGCCGCCCGTGGCCTGTATCGGCAACTGGCGCAGCATCCGCTGTTCCGTCGCGCCCGCCACATCGCCCTGTACCTGCCCAACGACAGCGAAATCGACCCGCGCCTGCTGCTGCGCGAGGCCCAACGCCGTGGCAAGCGCACCTACCTGCCGGTGCTGCATGCCTGGCCGAAAACCAAGATGGCGTTCCAACGCTTCGAACAGGGCGAAAAACTGCGGCCCAACCGCTTTCGCATCCCCGAGCCGAGCATCCGCCTGGCGCGGCAACGCCCGGTCTGGGCGCTGGACCTGATCCTGCTGCCGCTGGTGGGTTTCGATGAGCTGGGGGGTCGCCTCGGAATGGGCGGCGGTTTCTATGATCGCAGCCTGGCGTATCAAGGCCGGCGCAAGGCCTGGAAAAAACCCCTGCTGCTGGGGCTGGCCCATGAATGCCAGAAGGTGGAACGCCTGGCGCAAGCCAGTTGGGACGTGCCGCTACAAGGCACTGTATCGGATAAACGCTGGTATCTGGCGCACTGAACGGCGCCGCGGCATCAACGCTGAGCGGGATTCACCGGCATCTGCTGATAAGCGGTTTCAACTTTGCGTTCCCAGAAACTTTGCGCATAACCGGTCGTGACAACGCCCAGACCAAACACGAAAACTAGAATCCAGAGCAGGTCCGGTTTTTTGCGATTCATCGATTGCCCCCCGAAGGCAAACTGATCACGATGTCCGCGACGGTTCTTTTTATAGGCCGTGCAGCAGCGTCAAGCTTAAAATTTGGCGCATTTTCCGACAACACTCGTCCACAAGCAAACCTTGACGCCAACCGGCTGTCGGTTTGATGCAACAGGTTGTTTCAGAGACTGACTGGAGCTGAGCCCATGGCCTACTGGCTGATGAAATCCGAACCCGACGAACTCTCGATCGAGGACCTCGCCCGCCTCGGCGAGGCGCGCTGGGACGGGGTTCGCAATTACCAGGCGCGCAATTTCATCCGCGCGATGGCGGTGGGCGACGAGTTTTTCTTCTACCACTCCAGTTGCCCCGAGCCGGGCATCGCCGGTATTGCCCGAATCAGCACCGCGGCCTATCCCGACCCGACCGCCCTCGACCCGCAAAGCCATTACCACGACCCCAAGGCCAACGCCGACAAGAACCCGTGGAGCGCGGTGGACGTGGCCCATGTGGAAACCTTCCCGAAGGTGCTGGGCCTGGGCTACCTGAAGCTGCAAACCGCCCTCGCCGAACTGCCGCTGGTGCAGAAAGGCAGTCGCCTGTCTGTGATGCCGGTCACAGCCGAACAGTGGGCGGCAATACTCAATCTTCGCTGATCGGCGTAGGATCGGGGCTCATTTGACGCGAATCAAACCGCCAAGGCTGGTGGGACGTCACAATCTGACGCGTATGTAGCAGGATGCAGGACCATGTCGATGAGTCAACACACCCCCAAGATTTTCGCCGGCGCGCTGATTGCGCTGCTGCTGGCGGCCGGTGGCCTGGGCTACTGGAAATCCTTGCATGACCGCCTGCCCGAAGGCCTGGCCATGGGCAACGGGCGGCTCGAAGCCACCGAAGTCCAGATCGCCAGCAAGGTGCCCGGGCGCCTCGCCGAAGTGCTGGTGGACGAAGGCGACAAAGTCAGCCGCGGGCAGTTGCTCGCCCGCATCGATACCCGCACCCTCGAAGCCCAACGCGCTCAGGCCGAGGCCGAAGTGGCCCGCGCCCGGGAGAACTACGCCGCCGCCCAGGCCAACGTGCAGTTGCGCCAGAGCGAACAACTGCTCGCCAGCCAGGAGCTGAAGCGCATCCGCGAGATGTTCCAGCGCAAATACGCCAGCCAGCAGTTGCTCGACCAGCAACAGGCGCGCTTCGACACCAGCAACTCGGCGGTGGTCGCCGCACGGGCACAGCTCGCGGCGATCAAGGCAGCGATTGGCGCCGCCGAAGCCCAGGTCGCGCAACTGACCAGCGAAATCGACGACAGCAGCCTGCGCGCGCCAATCAACGGCGTGATTCAGTTGCGCCTGGCCGAACCGGGCGAAGTGCTCGGTGCCGGTGGCCGAGTGCTGCTGCTGATCGACCCCAGCGACCAATACATGAACCTCTACCTGCCCGCCTCCACCGCTGGCCGGCTGACCATCGGCGACGAGGCGCGGATCGTCCTCGACGCCCTGCCCGACCAGGCGCTGCCGGCGAAAATCAGCTTCGTCGCGGCCAAGGCCCAGTTCACGCCCAAGCAGGTGGAAACCCGCGACGAGCGGCAGAAGCTGGTATTCCGGGTCAAGCTGCGCCTGACCGCCCCCGACGCCGTGCCCCAGGCCAAGCCCGGTATGCCCGGCGCCGGCTATGTGCGCACCGCCACCGTGGACTGGCCGGCCAACCTGCAATGAACGGGCTGGCCCTGCAGGCCCGAGGCATCCGTCACCGCTATGGCGCGCTGGAAGCCCTGCATGACATCACCTTCGACCTGCCCGCCGGCACCCGCTGCGGCTTGATCGGCCCGGACGGCGCCGGCAAATCCAGCCTGCTCGGGCTGATCGCCGGGGTCAAACGGCTGCAACAGGGTGAGCTGGACGTGCTCGGCGGCCCGATCGCCAAGCGCTCGCACCGCAGCAGCCTGTACCCGCGCATCGCCTTCATGCCCCAGGGCCTGGGCGGCAACCTGTACCCGGACCTGTCGATCAGCGAAAACATCCGGTTCTTCGCCACCTTGTTCGGCCTGTCCCGCGCCGAGTGCGACGCCCGCATGCACACGCTGCTGGAGGCCACCGACCTCGCCCGCTTCGCCGAGCGCCCGGCGGGCAAGCTGTCTGGCGGCATGAAACAGAAACTCGGCCTGTGCTGCGCGCTGATCCACGAACCCGATCTGCTGATCCTCGATGAGCCCACCACCGGCGTCGACCCGCTGTCGCGGCGGCGCTTCTGGGAGCTGGTCGAGCATGTGCGTCAGCAACGTCCGCAACTGACGCTGCTGGTAGCAACGGCCTACATGGAAGAGGCCGAACAGTTCGAACACTGCCTGATGCTCGACCGCGGCCGGCTGATCGGCGCCGGCGCCAGCCATGAACTGGCCAGCGTCACGCCCAGCGGCAAGCTGGACGAAGCCTTCACCTACTTCCAGGGCGACAGCCACCACAACGCCGAGCCGCTGCACATCCCGCCACGGGACGCCGGCGACGCCAGCATCGCCATCGAAGCGCATGAACTGACCCTGCGCTTCGGCGACTTCACCGCCGTGAACAAGGTCAGCTTCGCCATCGGTCGCGGCGAGATTTTCGGCTTCCTCGGCTCCAACGGCTGCGGCAAGACCACCACCATGAAAGTCCTCACCGGCCTGATGCCGGCCAGCGAAGGCAGCGCCACCCTGCTCGGTCGGCCGGTGGACGCCAAGGACCTGGCCACGCGCAAGCGGGTCGGTTTCATGTCGCAGAGTTTCTCGCTGTACGGCGAACTCAGCGTGCGCCAGAACCTGGAACTGCACGCGCGGCTGTTCGACCTGAAACCCGCCGACAGCACACCACGCATCGCCGAACTGATCCAGCGCTTCGACCTCGGCGAGGTCGCCGACCAGCCGTCCGGCGCCCTGCCGCTGGGCTTGCGCCAGCGCCTGTCGCTGGCCGTGGCGGTGCTGCACCGCCCGGAAGTGCTGATCCTCGACGAGCCCACCTCCGGCGTCGACCCGGCCGCCCGCGACGACTTCTGGCGGTTGCTGATCGAGCTGTCGCGGGAACAGGGCGTGACCATCTTTCTCTCGACCCACTTCATGAACGAGGCGCTGCGCTGCGACCGCATCTCGCTGATGCACGCAGGCTCGGTGCTGGCCTGCGACACCCCGGCCGCCTTGCAGGTGCAGTACGGCGGCGCGACCTTGGAAGACGCCTTCGTCACGTGCCTGGAACAAGCCCAGGGCGGCGCGCCCGAGACGCCAGCAGCCAATCTCGACACGCCGGCCGCACCCGCCAGTCCGCCACCTCGCCGGGGTTTCAGCCTGACCCGGCTGGTCGCCGTGGCCAGCCGCGAGGGCAAGGAACTGCTGCGCGACAAGGTGCGCCTGGCGTTCGCCCTGCTGGGTGCGCTGTTCATGATGGTGATCTTCGGCTTCGGCATTTCGCTGGATGTCGAAAACCTCGCCTTCGCCGTCTACGACCAGGACCAGAGCCCGCAAAGCCGGGCCTACCTCGAAGCCTTCCGTGGCTCGCGCTACTTTGCCGAGCAGCCGCCAATCCGCGATCCGCGACAACTGCACCAGCGCCTGCAGCGCTCGGAGATCAAGCTGGCCCTCGAGATTCCCCCCGGCTTCGGCCGCGACCTGCTTGCCGGGCGCCAGCCGGTGGTCGCAGCCTGGCTCGACGGCGGCATGCCGTTCCGCGCCGAGACCAGCCGCAACTATGTCGAAGCGGTGCACCAGGCCAACCTCGAACAACTGGCGGCGCTGAGCAGCCCGGCGCAGCCGCGCCAGGCGGCGGTGAAGCTGGAGACGCGCTTTCGCTACAACCAGGATGTGGTCAGCGTGAACGCCATCGGGCCCGGCGTCATGGCGCTGATCCTGGCGTTCATCCCGGCCATGCTCACCGCCCTCGGCATCGTCCGCGAAAAGGAGCTGGGCTCGATCACCAACTTCTACGCCACGCCGCTGACCCGCCTTGAGTTCCTGCTCGGCAAACAGGCGCCGTACCTGGCGGTGAGCCTGGTGAACCTGGCGCTGCTGGTGGCGATGAACCGCTGGCTGTTCGGCGTGCCGTTCAAGGGCAGCGCCCTGGCGCTGGCGTGCGGCGGGGTGCTGTACCTGCTGGCGACCACCAGCCTCGGCCTGCTGATCTCGGCCTTCACCCGCACCCAGATCGCCGCGATCCTCGGCACCATGATCCTCACCAGCCTGCCGACCATCCAGTTCTCCGGGCTGATCGTGCCGCGCTCATCCCTCGATGGCTCCGCGGCGCTGATGGGCCAGTTGTTCCCGGCGGGCTACTTCCTCGATATCGCCGTCGGCACCTTCACCAAGGCCCTGGACCTGCGCGAACTGTGGCCGCAGTGCCTGGCGCTGCTCGGCTTCTTCGTCGGGTTCACCGGGCTGAGCCTGATGATGCTGAAGAAACAGGAGGCCTGATGCAGCGTCTTGCCCACATTCTGCGCCTCGGCCTGAAAGAGCTGACCAGCCTGCGCCACGACAGCGTTCTGCTGCTGTTTCTGCTCTATGCCTTCAGCGTGGCGATCTACATGCCGGCGGCGGGCTCGGTGATCGGCGTGCACAACGCCAGCGTCGCGGTGGTCGATGAGGACCAGAGCCTGGTCTCGCGCAAGCTGACCGAAGCGCTGCAGCCCCCGGAGTTCCAGCCCGCCGTGCCGCTGGCCTACGACCAGCTCGACCGCAGCCTGGACAGCGGCCTGTACACCTTCGTCATCAATATTCCGGTGAATTTCCAGCGCGACCTGCTGGCCGGGCGCTCGCCGGAACTGCAGATCAACGTCGATGCCACGGCCATGAGCCAGGCGTTCATGGGCGCCGGCTATATCGGGCGGATTTTCGAACGCGAGTTGCTGGATTACGCCAGCCCCGCCGGCAGCAGCAGTCGCAGCCCGGCGCTGCTGGAGCCCCGCGCGCTGTTCAACCCGAACCTGGAAGGCGGCTGGTTCCTGGCGGTGATCCAGATCGTCAACAACATCACCATCCTCGCGATCATCCTCACCGGCACCGCCCTGCTGCGCGAGCGCGAGCATGGCACCCTCGATCACCTGCTGGTGCTGCCGCTGACCGCACTGGAAATCATGCTCGCCAAGATCGGCAGCAACGCGCTGGTGGTGGTGCTGTGCACCTGGGTGTCGCTGGAGGTGGTGGTGAAGTGGGCGCTGGGCGTGCCGTTGGCCGGCTCGCTGCCGCTGTTTCTGGGGGTGACGGCGCTGTACCTGTTCGCCAGCACGGCGCTGGGGATTTTTCTCGCTACGCTGGCGCGCTCGACGCCGCAGTTCGGCTTGCTGGCGATCCCGGTGATCATCCCGATGCTGTTGCTCTCGGGCGGCAGCACGCCGCTGGACAGCATGCCGCAATGGTTGCAGTGGGTGATGCAGTTGTCGCCGTCCACCCACTTCGTCAGCCTGGGCGCCGCGATTCTGTTTCGCGACGCCGGGATCACGGTGGTGTGGCCCGACCTGCTGGCCCTGGCGGCGATCGGCCTGGCGTTCTTCGCGATCGCCCTGGCACGTTTCCGCCGCAGCCTGGCCTCGTGATTACTGAACGATCAGGTTGTTGAACAGCAGGTCTTCGACGACCGGCCGACCCTCTTCGTTGGACAGCACCTGCTGGACCTGCTTGAGGGCTTCCTGACGCAGTTTTTCCTTGGCGTCGACGTTGCTCATGCCGTCCAGGCTCTGCTGGGTGAACAGCGCCACCAACTGGTTACGGATCAGCGGCTCGTGGTGCTTGACCGCGGCTGCGTCGGCATCGCCTTCGACCTTCAGCGCAACATCGGCCTTGTACACCCGCAGACGCGGGCCGCCATCGAGGGCGTAGTTGCCGACCAGGGGCGGCGACAGGCTGATATAGGCAACCTTCGGCGCTGCTGCTTCCTTCTCTTCGGCCATGGCCGCCACTGGCAGCGTCAGCGCCAGTACCATCAAGATCCACGCTTTCACGAATTCGCTCCTCAAACAGTTGGCGCCAGCATACCCAGCGCGCCGGCCAAACCCAAGCCCGGGCTTATGCCAGCCTATTCAGGCCAGGCCATGCTCGTTGACCCGGCACCTTGCATACCTACACTTATCGGCCACCACCCGCAAAGGAATAGCCCTGATGAAAGCCGTGTTGTGCAAAGCCCATGGTCCGGCCCGTGATCTGGTGCTGGAAGACGTCGCCAGCCCGACGCCGAAGAAGAATGAAATCCTCCTGGACGTACACGCCGCGAGCGTCAACTTCCCGGACACCCTGATCATCGAGGGCAAATACCAGTTCCAGCCGCCGCTGCCGTTCTCGCCGGGTGGCGAGGCCGCCGGGGTGGTTGCCGCGGCGGGCGAGAATGCCGGCGCGTTCAAGGTCGGCGACCGGGTCATGGCCCTGACGGGCTGGGGCAGCTTCGCCGAACAGGTCGCGGTGCCGGCCTACAACGTGATGCCCATCCCGGAAGGCATGGACTTCGCCACTGCCTCGGCCTTCGGCATGACCTACGGCACCTCGATGCACGCGCTGCGCCAGCGCGGCCAATTGCAGGCCGGCGAAACCTTGCTGGTGCTGGGTGCATCTGGCGGCGTTGGCCTGGCGGCCGTGGAAATCGGCAAGGCCATGGGCGCGCGGGTGATCGCTGCGGCCAGTAGCGCGGAGAAACTGGAAATCGCCAAGGCGGCGGGCGCGGACGAGCTGATCGATTACAGCCAGAGCAGCCTGAAAGACGAGATCAAACGCCTGACCGGCGGCAAGGGCGTCGACGTGATCTACGACCCGGTAGGCGGCGACCTGTTCGACCAGGCCGTGCGCGGCCTGGCCTGGAACGGCCGGTTGCTGGTGGTGGGCTTTGCCAGCGGGCGAATTCCTGAGTTACCGGTCAATCTGGTGCTGCTCAAGGGCGCGGCGGTGCTCGGCGTGTTCTGGGGCTCGTTCGCCCAGCGCCAGCCGGCGGACAACGCAGCGAACTTCCAGCAACTGTTTGCGTGGTTTGCCGAGGGCAAGTTGAAGCCGTTGGTGTCGAAGACCTATCCATTGGCCGAGGCCGGGTTGGCGATCGAACAATTGGCGGGGCGCAAGGCGGTTGGGAAGCTGGTGGTGAAGGTCAGATAAACCGTGGTTGCAGGGTTCTGGGGCTGCGTTGCAGCCCCAACGCTCAAAAACAGAACAAGACACCGCCTGTAACGCGCCAACACATTTCGGTCCCGCAATGCA